>JALSIA010000202.1 GCA_026981865.1 Thermaceae bacterium
CCTGCACCGCTGGTCGGCGCAGATCGGCGAAGAGACCCTCGAGGCGGCGGTGCTGCTGGCCCTGCTGTGGGGCGTGGTCTGGCCGCTGCTGCCCGAAGGGGGGTACGGTCCCGGCGGGGTACTGCGACCGCGTGAGGTGTGGCTGATGGTGCTGCTCGTCGCCGCTGCGAACTTCGCGGGGTTCGTGCTCACGCGCCTGTGGCGAGAGCGCGGCCTCTACGCCGCGGCGCTCGCCGGGGGGTTGGTCTCCTCGACCGCGGTGACCGTATCCATGGCCGCCCGGGCGCGCGAGCAACCCGCGTCCTGGCGCACCTGGGCCGTCGCGGCGGGGCTGGCGACGGTGCTGATGTACCTGCGTGTGCTCGTCTGGGTGGCGCTGTTCGCGCCGGCGTTGCTCGGGGCGCTGGCCCCGTCGCTGGCCTTGTGGGCGCTGGTGAACCTGTCCGCCTGCCTCCTGCTGGCGCGCGGCGCCGGGGGCGGCGGCGGCTTCGAGCTGAAAAACCCGCTGGGCCTGGGGGCGGCGTTGCTCTTCGGGGGGCTGTACGCCCTCATCAAGCTGGCGGCCTACGCCGCCGGGATCTGGCTGGGCGCCGCCGGGGTCTACGCGGTGGCCGCGCTCTCGGGCCTGCAGGACCTGGACGCCATCACCTTGAGCACGGCGCGCCTCTTCACCCAGGGCGGGCTTGAGGCGGGGCTGGCGGTGCGGGCGATCCTGCTGGCCACCCTGGTCAACAACGCCGTGAAGACGACGCTGGGCTACCTGGGGCATCCGCGGATGGGCTTCGCGCTAGCGCTGGCGCTCCTCCCCGGCGCCCTCGCCGCCTGGGTGTGGATGGCCTGCTGCGCCTGACGCGGCCGCCGGCGCCGGTTCGACCCGCCTGCGGCCCTGGGGTACAATCGTGGACGTGAAGGCCTTCAAGCCCCACCTGCTCGCCCTGCCCGACTACCCTTACACCGCCCGGCAGGCCTTGATCAAGCTGGACCAGAACGAGAGTCCCTACGGCCTGCCGCCCGAGCTGAAGGCCGAGCTGGCGGCGCGGCTCGAGGCCCTGCCCTTGAACCGTTACCCGGAGATGCACGCCGAGAGCCTGGCCGAGCGCATCGCCGACTTCGAAGGCTGGCCCGAGGCGGGGGTGGTGGTGGGGCCCGGCTCCAACACGATCATCACCGCCCTCGTCGCCGCTTCCCAGCGCGTCCTGGACGTGCACCCCTCGTTCGCCCTCTACCAGCACGCCGCCGAGCTGCTCGGCACCCCCTACCGCGCCGTCCCCCTTGAGGAGGGGTTCGCGCTGCCCGTCGAGGCGCTGCTCGCGGCCCTAGCCGAGGAGGAGCCTCAGGGGGTGTTCTTCCTTCCCAATCCCCACACCCCCACCGGGCACTTCTTCATGCAGGACCGGGTCCAGGTCCTCTGCGAGGCCGCGGCCCAGCACGACTGGCTGATGATCCTCGACGAGGCCTACTACCAGTTCGCCCCCGCCGACCTCAAGCGGCAGGCCCTCGGCCAGCCGCACCTGGGGGTGCTGCGCACCTTCTCCAAGGCGTGGGGGCTGGCCGGGGCGCGCGCCGGCTACCTGCTCGCCTCCGAGGAGGTGGCGCGGGTGGTGCGCCACCTGCTGCCGCCCTTCGGCGTGCCCGCGCCCACCGCGCTCGCCGTCGAGCTCGCCCTGGAGCACCCCGGCTACGTTACCGAGGCCGTGGAGAAGGTGCGGCGCGAACGTGAGCGCGTTTACCTGGAGCTGAAGGCCCACCCCACCTGGACGGCCTACCCCAGCCACACCAACTTCCTGCTCGTGCGCACGCCCGACGCCCAGGCCGCCTTCGAGGGGCTCTTGAAGCGGGGCATCCTGGTGCGGCGGCAGGATCACATTCCCGGCCTCGAAGGGGCGATCCGGGTGACGATCGGCACCCCCGTCGAGAACGACGCCTTCCTGCAGGCGGCCTTCGAACTGGCCAAGGAGGAGAAGGAGATCGCGGATGCGGCAAGCGAAGATTGAGCGGATCACGCGCGAGACCGAGGTGCGCCTGACCCTGGACCTCGACGGGCCCACGGGCGGGAAGATCGCCAGCGGCCTGCCCTTCCTCGACCACATGCTCGAGCAGCTCGTCCGCCACGGCCGCTTCCGCCTCGACCTCGACGCCCGCGGCGACCTCGAGGTGGACGTGCACCACCTCGTCGAGGACGTCGGCATCGCCCTCGGCATGGCCCTGGAGCGCGCCCTCGGCGACCGCGTAGGCCTCGAGCGTTACGCCAGCGCCTTCGCCCCCATGGACGAGACGCTGGTGCACGTGGTGCTCGACTTTTCGGGCCGCCCCTACCTGGCCTTCGCGCCCGAGTCGGCGTACGTCGAGGGCGCGGCCGGCGGGGTCAACGTTTACCACCTGCGCGAGTTCCTGCGCGGGCTGGTCAATCACGCCGGGCTCACCTTGCACCTGCGCGTCCTCGCCGGGCGCGAGGCGCACCACGTCATCGAGGCTTCCTTCAAGGCCCTGGCGCGCGCGCTCCACGCGGCCACGCGCGTGACCCGCGACGACCTGCCCAGCAGCAAGGGCGTGCTCTAGCCGGCCGCTTATGCGTACCCTCGTCATCGACTACGGATCCGGGAACCTGCGCAGCGCCGCCAAGGCGCTGGAGGCCGCGGGCTACGACGTGCGCGTCGGCGACGACCCCCGCGACGCCGCCGGCGCCGAGCTGCTGGTGCTGCCGGGGCAGGGGCACTTCGCCCAGGTCGCCGGCAACTTCCGCGCCTCGGGCTTCGAGGCGGCGGTGCGCGAACACCTCGCCGCCGGCCGGCCCTTCCTGGGCATCTGTGTGGGCTTGCAGCTCCTCTTCGAGGGATCGGAGGAAGCCCCGGGCGTTCCCGGACTCGGCCTCGTTTCCGGTACGGTGCGCCGTTTCCACGCCCGCAAGGTGCCCCACATGGGCTGGAACACGCTCGAGGTCGAGGGGGGCCCCTTCGCGGACTTCGACGGCCGCCACTTTTACTTCGTCCACTCCTACTACGCGCCGGTCACCGAGGGCAGCGTCGGGCTCGCCCGTTACGAGGGGACGCCGTTCACCGCGCTCTACCTGAACGGGAACGTGGCGGCGCCGCAGTTCCACCCCGAGAAGAGCAGCCGCGCGGGACTCGCCTTCCTGCACACCCTCAGGCGCTACTTCGAGGAAGCCGCGAGCTCCAGGTCCTCGGGTTTCACCAGGTAGCCCTGGGCGCCCACGTGGGTGGCGACCAGCGCCCCGGCGACGTTGGCGCGGCGGGCGGCCTCGAGCAGGTCGCGCCCCTCCATCACCGTTGCGGCAAAGGCCGCGGTGTAGGCGTCGCCGGCCCCGGTGGAGTCGATGACGTCGTCCACCACGTGGGGTTCCACGAGGGCTTCGGTTTCCGGGGTGACGACCATCGACCCCAGGGCGCCCAGCTTGACGACGGCGCGTTCGATGCCGTAGACGCGCAGCCTTTGCACACCGCCGCTGATCGAGGCCTCGCCGGTGAGCGCCGCGAGTTCGTGTTGGTTCATGAGCAGGTAGTCCACGCCCCTGAGGTCCTCGAGCAGGTGCTCGCCCGCGGCGCGGATGGCTCCGGTGCCCAGGTCCGCGAAGACGGGCAGCTGCCGTTTTGCCGCGGCGGCCAGCACCTTGAGGGTGTATTCGCGGCTGGGACCGCCCGCCAGCGCGTAGGCGGAGACCACCACCGCGTCCACCTGGTCGAGGGCGCGCGCCTTGAAGGCGGCGGCGTCGAGGTGGCGGCTGGCGCTGGCGCTCGAGACCATGGTGCGCTCGCCGCCGGCGATGACGAAGACGAGGATGCTCGAGGTCGGCCGCTCCTCGTCCTCCTGGAGGTGGCCCAGGTCCACGCCGACCCGTTTGAGGTTCACCAGTGCGGCTTCGCGAAAGGGGCCCGTCCCCACGCGCGCGGCCAGCGCGACCTTGTGGCCCAGGCTCGCCAGGTTGGCGGCCACGGTGGCCGCGGCGCCCCCCGGCTTGATCAGCGCCCGCTGGGCGGGCGTTTCCTCTCCGGGGCCGGGCATCGCGTCCACGAAATACATTAGGTCTACCGAGACGTCCCCGATCACAAAGAACCGCATCGTGCCTCCTCAGGCGGATTGTTTTATACCATAGTACATCCTGCGCTTCCTGGAACGTCCCGAGCGTACGGTCTTTGGTCCCGGCCCGGGCGCTTAAGCTGGAGGGGAAAGGATCGAGTGGGCCATCGACGTAGCGCCAAGGCTTAGGCTGAGCCCCTAGGTTAAATGTCCCTATATGGTCCCCCGACCTCATGGCATCGTCAGGGTGGAACACTTGACACCAAGGGAGGCAAGGGTATGGAATCGTCGAAGCCGAAGAAGAAACACGAAGCCCTCTCCACCGACCGACGCAGCCTGCTCAAGGCCGCGGCGGCCAGTGCCGCGGCCGCGGCTGCAGGGCTCTCGGTCGCACAGGGAGGAACGAACGAGGCCGAGAAGGACTGGCGCTGGGACAAGGCCGTCTGCCGCTTCTGTGGAACCGGCTGCGGGGTCATGGTGGCCACCAAGAACGACCGCATCGTGGCGGTCAAGGGGGACCCGCTGGCCCCGGTGAACCGCGGCCTGAACTGCATCAAGGGCTACTTCCTGGCCAAGATCATGTACGGCAAGGACCGCCTCACCCGTCCCCTCCTGCGCGTCAACAAGCAGGGCGAGTTCGACAAGAAGGGCGAGTTCAAGCCGGTCTCCTGGAAAAAGGCCTTCGAGGTCATGGCCGATCAGTTCAAGAAGGCCTACGGCGAGCTGGGTCCCACCGGGATCGCCTTCTTCGGTTCGGGCCAGTACACCATCCAGGAGGGCTTTGCCGCCAGCAAGCTCATCAAGGCGGGGTTCCGTTCCAACAACATCGACCCCAACGCCCGTCACTGCATGGCCAGCGCCGTCGCCGCCTTCATCCAGACCTTCGGCATCGACGAGCCCGCCGGCTGTTACGACGACATCGAGCTCACCGACAGCTTCGTGCTCTGGGGTTCGAACATGGCGGAGAACCACCCGGTCCTCTGGGCGCGGGTGATCGACCGCAAGCTGTCGGCGCCCGACCGGGTCAAGGTCGCCGTGCTATCGACCTACCAGCACATGAACGCCGACATGGCGGACCTGGCCATCATCTTCAAGCCCCACACCGACCTGGCCATCCAGAACTACATCCTGCGCGAGATCCTTTACAACCACCCCGACGCCATCGACCGCGAGTTCGTCGACAAGTACACCACGTACGCCACCGGCTACGTCGACATCGGCTACGGGATGCGCTCGGACCCCAACCACCCGAAGTACTCGGACAAAGAGCGCGAGACGATGCAGAAGGAGCTGGCCAAGACGGTTTCCGAGGCCGAGGCCAAGGCGCTCGCCTTCCTGGGGCTGAAGCCGGGCGACAAGCTGGAGATGAAGCACCGCGCCGCCGCGGGCGCGCACTGGCAGATCGCCTTCGACGACCTCAAGAAGGCGCTCGAGCCCTACACCCTCGACTTCGTCGCCGAGCTGGCCAAGGGCGACCCCGACGAGCCGCTCGAGAGCTTCAAGAAGAAGCTCCAGGAGCTCGTGCAGATCTTCGTCGAGCAGGGCCGCAAGGTGGTCAGTTTCTGGACGATGGGCTTCAACCAGCACACCCGCGGCACCTGGGTAAACGAGCAGGTCTACGCCATCCACCTGCTCCTCGGCAAGCACGCCAAGCCGGGCTCGGGGGCCTTCAGCCTCACCGGCCAGCCCTCCGCCTGCGGCACCGCGCGTGAGGTCGGCACCTTCGCCCACCGCCTGCCCTCGGACATGGTCGTGGCCAACCCCAAGCACCGCGAGATCGCCGAGAAGATCTGGCGCGTTCCCGAGGGGACGATCAACCCCAAGGTGGGGGCCAACTTCGTGCAGATCATGCGCGACCTCGAGGACGGCAAGATCAAGTGGGCCTGGGTGCACGTCAACAACCCCTGGCAGAACACCGCCAACGCCAACCACTGGGTCAAGGCCGCTCGCGAGATGGACAACTTCATCGTCGTCTCCGAGGTTTATCCCGGAATTTCCACCAAGGTGGCCGACCTGATCCTGCCCACGGCGATGATCTACGAGAAATGGGGGGCCTACGGCAACTCCGAGCGCCGCACCCAGCACTGGCGCCAGCAGGTCACCCCGCCGGGCATGGCCATGCCCGACATCTGGCAGTACATGGAGTTTTCCAAGTTCTTCAAGCTGAAGGAGGTCTGGAAGGAGCACAAGCTCCCCGACGGTACCGTGCTGCCCGACGTGCTCGACAAGGCCAAGGCCATGGGGTACGACCCCGACCAGACCCTCTTCGACGTCCTCTTCAACCACCCCGAGCTGCGCAAGTTCGCCTGGCCCGACCCCATCGGCGAAGGCTTCCTCAACACCGAGGCCGTGGGCGACGGCCGCGCGATTCAGGACGCCGAGGGCAAACCCTTCAAGGGGTACGGTTTCTTCGTGCAGAAGGCGCTTTGGGAGGAGTACCGCCAGTTCACGCTGGGCACCGGGCACGACCTCGCCGACTTCGACACCTACCACCGCGTGCGCGGCCTCCGCTGGCCGGTGGTCGACGGCAAAGAGACCCCCTGGCGCTTCAACACCAAGTACGACCCCTTCGCGCGCAAGGCCAACCCCGGCGGCGAGTTCGCCTTCTACGGCAAGGCCAAGAAGAAGATCCCCAAGGGCAACCTCTTCGGGCCCGAGGCGGGCACCTCGGTCGACCTGACCAACCGCGCCAAGATCTTCTTCCGTCCCTACATGGATCCCCCCGAGATGCCCGACGACCGCTACCCCTTCTGGCTGGTCACGGGCCGTGTGCTCGAGCACTGGCACTCCGGCACGATGACGATGCGCGTGCCCGAGCTCTACCGCGCGGTGCCCGAGGCGCTCGTGTACATGAACCCGGAGGACGCCAAGAAGATCGGGGTGAAGGACGGGCAGTTCGTTTGGGTGGAGAGCCGCCGCGGCAAGGTCAAGGCGCGCGCCTCCACACGCGGCCGCAACCGACCGCCCAAGGGGCTGATCTTCGTGCCGTGGTTCGACGAGCGCGTGCTCATCAACAAGGTCACCAACGATCAGCGCTGCCCCATCTCCAAACAAACCGACTACAAGAAGGCGGCGGTGAAGGTCTACCCCGCCTAGGGAGGTTAAGGTGCACGAGGTCGACAAAACCCGCCGCCGCATGATCTTCCGCACGCTGCAAGGGGTGACCCTTACGGCGGTGGGCGGCGCCTTCTGGGCGGGTTTCGTGCACGAAAACGCACAGGCGGAATTGGTGCTTAGGCCCCCCGGCGCCCTGCCCGAGGACGAATTCCTGGCGACCTGCATTCGTTGCGGCCTCTGCGTCAGCGACTGCCCCTACGACACGCTGCGTCTGGGGGCCTACGGCGACGACGTGCCCGTGGGTACGCCCTACTTCAAGCCGCGCGAGGTGCCCTGTTATCTCTGCGAAGACATCCCCTGCGCGGCGGCCTGCCCCACGGGGGCGCTCGACCTGCTGGGCCTCACCGACGAAGAGGGCGAGCTCGACGTCAGCCGTTCGCGCATGGGGGTGGCCGTCGTCGACTACAACAACTGCATCGCCGCGCGCGGCCTGCGCTGCGACGCCTGCGTACGCGCCTGCCCCTACATCGGCGACGCCATCTTCGTCGACACCCGGCGCAACCCGCGCACCGGCAAGCACGCCATGCTGGTGCCCGTCGTCGACGCCGACTACTGCACCGGATGCGGACTGTGCGAGCACGCCTGTGTGACCGAGAAGGCCTCGATCCTCGTGCTGCCGCGCGACGTGGCGCTGGGCAAGGCCGGCGAGCACTACGACCTGCCCGCGCCCAACTTCTCGCCGGAGGTGCCCGAGAATGAAATCTAGGCTGCGCTACGTCTACGACCACTACCGCTTCCTCATCCTGCGGCGTACGTTGCAGCTGGGCATCTTGCTGCTCTTCTTCGGCGCCAACGCCTGGGGCTGGAGCCTGCTCGTGGGCGACCTGAGCAGCTCCCGCCTCCTGGGCAAGGTCCCGCTCGCCGACCCGCTCGCGGTGCTGCAGCTGTTGCTCGCCGGCGGCGCGCTCGCCGGTCAGGTGCTCGTGGGCGCGTTGATCGTGCTCGTGGCCTACGCGCTGATCGGCCGGGCGTTCTGTTCCTGGGTCTGCCCGGTGAACCTGATCACCGACTTGGCCGAGTGGGTGCGGAACCGCCTGGGCTTTCGTGAGCCGCCGCTGATGTACCTCAACCGCAACCTGCGCTACGTCGTGCTCGCGATGGTGCTGGTGCTGAGCCTACTGCTCTCGCTGCCGGTCTTCGAGTTCGTGAGTCCGATCGCCGCGGCGTCGCGCGGCGTCGCTTTCGGAATGGGCATGGGTTGGGCGCTGCTGCTCGCGATCTTCCTATTCGACCTCTTCGTGGTGCGCCACGGCTACTGCGGCCACATCTGTCCGCTGGGCGCGTTCTACAGCCTCACCTCGCGCTTTCGCAGGGTGCGCGTGCGCCACGAGAAGGACAGCTGCACCCTGTGCGGGCTTTGCTTCAACGCCTGCCCCGAACCCCACGTGCTGAACCTGATCGGCAAGCACGACGGCACGGTCAACAACCCCGAGTGCACCAACTGCTTCCGCTGCGTCGAGGTGTGCGACGACGACGCCCTGTTCGTGAGCCTGAGTGGAGGATGGTCAAAATGAAGGAAATGAAAGCGATGGTCTTGTTGTTGGGTCTTTTCGTGGTGGCGGTGCTGGCCTTCTTGGTCTACGACGCCACCGCCAAGAAAACCTCGCCCGCGCCGCCTACGGCCACGACCGCCGTGGAGCAGCCGGCTTCCACGGCGAACGCGCCGGCGGAAGCGGCGACCCCGTCCGCCGAATCGACGGGGGCCGGCATTCGCAGCAGCGACCTGCTCACTTCCGGCAGCGAGGAGCTGCCGCTGCCCACCACCAACGCGCCCGCACCCGGCAGCGCCGAGCGCCTGCCGCGCGCCTACGAGAACGCCCCCCCGCAGATCCCGCATTCCATCGAGGGGCTGGTGCCCATCACTCTGGGCAACAACGCCTGCCTGAGCTGCCACCTGCCGGGCGTCGCCGAGAACGTCGGGGCCACGCCGCTGCCGCCGACCCACATCAAGATGGACCTCTTCTCGGACAGCGAGGGCAAGAAGGTCCCCGTCGACCCTGCCCGCTACGCCTGCACCCAGTGCCACACGCCGCAGGCCGACGTGCAGCCGCCGGTGCCCAACGAGTTCCAGCCCGAGTTCCGCAACCCCGAGCTCAAGAACAAGTCCAACCTGGACCAGCAGTGGAACGAGGGGGTTCAGTAGCGTGAAGCGGCGCGCCTTCCTGACCCGGCTCGCACCCAAGTCGGGGAGGCGCGTCCTCCCGCCCTACACCACGGCGGAGACCGACTTTTCCCCCTGCCTGAACTGCAGCGGGCCCTGCGTGACGGCCTGTGAGGCGGAGACGGGCGTGCTCGTGCGTGACGCCGCGGGCCGCCCGCTCCTCGATTTTCAACGTGCGGGTTGCACCTTCTGCCGCGCCTGCCTGGACGCCTGTCCGGAAGGGGTGCTGGAAGGGCCGGGGCGGTCGCCGCTGGCGCAGGTGTGGATCGAAACCGGCGCCTGCCTGGCCCACCGCGGGGTGGTCTGTGTGGCCTGCAAGCAGGCCTGCCCCGTGGAGGCGGTAACCTTTGAGGGGATGATGCGGCCACGAATCAACGAAGCCTGCACCGGGTGCGGATTGTGCGTGCCCGCCTGCCCCGTGGAGGCGGTGGCGTGGTCCGGATAGCCCTGCTGGTGCTGGGGGCGGCGCTGGGCGGCCTGGGCCTGGCGGCGCAGCTGCACGCCGCCGTGAGCGCCTGGACGGCCGGTTCGGATGCCGTCTACCTGGGGACCGAGGACGGTCGGGTGCTGCGCTACCTTCCCGAAACGGACGCCCTGGAGGAGGTGTGGCGGCTCGCGCCGGTCGAACGGGTGACCGGGACCGGGCAGCCCAAGCTCTACGCCCTGGACGTGCGGGGTGGCG
>JALSIA010000203.1 GCA_026981865.1 Thermaceae bacterium
TGCTCGGCGACGATCTGGGAATAGACGGGCAGCACGTCAAGGGGTGCGGTGGCCCAGTGGGGCTCGCGGGCGTCGCGGTCCGGCAGGAAGACCCCCGGCGTCCCCTCGATCAGGTCCAGGAACTCGGCCTTGCTCGCCGCCTGGCGGTAGGCCTCGGCCAGGAGGGGCACGGTCTGTTCGCCGTCGCCGATCAGGATCGCGTCGGCGAAGGGGGTGAGCGGCCAGGGGTTGGAGCTGGTGAGGGGCCCCCCGACGAGGACGAGGGGGTCGCGGGCGTCGCGTCTCTCGCGCAACGGCTCGAGCCCCGCCGCCCGCAGCAGGCGCACGACGTTGACCAGGTCGAGCTCGAAGGCCACGGAGACGCCGAAGACGTGGGCGTCGCCGGCGTAGCGGCCCGACTCGTAGGTGACGAGCCTGCCCGGCGGGGCCAGCTCGGCATCCTCCAGGAAGGCGCGCTCGGCGGCGAAGTCGGGCTCTTCGTTGAAGAGGCGGTAGACGGTCTGGAAGCCCAGCGAGGCCATGGCCACCGCGTAGGTGTTGGGGTAGGCCACGGTGACGCGAAAGGGGGCGTCCTTGAAGATCGTCCCCCGTTCGCCGGCGAGCCGGCGCTGGATGCGTTTGCGTAGTGCGTCGTTCATAGAAAAAACCCGCCGCGCAGGCGCGGCCGCTGGGGCGGAAGCGTCGGGGTGTCGATCACGCAGCGGTTTGGGGTTTGGAAAGGGCGCGCAGGATCAGGTAGAGCACCCCTGCGATGAGCAGCGCGGGGATCAGAAACTTCAGTAAGGCGACGATCAACGCGGCGACGGCCAGGAACAGCTTGCCCAAGAAAACCATGACCCAGCCCGCGAGCCAGAGCGCCACCAGGACGCCCACGACGATCAGCAGCCCGATCACGATCCACTCGAGCAGGTCCTCCAGGGTGTAGCGGTCCAAGGCGTTCATCCACGTTTAGTCTAGCACACTCAGGGGCTTCGTCACGCCAGCGGGCCCACCTCGGCCTCGACGCTGGCCAGCAGCTCGCCGCTCCGAACCAGCGCACGCAGCCGCGCCAGCTCCGGCTTTAGGTAGCGGTCGCGGTCCAGGTGCGGCACCTCGGCGCGGATGCGTGCGTAGGCGGCGCGCACGCCCCTCCCGGGCCGGAGCGGCCGGTGAAAGTCGAGCGCCTGCGCCGCCGAGGCCAGCTCGATGGCCAGCACCCACAGCGCGTTCTCGTAGATCTGCCGCGCCTGCCGGGCCGCCGTCGTGCCCATGGAGACGTGGTCCTCCTGGTTGGCGCTCGTGGGGATCGAGTCCACCGAGGCCGGGTGGGCCAGCACCTTGTTCTCGCTCACCAGGCTGGCGGCGGTGTACTGGCTGATCATCAACCCCGAGTGGAGGCCGCCGCGTTCGGCCAGGAAGGCCGGGAGCCCCGAGAGCGCGGGGTTGAGCATCTGCTCCACCCGCCGCTCGGCGATGTTGGCGAGCTCCGCCAGGGCCACGGCGACCGCGTCGGCGGGGAGCGCCAGCGGCTGGCCGTGGAAGTTGCCGGCGCTGATCACCTCGCCGGTCTCGGGGACGACGAGCGGGTTGTCGGTTACGCTCGCCACCTCCACCTCGAGCGCCCGCTCCAGGTAGGCCAGCGCGTCGCGGCTGGCCCCGTGCACCTGGGGCACCGCCCGCAGCGAGTAGGCGTCCTGCACCTTGTCGCAGTCGGCGTGGGAGGCGGCGATCTCCGAGTCGGCGAGCAACCGCCGCAGGTTGGCGGCCACGGCCTCGGCGCCGGCGTGGGGACGGAGCCGGGTGACCCAGGCGTCGAAGGGGCGGTGGCTGGCCTTCAACGCCTCGACGCTCATCGCCGCGGCCACGTCGGCGGTGCGCGCCAGGATGCGGGCGTCGTGCGAGAGCAGCACCAGCACCGCGCTCATCGCCTGGGTGCCGTTGACGAGCGCCAGGCCCTCCTTGGCCTCGAGGACGAGCGGCTCGAGGCCAAGCTGGGCCAGCGCCTCGGCCCCGGAAAGCACCGCACCCGCGAGCTCGACCTCACCTTCGCCGATCAGCGGCAACGCCATGTGCGCCAGCGGCGCCAGGTCGCCCGAGGCGCCCACCGACCCCTGCGAGGGCACGACCGGGTGGGCCCGCGCGGCCAGCAGCGCGAGCAGGCGTTCCACCACGAGCGGGCGCACCCCCGAGTAGCCGCGGGCCAGCGAGGCGGCGCGCAGCAGCAGCATCGCCCGCACCACCTCGGTCGCAAAGGGCGGCCCGACCCCGATCGCGTGCGAGAGCAGCAGGTTGCGCTGCAGCTCGCGCACCGCCCGGGGCTCGATGCGCACCCGCGCGAACTTGCCGAAGCCGGTCGTCACCCCGTAGACGACCGCCCCCGAGGCCAGCGCCCGCTCCACCACCTCGCGGCCCTGCTGCATGCGTGCGCGGGCGGCTGCGGAGAGGGTCCAGGCAAGGTCCCCGCGCGCCGTCCCAACGACCTGGTCGAGGGTGGGGGCGGCGTCCAGTTCCGGCACGCCTTAACCTAACATGGGGGGGTGGAGCGCTACCGCACCCACGAGGGCGTCATCGTCGGCCGCCGACCGCTGCCGGGCGGCGACGTGCTGCTGCGCTTCGTGGGCCCCGAAGGGGCGCTCGACGCGGTGGCGCGCAAGGCCCAGCGCCCCGGCGGCCGCAGCGGCCGCCTGATGCTCTTCCACCACGTGCGCTTCCAGGCCTACCACAAACCCGACCGCGACCTGGCCACCCTGACCCAGGTCGAGCTGGTGGGGCGGCTCGAGCGCCTGAGCGAACCCGGCCGCTACGCTGCCGCCGCCTACCTGGGCGAGCTCGCCTACCGGCTCGCCGCTCCCGAGGTGGCCCCGGCCCTCTGGCCCGTCTTCACCAGCGGCCTCCGGGGCGTCGCCCGCCACGGCGAACCCGCGCTGCCGCTCGTCTGGGCCGGCTGGCGCATGCTCGCCGCAGGCGGTCTGGAACCCGGGCTCGAAAGCCGCTGCGGCCACCCCCCGACCCGTCTGGAGCTCGAGGGGGCGCTCGCCTGCGCCGTCTGCGCCAGGGATCCGGCGTTGCCGCTGGGCGAGGCGGGCGTGGAGGTCTTGACCGTGCTGCTGCGCCGCCCCGGACGCGAGGCCATGGCCCGACTGGAAACCGCGGCCTGGCGGTCGTTGCTCGCCGCGCTGCTGGGCTACGTCGCCTACCAGCTCGAGCCTCTGCGCTCCGAAACCGCGGTGCGACAGACCTTCCTGAACGGCGTCTAGGGCCAGATGCGGCCCCGAAACCCCAGCCCCCAACGCCCGCCGCGCAAGCCGTAGGCGAGGTCAAGCCCCCCCTGCACGGGCAGGAAGCCGAAGAGCTGGGCCTCCACGCCGGCGCCCACGCCCAGCCCCACGGCCGCGCCCGGGAAGCGAGCGGGGGCGGCCCCCGCGTCCACGAAGCCCCAGAAGCTGGGCTTCACCAGCGCCGTCTCGAGCACCGGCGAACCGTGCGGAGGCGTCCAGGCCAGCTCCAGGTTGAGCACCCCCACCGCCGGCGCGATCCAGGCGTCGGAGGGGTATCCCCGCAACAGGCTGCGCGCCCCCAGGCTGAACAAGGCGTCCTGGGGCGCGCCCGCCCCCGCCACGGCGGCGTAGGCGCGCCCGCGCAACTCCCAACCCCTGCCCAGCGGCCAGCGGGTGCGGGCGTCGAGGTCGATGGCGTCGAAGGTCGGCGTCCACCCCCTCGTGTACCCCCCCGATAGCGCGTAGGCGCCGCGACGGCGCCACGCCGCCTCCAGCCGCATCCGACCGCGGATCGGATCCAGGCGCAGGCCCAGCTCGGTCTCCGGCAAGCCGTCGTAGCGCAGCGAAGGCTCCACCGACCAGCGCCCCTTGACGTCGCGCGCGAGCGCGATTCCGAGCAGCCAGTCGGGCCGCGGGTTCCAGGCGGCCGAAACCCCCGCCGCGCCCCCGGCCCCTTCCAGGTTGGTGGCGTACCAGGCCTCGACGTGGCCGCGGCCCAGCGCTCCCCCGCTGGCGCGCGCCCCCAGCTTGAAGAGGCTGAGCGCCGGTGTGGCGTCGGGATGGCGCCCGCTGAGGTACGAGGGCGGCGCGAGCCCCACCACCGGCAGCACGCTGAAGCGGGGCGGCATGCGTCCCACCGCGACGCGGGCCCGCTCGAGCCGCTCCCGCCAGCCACGGTTAAGGGCGCGGTCCGCGTTGGGGTCGCCCGGAGGGCGCAGGGGAATGCCGTGCGCCTCGAGAACGCGGTAGATCTCGGGCAGGCGCGCCTGCGTCGCCGCGTAGCCCTTGCCGATGAAAGCGCGCGCCTTGTCAAAGGACATGTACGACTCGAGCGCCAGCCCCGGGTCCACGATGGCGTCGGCCTGCTTTAGGTCCGCTTCGCTGTTGCGGCGGATAATGTCGATGACCAGCTGGGTGACGTTGTCGATCAGGCTCTCGGGCCGGAAGGGGACCTCGCGGGTGACGTTGACGACCAGGACCACCTCGGCGCCGAGCGCCCGCGCCATGCGCACGGGCACCGGCGCCTTGTAGGCGCCGTCGTAGTACCATTCCCCGTCCACCTCGACCGGCTCCATCAGTACCGGCATGGCCATCGAGGCGTGCACCGCGCGCGCCAACGAACCCGAGGTGAAGAGGTGGGCTTCGCCGGTGCGCAGGTTGGAGGCCACCAGGTAGTAGGGCACGGGCGTCGCGCCCACCTGCGCCCCCTCCGTGAGCACATCCAGCGCCGTTTCCAGGGGTGAAGCGTCGAGGAGCCCCCCGTCGATGGGGAAGTGAAAGCGCACGACCATGCCGGGATCGATGCGCACGGCCAGCTCCTCCAGCACCTCGGTCGAGTAACCGGCGGCGTACATGGCGCCGATCACCGAGCCCATCGAGGTGCCCACGATCAGGTCGACGGGCACGCCGGCCTCGTTCAGGGCCCGCAGCACCCCGATGTGGGCCATGCCGCGCGCCGCGCCCCCGCCCAGGATAAGGGCCACTTTGGGCTGGGCCAACACGGTCGAGCCAAGTCCAAAGGCGATCGCGATTCCAAGCCACAGCGTCCGCATTTCCACGATGCTAACACCCGGACCTCGGGTCTCACGGTTTTTCGCCGGTCACACGGTTAACCGTTATAATACGGCCCAAGGAGGCCCCGATGCGCCCAAAGCACGCATGGATGCGCGAAACCTACCAAAAGAGCACGGAACGCGTGCCCGAGCGTCCGGTCGCGCACCGCACGCTCTCGAACATCGCCCCCGACCCCATCTACACCCCCGAGGACGTCAAGGGGTTCGACTACGACCGCAAACTCGGCTACCCCGGCGAGTACCCCTACACCCGCGGCGTCTACGGCTCAATGTACCGCTCCAAACTGTGGACGATGCGCATGTTCGCCGGCTTCGGTACCGCCGAGCAGACCAACGAGCGCTTCAAGAAGCTGCTCGCCGCCGGTCAGATGGGCCTCTCCACGGCCTTCGACCTGCCGACGCTGATGGGCTACGACTCCGACCACCCGCTCTCGGCGGGCGAGGTGGGCAAGTGCGGCGTGGCCGTGAGCAGCCTCGCCGACATGGAAATCCTTTTCGACGGCATCAACCTCGAAGCGGTCACCACCTCGATGACGATCAACTCGCCCGCCAACGCCATCTGGGCGATGTACCTGGCGCTCGCCAAGAAGAAGGGCTTCGACTGGAACAAGCTGGGCGGCACCATCCAGAACGACATCCTCAAGGAGTTCATCGCCCAGAAGGAGTTCATCTTCCCGCCCGAGCCCAGCGTAAAGCTGGTGATCGACACCTTCGAGTGGGGGCCCGAGAACGTGCCCCGCTGGAACTTCATCTCGGTCTCGGGCTACCACATCCGCGAGGCCGGGGCGACCGCCGTCCAGGAGCTGGCCTTCACCCTGGCCGACGGCTTCGAGTACGTGGAAAAGGCCATCGAGCGCGGCCTGGACGTCGACGCCTTCGCCCCCCGCATCAGCTTCTTCTTCGACGTCCACAACGACTTCTTCGAGGAGATCGCCAAGTTCCGCGCCGCCCGCCGTATCTGGGCCACCCAGATGCGCGAGCGCTACGGCGCCGAGGATCCGCGCAGCTGGATGCTGCGCACCCACGCCCAGACGGCCGGGGTCAGCCTTACCGCCCAGCAGCCGCTCAACAACCTCACCCGGGTGGCCATTCAGGCGCTGGCGGCGGTCCTCGGCGGCACCAACAGCCTCCACACCGACGCCTACGACGAGGCGCTGGCGCTGCCCACCGAGGAGGCGGCCACGCTGGCGCTCAGGCAGCAGCAGATCATTGCCTACGAGTCGGGGGTGACCCACACCATCGACCCGCTCGCCGGCAGCTACTACGTGGAGTGGCTGACCGACAAGATCGAGGCCGAGGCCCTGCGCTACATCGAGGAGATCCGGCGCCTGGGCGGGGTGGTTCGCGGCATCGAGCAGGGCTACTTCCTGCGCGAGATCGGCGACGCCTCCTACCGCTTCCAGCAGGAGGTCGAGTCGGGCGAGCGCCTCATCGTGGGGGTCAACGCCTTCCAGGACGAAAAGGAGATCGAGGTGCCGATCCAGGAGATCGACCCCGAGATCGAACGCATCCAGGCCGAGCGGCTGGCACGGGTGCGCCGTGAGCGCGACCCCGAGCGCGTTCAGGCGGCGCTCGAGGGGCTGCGCCGGGCCGCCGCTACCGGCCAGAACACCATGCCCCACTTCGTCGAGGCTGCGCTCGCCTACGCCACCTTAGGCGAGATGATGGACGTGCTGCGCGAGGTCTACGGGGTCTACGAGGAGCCGGTGATGGTGTAGGCAGTACGTGGTACGTGGTACGTGGTACGTAGTACGTGGTGCGTGGTGGCGGGGCTGCCTGTAGCCCGTAGCTTGTGGCTCGTGGCGGGGCAGTCGATAGCAACGGAATCTTCGGAGTATCGCACAGCGTGGACCCCTGCTTTCGCAGGGGCAGGCCCCGGATCTCCCCCGGCGATCAGCCGAGGTCGTCCGGTGATACAGGGGAAACAGGAAGCAGGAGGTGGGGTGTGGGGAGTGGGCTTTGTTTTAGGGTAGGCAAGCTCGCGTGAGTACCGCGGTTGCACTACGAAACTTGATTTTCCTACCCCCTACCTGCCACATCCAAACAACGCATCCCCGGCCAAGCGGGTCACGTTGACCCGCGCGAGCCGGGCCGCCCGGACCTGATCCGAGGGTCCATGCGCGTCCAAAATCCTCGGTTACGCCGCCCTTAAGCAAGGCCCCCTCCCCTTGGGGAGGGTGGGGGTCGTTGGTGTTGCAAGAGCCGGATGTCGGGCGCCGATTCGTGGCCACCCTACACCCACTTCCTACACCCCGAAAGACTCCCTCCGGCTACTTCCCGGCCGCCAGCTCAAGGGGGAGCCTACGTTCCCTTGCGGCGTCTTGCGCGATTGCAGCGTGTCGGCCAAAAGTTAGCGGCCGGCTGCAAGCAGCCGGCCGCTCCCACAAGCCACTTGCTACGAGCTACTAGCCGATCTTGTTCCCCTTCTCGTCGTACTTGTAGAACCCCTGACCGCTCTTGCGCCCCAGCAGGCCCGCCTGGACCATCTTCTTGAGCAGCGGGGAGGGGCGGTACTTGCTGTCGCCAAAGCCCTCGTGCAGCACCTCCATGATGGCCAGCACGGTGTCGAGACCTATGAAGTCGGCGAGCGTCAGCGGGCCCATGGGGTGGTTCATGCCCAGCTTCATTACGGTGTCGATGGCCTCGGGGGTGGCCACGCCTTCCATCACCGCCTGGATGGCCTCGTTGAGCATGGGGATGAGGACGCGGTTGGAGACGAAGCCGGGGTAGTCGTTGACCTCGACGGGCTCCTTGCCCATCTTCTGCGCCGCCTGCATGACCAGCTTGGTGACCTCGTCCGTGGTCTTGTAGCCGCGGATGACCTCGACGAGCTTCATCAGCGGCACCGGGTTCATGAAGTGCATGCCGATGAAGCGCTCGGGTCGGGAGGTGTAGCTGGCCAGCTTGGTGATGGGGATCGAGGAGGTGTTGGAGGCGAAGACGGCCTCGGGCTTCACCACCTTGTCGAGCGTCTGGAAGAGTTTGCCCTTGACCGACTCGTTCTCCACGATGGCCTCGACGACCAGGTCGCAGTCCGCGAAGTCGGCGGGGTTGAGCGTCGTCCTGATCCGGGCCAGGGCCTTCTCGGCCTCCTCCGGGGTGATCTTCTCCTTGCGCAGAAAACGGTCGAGCGACCTTCGGATGGCCTCGATCCCTTTCTTCAGGCTCAACTCCTCGACGTCCATGAGCACGACCTCGTAGCCCGACTGGGCCGCCACCTGGGCGATGCCCGACCCCATCTGCCCTGCGCCAATCACGCCGATCTTCCGAATCTCCATGGTATTCCTCCTACTTGAACAAGGGCGGTTCGATGCCCTCGGCTTCCGCCTTGGTGTAGAGGCCGTACTCGATGCCGTCGAAGAGCGCCTGCCAGGTCGCCTGGATCAGGTCGCGGCTGATGCCGATCGTGCTCCAGGTGCGCGCGCCGTCGCTAAAGGTGACCGTGACCCGCGCCCGCAGCTCCTGCTTGCCGCGCGGGTAGAAGGTGCGCACCCGCACGGCGGCCAGCTTGATGCCGCAGACGTAGTCCTCCAGCGGACCCAGCTCGCTGCGCACCTCGCGCAACGCCCCCAGCAGCACCTCGAAGAGCGTGGTCACCGGCCCGGTGCCCTCGGCGGCCACGTACTCGTCATGGGAACCCAGCTGGATGCGCAGGCTGGCCTCGACGACCGGCTGGTGCTTGCCCCGGATCACCTCGAAGAGGCGCAGGCGCTCCACCGTCATCGCGGGGTGGAAGCGGCCGGTCAGCTTGCCCAGCACCAGCTCGAGGCTGGCCTCGGCGTCCTCGTAGGTGTAGCCGGCCTCTTCGAGCCTGAGGAGCTCTTCGCGGATGCGCTGGTTGGCGGCCGAGTCGCCCGTCAAATCCACCCCCAAGCGCTGGGCCAGCGACTCGAGGTAGCTGGCCCGGGCGATGCCAGGCAGCAGCAGCCGACGCTCGTTGCCCACCGCCTCGGGGGGGATCGGCTCGTAGGTTTCGGGATCGCTGAGCACGGCGGCGATGTGCGAATGGGTGCGGTGGGCGAAGACCTTGTAGCCCACGAACGGGTGGTAGTCGAGATCACCCACCCCGATCTTGTTGACGATCGCCCGGGTGACCGGCGTCAGGTTCCGAAGCGCTTCGTCGGAGACGACGTCGATCCCCATCTTCAGCTTGAGGATGGGAATCAACGTGGAAAGATCGGTCATCCCGGTGCGCGCCCCGTAGCCGCCGATCGTGCCCTGCACGTGCTCGGCGCCCGCCTCCACCGCGGCGATGGCGTTGGCGACGGCGAGTCCCATGTCGTTGTGCCCGTGGAACCCCACCACCGCGTCGGGGTGGGCTTCCTTGACCGAGCGGATTCCCTTGCCGACCTCGTGCATCAGCGAAGCCCCTACGGAATCGCCCAGCACCAAGATGTCGGCGCCGCCCTCCACGGCCGCCGCGGCCACCTCGAGCGAGTAGCCGCGGTCGTGCCGACAGCCGTCGTAGAAGTGCTCAGCCGTGAAGATGACCTCCTTGCCCAGCTCCTTCAGGTAGGCAACGGTCTCGCGCACCATCGCCAGGTTCTCCTCCAGCGTGGTGCGCAGCACCTTCTCCACGTGCAGACTCCAGGCCTTGCCGTAGATGTGGACGGTGTCGGTCTCGGCCTTGAGCAGCGCCCGCAGGTTCGGGTCACGGTCGGGGTCGGTCTCGGGGCGGCGCGTAGATCCGAAGGCCACGAGCCGGCCCTTCAGGCCAAGTTCACGGGCGCGCTCGAAGACCTCCAGGTCCTCGGGCCACTGGTAGGGCCAGCCGGCCTCCAGGTAGGGGATCTCGAGCCGATCGAGGAGCTGCAGGATCTCGATCTTGTCCTCGGGGGTGAAGCTCACCCCTTCGGAGAGGGCTCCGTCGCGGAGCAGCGTGTCCAGAATCGTGACCCGTGCCATGCCCTCAGCTTATACCGCGCGAAGCGGGCGCGCGTCCTGCGTACTGCGTCACCAGCACCCCCACGATGGCCACGGCGCCGCCGACCACGGCCAGCAGGCTGGGCCATTCACCTAGCCAGAGCCAGGCGATCACGATGGCCAGCGCCGGCGAGAGGTAGAGGAAGCTGGTCACCCGCGACGCCGGCGCACGGCTGAGGGCGAAGGTCCAGGCGACGTAGGCCAGCGCCCCGGGACCCACCCCCAGGTAGACGACGCTCCAGGTCGCCGCGGGGGGCGCCGCGACCAGCTCGGCGGGCAGGCCGGGCAGCAGCGGCAGCATCCAGAGCGTGCCCGCCCAGAGGGTGTAGGCGGTCACCTCGAGCGGGGTGTAGCGCCGGTGCAGGGGTTTCTGGAAGACGAAGTAGAGGCTCGTGGAGAAAGCGGCGAGGACGATCCAGAACGCGCCCGGACTGAAGCGCAGCCCCCCGCCCTCCCCCAGGGCGATCAGGGCCACGCCCGCGAAGCCCAGCCCGATGCCCGCCCATCCCAGGGGCGTGAGCCGCTCGCCGAGGAAAAAGACGGCGAGCAGGGCGGTGAAGATCGGACCCGAGGCGATGAGCAGGCTCGCTGCGCCTGCACTGACGGTGAGCTCACCGTAGTTGAGGGCGACGTGGTAGACGGTAATCCCGAGGAAGCCCAGCAGGGCGATGCGGCCCAGGTCGGCGCGCCGGGGCGGGCGGACGCGCGCCAGCGCCGCGTAGACGACCAGGGTGGACGAGGCGACCAGGAAGCGGAGCAGCGCCAGGTGCGCGGGACCGTACCCTTCCAGCCCCGCACGGATGCCCGCGAAGGCCGAGGCCCACAGCACCAGGGTGAACGCAAGGGCGGAGAGGGTGGTGAGGTCCATCTCCGCCCAGTTTAGGCCTCCGCGACGGGCCGTGCTAGAAGCGGTAGGAGAGGCTGATCGAGAAGGGGCTGAAGACCGAGAAGTCGCTGCGATCGGTCGCGACCGGCGCCACCAGGAAGACGCTGCCCTCGAACCCCAGGGTCAGACGGTCGCTAAAAACCACAAGCGGTACGTTGATGCCCAGGGTGCCCCCGGGAAGGACCCCATAGCGGTTGCAGGTGAAGGGGTTGCCGTTCGTCTTGGCGCAGGCGTAGTAGAGCCGTCCCCGGGGCCCCACGTAGGCCGAGCCAAACTCGGTGGGCACCTGGAAGTAGTACGCGGCATCCAGGGCGGCGCCCATCGTGCTCGTGGTTACCTCCACGTCGGTATCGGGGACACCGTCGTTGTTGGTGTCCACGTAGTCCCAGGTGGTGTAGCTGTTGTAGGCCATGTCCAGCGAGGCCCCGAACGAACCCTGCGACCAGGAGAGCCGGCCCGCGGCTCCGGTGTAGCCGCCGTAGAGGACGCCACGCCAGGGGCCCTGCGCCACCTCGAGCCCCATCCCTACGGGCCCGGCGCTGATGTAGAAACCGTCCTCGTCGAAGTGGCCGGCACGCGTGGAGGGCGGATAGGGTCCCGTGGCCATGCCGCCGCTGTCGTAGATCGGCGCGGGGGTGATGGCGCCGGGGGCGCAGCCGAAGAGCAGGAAGGCCAACGACAACCCTAGGGCGGAAAACCAGCGGTGTAGCTTCACGGTCGAGCTCCTTTCTGCAGCGGTTCCGCGGTGCTTCCCAAGAGCGGAATCCTATGGGTATATTCTATCTTGTCTTTTTGGGGCGTCCCCACCCATACGACCCGCCAGCTCAGGGGCACCTCGACCGCCGCGTCGCCCTGAACGCGGCGGAAGAGCCGAGGCTCGGGACCGTAGGCCAGCCAGTGCTCGCCCGGCGGCAGCCCCAGCTGCAGCCTGACGCTGGCCACCGTCCGCTCCGTGTAGCGAGCGTTCCACTCGATGCGGGGATGGCGGCACGCGGTCGCAGGAAGGGTGAACGCACAGGCCAGCAGGTAGCGTCCGCCGTTCCAGAGGCCGAGGCTGACCTCGCTCCGCGGATCCACGTCCAGCTCCCCGCTCCATCGGGGCGGTTGCAACGCCGTCACGAACGCCCCGTCCACGAACACCCCCACGGTCGCCCGGGCGCTGCCGCGGTAGCTGAGCCGCCCCTCGCGCTTTTGCGAGGGGGTCTGCCAAACCCAGACGCGGAAGGGGCGGGCGACGAAGTTCTGCACCACGGCGATGCGGTCGCCCCGCTGCACCAAGGCCAGCCCCAGGTGGGTGAACTCGGGCATGAGCAGGTTCTTGCGGTGGGGCGGGCTGCGAAGCCAGTCGTCCACGACCACGCTCGCGGCGTACTCCGGGGTGTAGCCCTCGTAGTAGGCCAGGTTCTCTCCTACGGCGACCTCGAGCACCCCCGCGGCCCACATGCGCTCGGCGGGGCCCAGGCCGTCGGGGTTCGTGTGGTCGAAGAAGCCGCGCTCGAGCATGTCGAGCGCGTGCGCCCGGGCCGCGCGGTAGGCGGCGTCGTCCCAGGCAAGGGCGCCCAGGCCGTGCGTCTTGCGGGCCTCGTTGGTCAGCCGGAAGGCCTCGAGCTCGAGCGGCGTCTGCGCCAGCGCCGCCCCCAGCAAGATCAGGAAGGCCAACCACCTAGCCATGGTCCGCGGGCACCAGCCAGTACTCGAGGGCGCGGCTGAAGGGGCGGGCCTCCAGGAGCTCGCCCAGGTGGTAGGGCTCGAGGTGCATCACCCAGCGCCGTACCGTGTCCAGCGCCTCGTAGCGCCCGGTGTAGCTGTACCCCATACCCAGATAGAAGAGGCGGGAAAGCGAGGTTTCGCCGGCGAAGACGAGCGAGGTGGCCGTTTTCAGCTTCGCGCGCTCCAGCTCTTCGGCCTCGACCCCGCGCTTCTCGAGCCGCTGCAGCTCTTCGCGTACCCGCGCGGAAACCTCCTCCTCGTGGGCAGGATCGCCTTGCAAATAGACGAGGAAGGTGCCCAGTTCTTCGTACTCGTGGTGGTAGGCCATCGCCGTCTCGACCAGCCCCGGGTCGACGAGGCGCCAGAAGAGCCGGCCGTTGTCGGGATCGCCCAGGACGTCGGCCAGCACCCGCGCCGCGTAGCGCTCTTCGGCCGCGGCCGCGTGCCCCGGCGCCACAAAAACGGCGTAAGCCTGGCTGGCCTTGTCGTAGGGCGTGCGCAGGCGGCGTGGCTCAGGGGTGAAGCCCGGGTGGTTGCGCGGTGCGGCCCCCCGGGTCCAGCCGCGGGTCATCCTCTCGGCAAGCGCCAGCATCTCGTCCCAGTCCAGGTTGCCCGCGAAGGCAAGCGTCATGTTGTTCGGCACGTAGCGGCGCGCATGGTAGGCCGCCATCTGCGCCCGCGTCATCGCCTCGATGCTCTCGGTCGTACCCAGCACCGGCTTGGCCAGCGGGTGGCGCCCAAAGTAGGCCTCCTGGGCGCGTTCGTAGAGCACGAAGTGCGGGCGGTCGCGGTAGAGGGCGATCTCCTCGAGGATCACCTTGCGCTCGGTCTCGAACTCGTCCTCGCGCAGCGCCGGGCGCATCAGGTCACTGAGCAGGTCGAGCAGCCGCGGCGCGAACTCGGGCAGCACCGCCCCGTAGAAGACGGTGAGCTCTTCGTTGGTGAAGGCGTTGTACTTGGCGCCCATCTCGTCGAACTCGCGGTTCACGTCCCAGGCGCTGCGGCGCTCGGTGCCCTTGAAGACCATGTGCTCGAGGAAGTGGCTCACGCCCTCTTCGCCGGCCAGCTCGTCGCGGCTCCCGGTGCGCACGAAGTAGCCGAGGGCCGTGCTCTTGGCTTCGCGGTTGATCTCGGCGATCACGCGCAGACCGTTGGGCAACGTGGCTTCGCGGAAGGTCAGCACGCTCATGGCCCCACCTCCACGGTTCCAAGGCTGCCGATCCAGGGGTCGCGGTAGGGCCGCCCCGCGAGGAAGGCGTTGAGGCGCTCGAGGGTGACGTCCATCACCTCGGCCTCCACCTCCTCCAGGCTGCGCGCCCGGTCGAGGATGAATAGGTCGCGCGCCAGCGCACCGGCACGGGCCCGGCTCGACTCGCCCGAGAGCACCAGGTCGGCGCGCACGCCCACCTTGGCGCGGTCCAGCTCCTCCCGGGTCACCCCCTGGGCCAGCCGCTCGATCTCTTCCTCCATGACCTCCAGCGTGGCCTGCGCCCGTTCCGGCATGGTTCCGGCGTAAGCGGTCAGGTAACCGAAACCCTTGACCGAACCAGGGCTGGCGCTCACCGCGTAGACGAGGCCGCGTTTTTCGCGCACCTCGGTGAAGAGGCGGCTGCTCATTCCGCCCGAGAGCACGGCGACGGCAAGGCGCGAGGCGTAGAAGTCGTAGTGCCCCGGGGGCACGTCCTTGTAGAAGAGGCCGATCTGCACTTGTTCGGTCTCCTGCTCGATGTGGAAACGATGCGGCACGGTCAGGCGAACGGCCGGAGGGGACGGGGCGTCGCCGCTCCAGGCGCCGAGGTGCTTCTCGGCGATCCGCAAGACCTCGTCGGGGTCGACCCCGCCCGAGACCGCAAGGACGGAGCCTCCGGCTCCGTAACGGCGGCGGTATTCCCCGCGCAGCGCTTCCGGGGTCATCCGCTCGAGCGTTTCCCGCTCGCCTTCGACGGGCTGCCCGTGAGGGCTGGCGAAGGCTTCGCGCCTGAGCCGAACCAACAATTTGCGCGGGGGCTGGTCCTCCAGGGCGGCCAGCTCCTGCAGCGCCAGGGCGCGCACCGACTCGAAGGCGTCGTCGGGCAGGTGCGGGCGCATCAACAGGTCGGCGTAGAGCTCGAGCGCCGCCGAAAAGCCCTCGGGCAGCAACGAAGCGGAAAAGGTGGTGTACTCCACCCCCGCACCCGACTGCCGCCGCACGCCCAACGCGTCGAGCGCGTCGGCGAAGGCGCGGGCCCCGCGGGGTCCCGCCCCCTTCCAGAGCCAGGTCTCCAGCATGCTGGCCGCGCCCAGCCGCTCTTCGGGATCGCTCGTCGCCCCTACGGGCACCAAGATCGTAAAGCTGAGTCCCGGGTTCCAGGGCTGCGGTTCCACCGCCACCCGGAGCCCGTTGTCCAGGGTATGCACAACAGGGGCCGCCACCCGAAGATTATACTTTCCGGCTTTGCCCAATCCGGTTCAGGAACCGGCGTTCCCGCACGGCGGGTAGAATGGCCGCGTGACGCGGCGGGAACTCATTCAGCGGCTGGCGCGGCCGCTCGAGCGCGAGCTGGCCACCGGCTGCCAGGACCGGGTCGTGGCCGGGGGGCTGGAGAAGCTGGTGCACAATCTGGCGCGGCCCTTCCCCGAGGTGGCCCGCCTGCTCGAGGGGTACGCCGCGCTCGAACCCGACGCCCGCTGCGCCCGCCTGCGCGAGGCGCTCGACCGCCTGGGCGTCGAGGGCGCCTCCGCGCAAGTGCCACAAAAACCCCACCCCGCCGCGAGCGGACCGCCGACCACGGAGCTGGACGCCCCGGTAGACTCGATCCCGCTCGGCCCCAAGGGCGCGCAAAAGATGCGCTCGCTGGGCGTGCGCACCCTGCGCGACCTCCTCTTCTACTACCCCCGCCGCCACGAGGACCGCCGCACCCTCCCCGGCTTCGCCGCCCTGGCCCCGGGCGCCAAGGCCACGGTGGTGGCCACGGTGCTCTCCAAGAGCCAGGTAAAGACGCCGCGCAAGAGGATGCTCATCACCCAGGCGCGCCTCGCCGACGAGTACGGCCACAAGCTCACCGCCGTCTGGTTCAACCAGCCCTGGGTAATGGGGCAGCTGCGCGAAGGCGAGAAGATCGTGGTCACCGGCCGCTACACCGTCCGCGGTCGGTTGCGCAACCTGGCGGTGGAGTACTTCGAGGCCGAGGGCGGCGAGCAGCTCTCCACCGGCCGCATCGTCCCCGTCTACGGCCTGGGCGAGCGGATGAGCCAGGCCTGGCTGCGCCGCAGCGTTTGGCGGGCGCTGGAGGCGCTCGAGAAAATCCCCGACCCGCTGCCCGAACCCCTACGCCGCGGGCTGGGCTTGGAAAGCCTCGACTTCGCGCTGCGCCAGATCCACTTTCCCGAAAGCGAGCCGCACCTGGCCCGGGCGCTCGAGCGACTCAAGTTCGACGAATTCCTCTTCCTCGAGCTGCGGGTGTTGCTCACCTCGGGCGCCTCGGCGCTGGTGGGCCAGATCTTCGAGGTGCGCGAGGAGGACCTGCGGACCTTTCTGGAATCGCTGCCTTTCCAGCTTACCGCCGCCCAGCGGCGGGTGCTGGACGAGATCCTGGCCGACATGCGAAGCGAACGCCAGATGGCGCGGCTCTTGCAGGGCGACGTGGGGTCGGGCAAGACCGCGGTGGCCGCCGCCGCCCTTTTCGTCGCCGCCCGGAACCGAAAGCAGGGGGCGCTGATGGCCCCCACCGAGATCCTGGCCAAGCAGCACTTCGAGAACCTGACCCGCTACCTCTGGCCGCTGGGCGTGCGGGTGGAGCTGCTTACCGGCAGCATGAAGGCCGGCGAGAAGCGGCGGGTCTACGAGCGCATCGAAAGCGGTGAGGTGGACGTGGTCGTCGGCACCCACGCCCTGATCCAGAAGGAGGTCCGGTTCCGCGAGCTGGGCCTGGCGGTGATCGACGAGGAGCACCGCTTCGGCGTCATGCAGCGCCGCGCCCTGCTGCAGGGTCGGCCCGACGTGCTGGTGATGACCGCCACCCCCATTCCCCGCTCGCTGGCGCTCACCCTCTACGGCGACCTGGAGGTGAGCGTGATCGACGCGATGCCCCCCGGCCGCAAGCCGGTAAAGACGCGGCTGCTCACCCAGAGGAGCCGCAAGGACGCCTACGCCTTCGCCCGCAAACTGATTGGCGAGGGGCATCAGGTCTTCGTCGTCGCCCCGCTGATCGAAGAATCGGACGCCGAAGTAATGGCCGAGGTGCGCGCGGCCACCCAGCTGGCCGACGAGGTGGCGGCGATGCTGCCCGAGGCGCGGGTGGAGGTGCTGCACGGCCGCATGAAGGCCGAGGAAAAGGACGCGCTGATGGAGCGTTTCCGCAAGCGCGACTTCGACGTGCTGGTGAGCACCACCGTGATCGAGGTGGGGGTGGACGTCCCCGGAGCCAACCTGATGGTCATCGAAAACGCCGAGCGCTTCGGCCTGGCGCAGCTGCACCAGCTGCGCGGCCGCGTGGGCCGCGGCGGCGAGCAGGCCTACTGCATCCTGATCGCCGGCGACGCCAGCCGCAAGACGATGCAGCGCCTGCGGGTGATCGAAAAATCGACCGATGGCTTCTACGTGGCCGAGCAGGACCTGAAGCTGCGCGGCCCCGGCGAGCTGCGCGGCACCCGCCAGTCGGGCCTGCCCGACCTGCAACTGGGCGATTTGACCAGCGACGTGGAGATCATCGAAAGCGCCCGCGCCGTGGCCAAACGCATCCTCGAGGCCGACCCCTACCTGACCGCGCCCGAGCACCAGGCCCTGAGGCGCGAGCTCCAGCTCCGCGGCGAGGCGGTGGGGCTGCGGGAGATAATCTAGCGCTTGCGCATGAAGGTGGAGGGTGAACTGGACGTGCATTGGCGGCTGGCTTTTAGCCTCGGGCATCGCCAACAACCCCCTCCCCAGCCCTCCCAGGGGAGGGAGCTTTCTTTTGGCGCGGTTAGGTTTGAAGCTTTAGCCGTCGCGAAGGAGTAGAAACACAAACCACAGACGACAAGCTACAGGCCTTATCCATTACCACGTACCACGCACTACGTACCACGCACCCCTCGCCTCCCCCTTGGGGGAGGTGGCCGCAGGCCGGAGGGGGGTTGTTCATTACACGGGAAGCGGGATACAGGGGGTGAGATGTGGGCTGGTTGTGGATTGGCGACTGGCTTTTGGCTGTTGCAATGCCCACAACCCCCTCCCCAACCTCTCCGAGGGGAGGGAGTTTCTTTCTAGCACGGCCGGACTTAAGGTTTGAACTGCCGTGAAGAAGAAGCTATAACCACAAGCTGCAGGCTATAGACCTTATTATTTACCACGCGCCACGTACCACGAACCACGTACCAGTTACCACGTACCACGCACCCTCTACAATGTAACCGTGCTCCGGATCCGCTCCGCCACCCCCGACGACGCCGCGGTCCTGGCGCGGTTCCGGGTCATGCTCTTCGAGGAGATGGGACGGCTCGAGGGGGACGAGGCCGAGTTCGCCCACGCCTCGGAAAACTACTTCGCCTGGGCGCTCTCCACCGAGCGCGAGGTCGCCTGGATCGCCGAGGACCTGGGCGAGCCGGTGGCGGTGCTGGCGATGACGCTCGAGCCGATGCCGCCCAAACCCGGCCGCCCCCGGCTCGTCGAGGCCTTCATGCACAACGTCTACGTCCTGCCCGACCGCCGCATGCGGGGACTGGCGGGCCGCCTGACCCGCACGGCCCTGGACTTCGCGAGGGCCGGGGGCATCCGGAGGGTGCGGCTCTTCACCTCCGACGACGCCCGCTGGATGTACGAGCGGCTGGGCTTCCGCCCCCACGACCGCTACCTGGAAATCAAGCTCTGACCGTGTTGAAGCGCCTGCCCCACCCCTACGTACACGCCGAACACTCCCCCGGCGGCCGGCGGCGTGCGGTGGAATTGCAGCGTTTCCTGGCGCGACTCCACGACGCGCTCGAGCCGGTACACCCGGTCCCGCCGGTCACCCTCTACGTCCTCGACGAGCACGACTGGCGGCGTTTTACCCGCCTCCCCTACGGCTACCCCTTCCAGCGCAGCAAGCCGGGCGAGGGCTACGGCGTCTTCGCACCGCTGCGCTACCCCGACCGGTTGCTCGAGCGTCTGACCCACGTCTTCGCCGAGGCCGCCCGCCGCGGCGGCAGGCTGCCGGGACCGCTGGCGGTCTTTCTGGACCTGATGATCGCCCACGAGTACGCCCACGCGGTGGCCGTGGCCTGGGGGCTCAGGGCACGGGTGCGCTGGGTGGACGAGTTCCTGGCCAACTACCTTTACATGCTCGCCCTCTACCGCAGCGACCGCAATCTCTACGCCCAGGCGCGCGCCTGGGCCGAGCTGGCCAGCCGGCTCGAGCCCCGGCGCCGCAGCCTCGGGGGTTTCGAGCGCTACCCGCGCCGCCCGCTGGGCGAGCAGCTGTGGTTCCAGGGCGTCTTCACCCTCGAGGCCGCGCGCATGATCGAGGAGAGCGGGGACCGCTTCGTGCGGCGCCTGCTCGAGGCCGCCCCCCTCGCCCGCCGCGACCTGCACCGCAAGCTGCTCGCGGCCGAACCCGGCCTGCGGGACTTCTTCCGCACCTTCGGCGAGAAGGTAACCTGAAGGCATGGAGCGCGTCTTCGTCACCCGCAGCCTTCCCGGAACCGCCCTCGACGAGCTGCGCCAGACCGGCTACCGGGTGGAGGTCTGGACCGAGTTCCTCGCCCCGCCGCGCGAGGTCCTGCTCGAGCGCGTGCGCGGCGCCGCCGGACTGATCACGATGCTCGAGGACCGGGTAGACGCCGAGCTGATGGACGCCGCCGGTCCGGACCTCAAGGTCATCGCCCAGTACGCCGTGGGCCTCGACAACGTCGACCTGGCGGCCGCCAGAGAACGGGGCATCGTCGTCACCCACACCCCGGGCGTGCTCACCGACGCCACCGCCGACCTGGCCTTCGCGCTGCTCGCGGCCGCCGCCCGCCGGGTCGTCGAGGGGCACGATTACGTGCGCCGGGGCGAGTGGAAGACCTGGCACCCCGAGCTGCTGCTCGGTCCCGAGCTGCACGGGGCCACCGTGGGCGTGGTCGGCTTCGGTCGCATCGGTCAGGCCTTCGCCCGCCGCGCCCGCGGCTTCGAGATGAAGGTGCTCTACGCCAGCCGCCGCCCCAAGCCCGAGGCCGAGGCCGCGCTGGCCGCCGAGCGCGTGGAGCTGGACGAGCTGCTCGCTCGCGCCGACTTCGTCAGCCTGCACACCCCGCTCACCCCCGAGACGCACCGGCTGATGAACGCCGAGCGGCTGGCGCGGATGAAGGAGGGCGCGGTGCTCGTCAACACCGCGCGCGGCAAGGTGGTGGACACCGAGGCGCTCCTGGACGCACTCGAGCACGGTCCCCTCTTCGCCGCCGGGCTCGACGTAACCGACCCGGAACCGCTGCCGGCGGACCACCCGCTCCTCGGTCACCCCCGGGTGGTGGTCACCCCCCACATCGGCTCGGCCGGCCTGCGCACGCGGAGGCGCATGGCCGAGATGGTGGCCCACGACCTCCGGGCCGTACTCGAAGGCCGCACCCCCAGGCACGCCGCCGTACTCCCCTGAGCCGCTTCGAACTCGCTGGAACGGCTTAGGGTAAGATGTCTCCAGGTGCAGGTTTGAAAACCGGGACGCACCTGGGGACGGGAGCGCGGCATGGTCTTTTGGTACGCCCTTGTTGGATTTCTCATCGGATGGGCGGTCGTGTGGCTGGCCGGCGTGACCTACGGGCGGCCACGCCGGCGATCGGTGCAGGCCGAGCTGGAAACCTGCCGGCAGCAGCTGGACGACGAACGGGAACGCGCCAAACTGTTCCAGGCCAAGATCGAAGCCCTGGAGGAGGAGGCCAAGGGGCTGCGGGCGCGGCTGCAGCGGCTCGAGGGCGAACGCGACCGCTACCGCCACGAGCGCGACGCCGTGTTGGCGGAGCTGCGATCGTTCGCCCCCGAGGTCGACGAGCCCGGGGAGGCCGTCGCGTCCGGCGACGATCTGAAGCGGATCGCGGGCATCGGCCCCAAGATCGAGCGCCTGCTCCAGCGCGCCGGGGTTCGCAGCTTCGAGGAGCTGGCGGCGACGCCGGTCGCACGCCTGAAAGAGCTGCTCGCGGCGGGCGGACGCCGTTTCCGCCTGGCGGACCCCAGGACCTGGCCGCAGCAGGCGCGGCTGGCCGCCGAGGGGCGCTGGGACGAGCTCGAGGCCTACCAGAAGATGCTCAAAGGTGGGCGGGGTCGCTGACGCGGCGCCGACCACGAAAGGTAGCCCCGTCGGTTTCGATGCCTTCAAGGCCCTGGCGGCGGCGGTATGGATCGCCCCGTAGGTCGGGGGCCGCCTCCAACCCCCGGCCACCGCCGCGAACGCCGCGGCAGCCGAGTGGGATAGCCCCCCAAAGCGCTGCGGAGGTCAACGGCCTCGCCCTCATCACGGACAAGGGACGGATCCGCCCCGGGGACCGGATCTGGATCCCCGCACCCTGAACTTCAGTTTTCCGCGTCGCCGTCCGGCTCGATGCGGTAGCGGCAGCAGGTGTCGCCCGCGGTCATGGAGCACTCGCGCACCAACGAAACCCCGAGCAGCTCGCTGAAGAAGTCCATCTCCACCTGGCAGAGCGCCTGGTAGTCCTTGGCCAGCGCCAGCTTGGGGCAGCGGCGCTGCTCGAGCACCAGGCCCGACGCCTCTCTGTGGCTCTCGGCCTGGTAACCGCGCTCGGTCAACCACTCCGCCAGGCGTCGGGCGCGCTGCTCGAGCGGCAGGCCCTGAAAGCCCTGGCGCCAGGTTTCCAGCTCCTTCTTGTAGCGGGCGCGCAGCACCCGAACGCCCGCCCCCGGGCCGTAAAGCTCCTCGATCTGCTCGAGCATCTCTCGGCACATCCGGGCGTAGGCGGTGGGTTCGTCGATCGCCTCGAACAACCGCAGCGGACGCCCCCGCCCCTGTACGGGCCGGGTGCTCACCCGCACCAGCCCGTCGCGCTTGAGGTCTTCGAGATGGCGGTAGATCGCCACTTTGGACAAACCCAGCTCGCCGGCCAGTTCGGCGGCGGAGGCCTTGCGTAGCCGCAGATGTTCGAGGATGCGCTGCTTCGTGGAACCCAGCCTCACGGACCCTACCTCCCCTTGCAGCATCGCACGTCGGCACTCAACGGCGGTAGATGCCCATCCATTCCGCCTCCGCCAGCACGGCGCCCTCCATCGCGCGGACCACCTCCGCGGCGGTGGCACCCGGCGGCAGGTCGAGCGACGGACGATCCAGCGCATAGAGCCGGAAGAAGTACCGGTGCGCCGGACCCGGCGGCGGGCACGGTCCTCCGTACCCGAGGGCGCCGTAGTCGTTGGTTCCCTCGGTCAGCTCGGGACTGCCGCTCGCCCCTTCGGGCAGGCCGTCGAGCGCGGCCGGTAGGTCGTAGACCAGCCAGTGGACGAAGGTGCCCGAAGGGGCGTCGGGGTCCGACATCACCAGCACGAAGCTCGCGGTATCCGCCGGAGTGCCGGACCAGTTCAGAGGCGGGCTGAGGTTCTGCGCCCCTTCGCCGCAGTAGGCGAAGCGGGCCGGCAGGGGTTCGCCGTATCCGAACGCAGGGCTGACCAGTTTCATGGTGGCCTCCTTCCCGAACCAGAGGGATGCCGCAGCCGCAACCAAGACGGCACCGAGAAGCAACGCGACCCCGAATACGCGTCGTTTGAGCACCTTGCACCCATTGTAACCCCGACAGGACATTCTTCCTAGTGATTCCTTGGGAAAATGCGGTTAGCGATCCGTTGCTGGAACCAACTTGGTGCAGGCTCCGCGCGATGACGTCGTCCACGGCCACGAGCAGCGAAAGGAGGAGGTATGCCACGCTGGAGGATGCTAGGGGTTTGGATGGGGCTGTTGCTGGGCCTAGGCGGCCTGGCCATGGCCAAACAGTCGGACTCGGCCTGCGTACAGTGCCACACGGACGTGACGCCGGGGGTGGTGCACCAGTTCCACGAGGGCCGCATGGGCACGAACGCCTACCTGCCGCTGGACTGCAGCACCTGCCACGGCAGCGCCCACACCACCGCCGAGGACTTCGCCAAGGCCACCTTCCCCACGCCCGACACCTGCATGGGTTGCCACGCCGACAAGGTGGAGCAGTTCAGGGCCGGCAAGCACGAGCTGGCGTGGTACGCCATGAAGACCCAGAGCGCCCTGCACGCGCAGCCCAGCGCCATCGTGGGCGAAGGGTACCGCGGGTGCTCCGGCTGCCACAAGATCGGACGCAAGGGCTACATCGGGGCCGAGGCCGGCAACACCGGACCGCTGAAGTGGGACGGCGGTGAGGAGGCCTCGCAGTACCGCTACGGCAACGCCCAGTGCGACGCCTGCCACACCCGCCACAGCTTCAAGAAGACCGAGGCCCAGGACCCGCGGGCGTGCTCGAACTGCCACATGGGCTTCGACCATCCGCAGTGGGAGATGTACATGTCGTCGAAGCACGGCATCACCTGGGGCATCGACGGCAACCGCGGCTGGGACCAAGGCGGTCGGGCGCCCACCTGCCAGACCTGCCACATGCCGGGCGGCAACCACAACGTGGAAACGGCCTGGGGGTTCCTGGCGTTGCGGCTCCCCACCAAGGAGAACGTGGAAAAGCTGGCCGCGAGCGTGGAGGACGCCGGCCTAAAGGCCAACCTGCAGAAGCTGGCCAAGCTGCTGCCCAGCGGCCACTACATCGACCTCGACGACGACGTGCAGTGGACGCTCGACCGGGCGCTGATCCTCCAGGTCAACGAGATCCTGGACCAGAACTTCCAACCCACCGAACGCTTCTTCGAGATCGTGGCCCAGGCGCGCGCCGCCCGCGGCCCCGAGGAGTTCAACCGGCTGCGCCTGCAGATGAAGGCCACCTGCCAGCAGTGCCACAGCAAGGAGTACGTGGACGACTTCTTCCTCAACGCCGACAAGATCGTCAAACTCGCCGACCACGAGTTCGCCAAGGCCATCCAGGCCGTGCAGGGGCTCTACCGCGACGGCATCCTCAAGAAGCCGGAGGGCTGGAAGTGGGCCCCCTCGGTGGCGCAGTACTACGAGAACCTGACGCCCATCGAGCTGGACCTCTACCTGATCTACATGGAATACCGGCAGCGCACCTTCCAGGGGGCCTTCCACGTCAGCAACGACTACATGCACTGGTACGGCTGGGCGCCGCTCAAGGAGCACGTCAACCGCATCCTGGCCGAAGCCAAACGCATGCGCGCCGAGCAGAAGAAGTAGCCGCCGCAGGTCCGGGCCCCCCGCAGGCGCGGGGGGCCTTTGTTTACAATGCAGCCAGGAGGGAGAAGATGGCGGTAATGGAATCGCAGATGGTCCCGCTGGGGAGCCCGGCGCCCGGGTTCGACCTGCCCGACGTGGGGAGCGGACGCAACGTAAGCCTGCACGACTTCACGGGCCAGCCGCTCCTGGTCGTCTTCATGAGCAACCACTGTCCCTACGCCCGCCACATCGAGGCCAAGCTGGCCGAGGTGGCGAACGCCTATGCCGGGCGCGGGGTGGCCACGGTCTGGATCTCGAGCAACGACGTGGAGAACTACCCCGCCGACGCGCCCGAGAAGCTGGCCGAGCAGGCGCGGCGCGTAGGCGGGCGCTTCCCCTACCTCTACGACGCCACCCAGGAGGTGGCGAAGGCCTACAAGGCCGTGTGCACCCCCGACCTGTTCCTCTACGACGGCGAGCACAAGCTCTTCTACCGCGGCCGCTTCGACGCCACCCGGCCCGAGAAGGGCACGCCCAGCGGCGCGGACCTGATCCGGGCCCTCGACGCGCTGCTGGCCGGCCAGGACCCGCCGGAACCCCAGCACCCCAGCATGGGCTGCAACATCAAGTGGAAGCCGGGGAACGAGCCCGACTACTTCGGCTAGGCGCCCCCATCAGCCCAGCGGCAGCGTGCGCCGCTGCCGCTGGGCTTCCTTGTCGACGAGCTCGTTCTCGCGGTGGCCGGCGTGGCCGCGGGTCCAGTGCCAGCGGACCTCGTGGCGCTTCACCTCTTCGAGCAGCTGGAGCCAGAGGTCCTTGTTCTTCACCGGCTGTTTGCTTGCCGTCTTCCAGCCGTTCTTCTGCCATTTCTCGAGCCAGCCGTCGGTAAAGGCTTTCTTGAGGTACTGCGAGTCGGTGTAGAGGTGCACCTCGCAAGGCTTCTTGAGCGCCCGGAGCGCCATCACCGCAGCGGTCAGCTCCATGCGGTTGTTGGTGGTGTTCGGCTCGGCGCCGCTGATGAGCTTTTCGTGGTTGTTGTACCTGAGCAGCGCCGCCCAACCGCCGCGCCGCTTGTCGTCGGCGGAGCCGTCGGTAAAAACCTCGACGGTGCAGGCCATTACTCCCACTCGATCGTCCCCGGGGGCTTGCTGGTCAGGTCGTAGACGACGCGGCCGATCTCGGGGATGCGCTGGGGAATCTTGCGCGCCACCTCGTCGAGAAAGTCGTGGGGCAGCCGCGCCCAGTCGGCGGTCATGCCGTCCACACTGGTCACCGCCCGCAGCGCCAGGACGTAGCCGTAGCGGCGCTCGTCGCCGGTCACGCCGACGCTGCGCACGGGGGTGAGCACCGCCAGCGCCTGCCAGACCTCGTCGTAGAGGCCGTGGTCCTTGAGGGCGCTGATGAAAAGGTCGTCGGCGCGGCGCAGGATGTCGAGCTTTTCTTCGTCCACCGGCCCCAGGATGCGGATGGCCAGGCCCGGCCCCGGAAAGGGGTGGCGCAGGCGGACGGTGTCGGGCAGGCCCAGCAAGAGCCCCAGTTCACGCACCTCGTCCTTGAAGAGGTAGCGGAAGGGCTCGAGCAGCTCGAAGCCTAGCTCGGCGGGCAGGCCCCCGACGTTGTGGTGGCTCTTGATGTTGGCCGCACCGGTCCCGCCGGCGCTCTCGATCACGTCGGGGTAGAGCGTGCCCTGCGCCAGGAAGCGAAAGGGACCCAGCCGCGCCGCCTGCTCTTTGAAGACCTCGACGAACGCGCGGCCGATGATCTTGCGCTTGTCCTCGGGGTCGCCGACCCCTTCGAGGGCCGCGAGGAAGCGTTCGCGTGCGTCCACCGTGACCAGGTTGACGCCGGCGGACGCCAGCGCGCGCTCCACCTCTTCGCGCTCGCCCAGGCGCAAGAGGCCGTGGTCGACGAAGACGGCGGTGTGGTCCACCCCGGCCCGGGCCAGCAGCAGGGCCAGGGTGCTCGAGTCCACCCCGCCGCTGACGGCCAGCAGCACCCGCTCCCCGGCGGCCTTGCCGCGCACCTCTTCCAGCGCGGCGTCGAGCGCGTGGTCGGGCGTCCAGTCGCGCCGCACCCCGGCCGTGCGCAGGAAGTTCTCGAGGATCGTCATCCCCTTGGGGGTGTGGACCACCTCCGGATGGAACTGCACGCCGAAGAAGCGGCCCGCGTCGTCCTGGATCGCCGCGACCGGGTTCTCCTCGGTGGCGGCGACCGCGCGCCAGCGCGGGGGCAGCTCAGTGACGGCGTCGGCGTGGCTCATCCAAACCTGCACCTCGCCCGCGAGCCCCTCGAAGAGGGGGCCCTCGTAGCGGGTCAGCCAGGCCTTGCCGTACTCGGCGCGGCCGCCGCGCTCGACTTTACCGCCGAAGCGCTGCGCCAGGTACTGCATGCCGTAGCAGATGCCCAGCACCGGCACGCCCAGCTCGAAGACGCCCTCGTCGGGCCGCATCGCCGCGGGGTCGAAGACCGAGCTGGGCCCGCCCGAGAGAACGACCGCCTCGGGCGCGTGCGCCCGCACCTGCTCGAGCGGCACGGGACCGGGCAGCACCACCGAATAGGCGTGCAACTCGCGGATGCGGCGCGCGATCAGGTGGGTGTACTGGGAACCGAAGTCGAGGATGACGACGCTCATGGCCCCAGTCTACCCAGCTCAGGGACCCAGGCGGACCGTCACGGTGCGGGCGCTGGGCGGGACGTTCAGCAGCTTTTCCTGCGGCAGGTAGCCCTCGGCGCGGATCTGGATGCGGTAGACCCCGGGCGCGTCGAAGTAGACCTTGCCCGGGATGATCGCCAGCACCCGGCCGCGAACCAGCTGCGAGGCCTCGGGTGCGTCGAGCAGCACCAGCTCGGCCCGGCCGTCGGGCGGCTCGACGCGGAATTCGACCGCGTAGCCTTCGGTCGCGCCCGAAGCCGGAGCGCGGCCCTTCCACCAGACGACCGCCACCGCCAGCAGCACGACGAGAACGAGCGCGCCTGCACGCCAGAGCCAACGTCGGTCACCCGCGGCCTCAGCGCCCCGCGGCTCGATGACCTCGAACGCGGGCTCGCTGACCTCGTCAATGCGCACGACGCGGCTGGGGTCCGTGGGCCGGGGCTCCACGCGGACCCCTGCATCCCCCTCCTCGACCGCGCCGCCGGTCGCGGACGGCGCAGGAGCGCGCTCGGGCTCGGGCGGGAAGAGCGGCGCCTCCTGGGGGGCGGGCTCCGGCGTGGGGGGCTCGGACGGCGGGGCCGGCGCGGAGGGTTCGGGCGGTTCGGCCCCTTCCACGGGCGCGGGCGGCGTCTCAGGGCGGCCAAGGACACGCACCGTGCCCGTCTCCGGGGGTTCGAGCGGGGCCTCGGACTCCTCCTCGGCGTCTTCGGCGAGGGCTTCGAGCTCGGACAGCGACCGCGGGTCGGCCAGGTACTCGGCGGCCTCGCGCAGGTCCACGGCCCCCTCGGCCAGCCGCTCCATGACGCGGTGGAAGGGCCAACCCGGCCAGGTGTCGCCCGCGGCCTCGCGCAGCGCCTCGACCAGGGCCGCCTCGTCGGCGGCGCGCACCGGCACCGGCAGGCCCACGCCCTCGATCCAGACCTCGTCGCCCTTGACCCAAAGCCGTTCGGTGTCGAGGCGGCCGTGCTCGAGCCCCTGGGCCTTCATCTCCAGCAGTGACCCAAGCAGGCGGCGGGTCCAGGCGGTGAGTTCGTAGGGGCTAACCTCGCCCTGCAACTGCGCCAGCGGCACCGCGCCGAAGGGCAGCTCGGCGATCCAGGCGTCGTCCTCACGCCCCTGCCAGTTGAGGGTGCCTTGGATGCGGAAGCTCGGGGCCGCCCCTTCGAGCGGCCGGTAAACGAGCACTGGGGTGCCCGTCACCGTGTCCTGCCCCTCCCAAATTTCAATCGCGCCTTCGCGGGCGCGGATGCGGTTCAGCAAATACGGACCAATGTGGTTCACGTTTCGATTATACGGAGGGTGCGGTTAGGAACCTGTAAAGGTTTATTACATTTCGTTGACACTGCATTTTTCCACAGCCTATAATCGAGTAGATGAAACAGGCTTCGCCCCAAGATCTCCTCCGCCCGATCCCGATGGGCGGATTTTTGGTATGCGAAAGGAGCCGGGATGCAGTATAAGGTCACGCTATCCACCGAGGAAATCGTCCGTGGATTGAAGCACTACCGCCGCATCGCCAAGCAGGACGTGCTGCGCGCCCCCGAGACCCCGAACCCCGAAGTCTTCCGCACGCATGCCGAAGCCCGCCGCGAAGTGTACACCCAGCTGGCCGAACTGGCCGAGAGCAAGGGCCCGGACGCGGTGGTCGAGTACGCGCTCGAGCTCTACCAGTCCTTGCCCTTCGTCACCGGCACCGCCGAGGACGCCTACCCCGAGATCAAGGGCAAGGAGAACGCCCTCGAGAACTTCTTCCTGATGATCGGCCTCGACCCCAAGGTCCGCCGCGAGGCCCGCAAGCAGCGCCGGCCGATGGAGTAGCGCCCGCGATGAGTTTGGAAGAGCTTGCCGCTCAGGCCGCCCACTGCACCGCCTGCCGGCTGCACGAAGGGCGCACCCACGTGGTCTTCGGCGAGGGCGACCCTGACGCCAAGCTGATGATCGTGGGCGAGGGGCCCGGGGCCGACGAGGACGCCCAAGGCCGCCCCTTCGTGGGCCGCGCCGGCCAGCTGCTCGACCGCATCCTCGAGGCCGCGGGCATCCCCCGCGCGAGCGTCTACATCACCAACATCGTCAAGTGCCGCCCTCCCGGCAACCGCAACCCCCTGCCCGACGAGGCCAAGATCTGCAGCTCGCTGTGGCTGCTCAAGCAGATCGAGCTGATCCGGCCGCAGATCCTGGTGCCGCTCGGCTCGGTGGCCACCCAGTTCTTCCTGGGCGAGAAGCTTCCCATCACCAAGGTGCGCGGGCGGTGGTTCGAGTGGAACGGCATCCAGGTCTTCCCGATGTTCCACCCCGCCTACCTGCTGCGCAACCCCTCGCGCGCCCCCGGCAGCCCCAAGGCCCTGACCTGGAAGGACATCCAGACGGTCAAACAGGCGCTCGACCGGCTCGGCCCCAAGCCCGAACGCGAGATCAAGGCCTCCGCCCAGGACCCCCTCTTCTGAGATGAGCGCACCGGCGCGCCTGGTTCTGCTCGCGGTCGCAGGAGCCCTGGTGGCCTGGGCCCTCTACGACAATTGGGGCAGCCGCGCCTACCACTGGCTGCCCAACACCCTCGCGGCCCTGGCCGTGGCCGCGGTGGCCGTCGTTTACTGGGGCCGCCGTCGTTAGTGGCGGAAGACCCGCAGACCGGTGAAGACCATGGCCATGCCGGCCGCGTCCGCCGCGGCGATCGAGTCGGCGTCGCGCTTCGAGCCCCCCGGCTGGATGACCGCGCGCACGCCGTAGTCGGCGGCGAGGCGGATCACATCGTCGAAGGGGAAGAAGGCGTCGGAGGCCATCACCGCGCCGCGGGCGGCCTCACCGGCTTGCTCGAGCGCGTGCCGCGCGGCGTCGATGCGGCTCGTCTGCCCCATACCCAGCCCCACCGTCGCTCCGTCCCGCGCCAGCGCGATGGCGTTGGAGCGCAGCGCCCGCACCACCTTCCAGGCGAAGCGCAGGTCGGCCCACTCGGCCTCGCTGGGGGCGCTACGGGTGACCACGCGCGCCTCCGCCGCCTCCAGGGGTGCGGTGTCGGCGTCCTGGACCAGCAGGCCGCCGCGCAGCCGCCTCAGGTCCAGGTAGCCGCCGCGCGCCGGCTCGGGCACCCGCAGAAGCCGCAGGTTCTTCTTGCGCACCAGCCTCTCCAGGGCCTCGGGGGCAAACTCCGGCGCCAGCACCACCTCGAGGAAGATCGGCGCCAGCTTCTCGGCGGTGGCCGCGTCCACGGGGCGGTTGAGGGCGACGATGCCCCCGAAGATGCTCACCGGGTCGGCGTCGTGAGCCTTCTGGAAAGCTTCGGCAAGCGTGGGCGCGGTGGCCGCGCCGCAGGGGTTCTGATGCTTGACGGCCACCGCCGCCGGCTCCTCGAAGGCGCTCACCAGGTTCCAGGCGGCCTCGGCGTCGCCGTAGTTGTTGAAGCTCATCGCCTTGCCCGAAAGCGGCTCGGCTTCGAGCAGCGGCCCCGTCTCGCCCCGCACCCGGTAGAGCGCCGCCTCCTGGTGGGGGTTCTCGCCGTAGCGCAGGTCCCCGACCTTGTCGAGGACGAGCAGCTTGCGTTCGGGAAAGCGCCCTTCCAGCCGATCCGAGAACCACGCGGCGATCGCGGCGTCGTAGGCGGCGGTATAGGCGAAGGCGCGCGCCGCCAGGCGCTCGCGCAGCCGCGCGGCGGCCTCGGCGTCGTCTGCGGCGAGGGCCGCGAGCACCGCGGGGTAGTCCTCGGGTCGCGTCACGGACCAGACCCGGGGATGGTTCTTGGCCGCGGCGCGGAGCAGCGTGGGGCCTCCGATGTCGATCTGCTCGAGCGCCTCCGACGCCCCCACCCCTGCGGCCACGGTGCGCTCGAAGGGGTAGAGGTTGACGGCGACCAGGTCGAAGGGCGCGACGCCAAGCTCCCGGAGCTCTTCGAGCTGGTCGCCTCGGGCCAGCACCCCGGCGTGCACGTGGGGGTGCAGGGTCTTCACCCGCCCGGCCAGCACCTCGGGGAAGCCGGTCACCCGCTCGACCGGCGTGACCGCGAGCCCGGCGTCCCTTAGCGCGCGGGCCGTCCCTCCGGTGGAGACCAGCTCGAAGCCCAGCTCCACAAGCCCCTGCGCAAACTCCAGCAAACCCGTCTTGTCCGATACCGAAAGCAAGGCGCGCATGGGGGCATTCTACCGCCGTCCGGTGCTTTGCATACCTATTCAGAAAGGGCCGCGGCGTGGAGCCCGGCCAAAGAGGAGCAGCCCCAGGGCGAGCAGGAAGACCGGGGCCTCGCCCAGGCGCACGTAGGGGGTGCGCCCGTCCAGCAGGGCGTAGGCGCCCACGAGCACGCCCGGCCGACCGCGCTCGAGGCGCGCGGTCACGCGGCCATAGGGGTCCACCACCGCGGTGATGCCGTCGTTGCCCGCGCGCAGGAGCCAGCGGCCCGTCTCCACCGCCCGCAGGCGGCCCATGGCGAAGTGCTGCGCCGCGCCGAAGCTGGGACCGAACCAGGCGTCGTTGCTGACGTTCACCAGCACCCGAGCGCCCTCGCGCACCAGCCTGCGGGCCATGCCGGGAAAGACCGACTCGTAGCAGACGTAGGCGCCGTAGGGCCCCAAGGGCTCGATGCGGGTGCCCGCGACGGTGTCCGCAAGGGGCCCCAGCCCGAAGGCGTCGAAGAAGTAGCCGTAGATCCAGCCCAGAACCGGCCGCCAGGGAAAGAACTCGCCGAAGGGCACCAGGCGGTGCTTGTCGTAGACCGCCCGCACCCCGCCGTCCTGCCACCATACGACTCGGTTGCGGTAGCCCCCCTCGTAGGCGGCGACGCCCGCGACGAGCGCGCGCGAGCCCAGCCAGGCCTCGAGCCCGTCCGGCAGCCGCGGCACCGCGGTCTCGGGCCAAATCACCGCCCCCGCCTCGGGGTTCGCCGCCAAGCCCGCACGGGTCAGCTCCAAGTAGCGGCGTTCGGCATTCACACCCCGCACCTTGGCCAGCGGGTCGATTGCGCCCTGCACGAGCAGGGCTCGTTCCCCGCCCGCCGCCTGCGGCAACGGCCACAGCCACAACAGCGCCCAGGGCAGAAGCGCCAGGTAACGCCCCCGCGTCAGTGCGTAGGCCGTGAGCAGGACGACCAGGGTCAGCAGGTGTACACCCCCCAGCGCCGCGAGCATGCGTCCGGGGGCGTCGGTGAGGGCGTAGCCGAGGTCACCCCAGGGGAAGGCCAGCACCCCCAGGTTGGCGCGCAGGTAGTCGAGGAGCAGCCAACCCCCCACCAGCGCGAGGCCGCGCCCCCCCAGGAGGTAGACGAGCAGGGCCCAGAACCCCGCCTCGGCCGCGATCATGGGCACGAAGGGAAGGGCCCCGAGGCTGCCGAACATCGTGGTGAAGCTCTGGGGCAACCAGACGAGGTGCACGCCCCAGAACCCGAGGCCCGCCAAAAAGGCCGCGCGCGTCCGGCGTGGCCCGGTCCAGATCCGCAGCAGCAGGGCGAGCGGCAGCGGCGCGAGCCAGCCCCAGGTGAACGGGGGCAGCGAGAGCGCCAGCGCCGCGCCCAGGAGAAAGGCCGCCATGGAACCAAGCTACCGCCCGTGGGTGAGAATTGCCCGACGCCCGGATCCGCATCCCGTAAACTAGAGCCATGCGCCTCGGCCTGTTTTCGGACGTCCACGCCAACCTGCCGGCGCTCGAGGCGACGCTCGGGGTGCTGGACGGCGAAGGGGTGGACTTCCTCCTCTGCCTGGGCGACGTGGTGGGCTACGGGCCGCACCCGCGCGAGGTGGTCCAGCTCCTGCGCCGGCGCAACATCGTTTGCACGCTCGGCTCCTCCGACGCCAACCTGGCCTTTCCCTTCGCCAAGACGGAGCGCGAGGGGGTGGCCGACGAGATCCTCAACTGGACCCGCGAACAGCTGACCAACGAGGAGCTGCACTGGCTGCGCTACCTGCCCGTCACCTACCGCCTTCACACCCCCTTCGGACGGTTGCGCGGCTTTCACGGCCTTCCCTACCAGCCGGAAAAGCGTTTCCCGCTCTCCAAACCCACCGCCGAGCTGCTCCCCGTCTTCGAGCGGCTGGCGAGCCGCATCGTCGTCACCGGCGGCAGCCACGTGCCCTTCCACCGGCAGGTGGGCGACTACTGGCTGATCGATCCCGGCTCGGTGGGCATGACGCTGGGCGGCGAGCCGGGTGCCGATGCCATGATCCTCACGCTCGCGGAGGACGCCGTCGAGGTGGAAACGCTCAAGATCGACTACGACATCGGCCAGACCGTCTTCGACGTGCAGGCCTGGGGGCTTCCGGACGTGGTGGCCCAGGCGATTCGCAACGGCGGCCTAGCCGAAGAGCTCTAGCGCTTGGGCCACGTAGCCGCGCGCAGCCTCGCCCAACGAACCAAGCGCGCGGGCGGCGAGGTCGGACCTGCCGGTGCGCGCGGCGGCGGCGGCCGCAGTGGCCCGGACCCGCTCGCTGGGGTCGGCCAGCGCCGCGGACAGGAGGCCCGCGAGTGCCTCCGGGTCGCGGTTGGCGAGAACGATCAGCGCGTTGCGTGCCAGCGACGCCCGACCGCTGCGAACGAAGGCGCTGCCGGCGTAGCGCCGCGCGAACGCCCGGCTGGAAAGCGAAAAGAAGCTGCTCAGATCGGGCCAGGCCAGCTCCGGATCGGGAAGGGGATCCGCGGCGCGCGGCCTGCGGTTCCAGGGGCAGACCGTCTGGCAATCGTCGCAGCCGAAGAGCCAGTCGCCGATGCCGGCCCAGCGTTCCAGGGGAACGAGGCCGCGGTGCTCGATCGTCCAGTAGCTGATGCAGCGGCGAGCGTCCACGACCCCGTCGGCGACGATCGCCCCGGTGGGGCAGTTCGCCACGCAAGCGCTGCAGCGGCCGCAGCGGTTCGGATGGGGGGCGGCCGGGTCTGCGGCCCACGAGGTCAGCAGCACCGCGAGGTGACGGTAGCTGCCGCCGCTCTGGGTGAGCCACAGGCCGTTGCGGCCGATCCAGCCTCCGCCCGAGGCCGCGGCGTAGGCGCGCTCGAGCACCGGGCCGTAATCCACGTAGCCGCGGCAACGCCCTCCGAGGCGGACGCAGAGGTCTTCGAGCGCGCGCAGGTGGGGCTCGATCCGCAGGTGGTAGTCGCGCACCCAGGCGTAGCGCGCCACCCGCCCCAGCCGCAGCCCTCCCGCCGGCCGGGGCGGCTCGGGGTAGGCGTAGGAAAGGCTGAGCACCAGCGCGCCGCGGAACCAGGGGAAGCGGCGTGCGGGATCGATGCGCGCCCGGGGATCGCGCGCCAGGTAGGCCATGCCAGCATGCCTTCCCGACTGGATCCAGTCCAGGTAGGCGCGGCCCCAGACCTCGGGCAGGCGCGCCGGAGCACGGTGCACGTCGAACCCACGCCGACGGGCGGCGTGGGCGAGTTCCTCGAGCGGGTTCATGGGGTCACTGCACGCGGTCGGGGTAGACCTCCGCGTCGGCGTGCGCCACCAGGTTCTTGACGAAGCGCTCAATGGCCAGGCCTTCGATCTGGGCGCGGATCTGCCCCCGCACCTCCTCGTAGGGGCGCACCCGCGCGGGCCGCCGGTCGTTCATGCGAATCACGTGCCAGCCGAACTGGGTCTGGACCGGACCGGAAACCTGACCGGGCTGCAGCGCGAGGGCGGCCCGCTCGAACTCGGGCACGAAGCGGCCCAAGGCGACGCAGCCCAGGTCGCCTCCGCGCGGAGCGGAGCCCGGATCCTGGGACACTTCCCGAGCCAGCTCGGCGAAGTCGGTGCCGTCCTTGAGCCGGGCGATCACGTCCTCGGCCTCCTCCCGGCTGGGCACCAGGATGTGCGCGGTGCAGATCTGCTCGGGCTCGGCGTAGGCCGCTCGGTCGAGCAGGTAGAGCATGCGGGTGGCGGCCTCCGAGACCCGCAGGCGCTGGCGGATCCAGCCGATCATCGCCTTGTAGGCCATGGCGTCGTAGGTCATGCGCCGGTAGGTGGCCACGTCGGGGATGCCGTACTGCTTGAGCGCGGCGAGGAAGGCGGCCTCTCCGGAAAGACGCTGCTTGGCCTGTTCGACGCGGCGGTCGATCGTGGCCTCGTCGGGCGCGAGGCCCAGCCGCTCGGCCGCCTGGACGACGACGGCGTCCTGCACCATGCGCTGGAGGTACTGCTTCTTGAGCGGCGCCAGCTGGGCCCGGGCCTCGTCGCCGAGCGCCGCGCCGCCGGTGCTCTGGCGCAGGAAGAGGTCGAACTGCAGGTCCAGGTCGGCCTGGGTGATGACGCGGTCGCCCACGCGGGCCACCACGGTCTCGGCGGCCGCCAGCGCCGGCGCGGCGAGTAGGGCGAGGATCAGCAGGATCGGAAAGGATCGTTTGTGCATGCGACCATGCTACCCCATCGGGCGCACGTCGTACTGCGCCCAGGGCTGGGCGGGCAGGCCCGAGCCGATCAGGACCCGCACGATCCGGCTGGCCAGCTCCTCGAGGCCCCGGCCCTCGAGGGCCGAGACCGCGACCCCGTCAAGCTGCTCCTCCAGCCGCATGCGGTCGAAGGGGTCGGCGCGGTCGATCTTGTTGACGACGACGAGCCGCGGCGCCTCGAGCCCCATCTCTGCGAGCCGCTCCTCGACCACGCGGTGATGTTCGAGGGCGCCGTCCGCAGTCGCGTCCACCACGTGGAGCACCAGGTCGGCCTCGTAGAGCTCCTCGAGGGTGGCGCGGAAGGCCGTCACCAGCGCCGGAGGCATGTCGCGGATGAAGCCCACGGTGTCGGTGAAGAGGACCTCGCCGTAGCCGGGCAGGTAGCCGCGGCGGGTGAGCGGGCGCAGCGTGGCGAAGAGCTTGTTCTCGCCCGCGTCGCCCTTGCGGGTCAAGGCCCGGAGCAGCGTCGTCTTGCCGGCGTTGGTGTAACCGACGATGGCCACGACGGGCACGCGGTTGCGCCCCCGCGACTTGCGCGCCTCACGACGCTGCTTGGCGATGCGCTCGATCGCGCGGGTCAGGCGATGGATGCGCTCGCCGATGCGCCGGCGGTCGACCTCGAGCTTGGTCTCGCCCGGCCCCCGGGTGCCAATGCCGCCGCCCAGGCGGCTGAGCTGCTTGCCCTTGCCGACGAGCCGCGGCAGCAGGTAGCGCAGCTGGGCTAGCTCCACCTGGGCCTCGGCCTGGGGGGTTCGGGCGTGCCGCGCGAAGATGTCGAGGATCAGTTGGGTGCGGTCGAGCACCTTGAGCTGGGTCGCCTGCTCGATCGCCCCCGCCTGGGCCGGCGTGAGGTCGACGCCGAAGATCAGGGTGCCCGCGTTTTCGTGGTAGGCCACGCTGGTGAGTTCGTCGAGCTTGCCGCGGCCCACCGCGTAGCGCGGGTCCAGGGTGGGGCGGTAGACCAGCTCCCGGTGCACCACCACGCCCCCCGCGGTGCGCGCCAGCTCGGCCAGCTCGTCGAGGCGCAGTTCCGCCTCGGGACCCTGGCCCTCGTCAATCCCGACGAGGATGACGCGCTCGCCCGAGCCGTCTTCGAGCTCGCGCAGGTCGGCTTGCCGCGCCAACTCCTCTTCGAGCGCGGTCAGCGCTGCGCCGTAGTCCCACTGCAGGTAGGCGTCCCAGGGGCGCGCGGGGTAGATGCGCCAGTCTTCCTCCTCGGCCTCGGGGGGCACCAGGTGGGCCAGGTGGGCCCGGACGGGCCGCCCCTCCTCGACGTCGAGGGCGACGATCGAGTCGTAGCGATGCAGGAAGAGGGTGGAGAGGTCAGGGGCGGAAAGGCCGCCGCCGCCCAGGTGGGTGTGCACGATGCGGTAGCCCGAGAGCCGCGACTCCAGGTAGGCGTGCTCGGGCACGGGCAACGCCGCGGCGTCGCCGACGGCAACCGCGCGCATCTGACCGTTGCGGGCGAGCAGCAGGCTCACGGGCCGCCCGACCTCGGCGGAGAGCTGGGCCAGGGTGCGCGCCAGCTCCGCGGTGTAGAGCCGGTTCGCGGGGACCCGCCGACGGTACAGGTTCCCGAGCTTCTTTTTCAGGGAAGGTTTGAGTCCTTGGACGTTTCCGTAAAGTTTGTTCATGTACGTTTCGCTGCGTCTTTTGCGCGACTTCATTCTACCACGAACTGGACATTCTCCGGCCGCGTGGGTAACGTGGGGCCGTGCGGGGATGGCGCGCGGGGCTCGCCGGGCTGGCGCTCTTGGGGGCGCTGGTGGCGGCCCGCGTACCCGAAGCCGCGGCCGAACCCCGGCAGGCGCTGGTGCTGGGTGCGGCCCAGTACGACGGCGTCCCTTCGCCCGTCTTCCGCGCCCGCCTGGACGCGGCGCTGGAGCTCTACCGAAGCGGCCGGACGGCGCGCATCGTGGTGAGCGGCGGCCGCGCCCCCGGCGACCGCTTCAGCGAGGGGGCGTCGGGCTGCCGCTACCTGGAGGAACGCGGGGTCCCCGCCGCGGCGCTGGCCTGCGAGACCGAAAGCCACAGCACCTGGGAGAACCTGGTGCGGGCCCAGCCGTTGCTCGAGCCGGGCCCCGTCTGGATCGTCACCGACGAGCCCCACCTGCCGCGCGCGCTGCTGCTGGCGCGCCGGCTCGGCCTCGAGGCGCGCGGCCGACCGGTGCAGGGGCAGTTCTCCACGACCTACCGGCTGCGCGAGCGGCTGCTCTACGCCCTTGCGTGGCTGGGGTTCACCCACTGAGGCTTCAGTCGCCGCCGTTGTCCAGGGATTTGAGGTAGCCCTCGAGCAGGGCCCGGAACTGCTCCTTGAAGAGGTCGCGCTCGCGCCGCAGCACGTCCAGGTCGCGCTGAACCCGCTTCACGTGCTCGACCGCCTCGCGTAGGGTCTGCTCCTTGAGGCTCTGCGCCTCCTTGACGATCAGCTCGGCCTCCCGCTGCGCCTGCTGCTTGACGTCGCGGGCGATGCGCTCGGCGGCCACCACGGCGCGCTTGAGCTCCTCCTCGTTCTGGCGGTGCTGCTGGAGGCTCTCCTCCAGCTCGGCCACCTGCTGCTCGAGGCGCTGCTTTTCCTCCACGAGCTCGGCGACGAAGTCGGCCAGCTGCGCCAGGTAGGCGCGCACTTCCTCGACCGCGTAACCGCGCAGGCCGCGCTTGAACTCCTGGTATCGGATGTCGAGCGAGTTGAACTCCATCGCTGACCAGTCTACCCTTCGAAGAGCGCCCGGCCCACCCGCACCAGGGTGGCGCCTTCCTCGACGGCCACCTCAAAGTCGCCGGACATCCCCATCGACAGCTCGGGCAGGCCCAGGTGGCGCGCCATCCCGGCCAGCTCGCGGAAGACCCAGCGCACCTCCTCGGGGTTTTCGGCGAGGGGGGCCATCGTCATCAGCCCCTGCAGCTCCAGGGGTTCCAGCTGCCGCACCGCCTGCACCGTTGCGTCCACCTCGTCCGGATCGAGGCCGTGCTTCTGCGGCTCCCGGGCCACGTTCACCTCGAGCAGGATGCGCGGCCGGTAGCCCTCGCGTTCCGCGCGTGCGGCCAGCGCCTCGGCGAGCCGCAGCGAGTCGACGGAGTGCACCAGCCGGAAGGGACGCAGGTAGCGCACCTTGTTGCGCTGCAGGGGTCCGATGAAGTGCCACTCGCGCTCGGGCCAGGCGGCGATCTTGGCGCGGGCCTCCTGAATGCGGTTCTCGCCCAGGGGAAAGTCGCCGTAGCGCAGCACCTTGCGCTCAATCTCCTCGAGGCCGTGGCCCTTGGTGACGGCGACGAGGCGCACCTCCGCGGGGTCGCGTCCGGCGCGCCGGGCCGCGGCTGCGATGCGCTCGAGCACCTCGGGCAGCGGCATCTTCAGGGCAGTTCGGCGACGATGCCGGTCACGAGCCGGCGGAAGACCGGGCTGCGCTCCTGGGCCACCCGAATCACCTCCTGCTCGTCGGCGTGGTGGGCGCTGTCGGCGAGCGCCATGTCGGTAATCGTCGACATCCCCAGCACCCGCGCCCCCAGGTGGCGCAGAGCGATCACCTCGGGCACCGTGGACATCCCGATGGCGTCGGCGTACATGCCGTAGCGGTAGACGCGCAGCTCGCTGCGGCTGGCGTAGCTGGGGCCGCTGATGGCCAGGTAGACGCCTTCGCGCAGGCGCACGTCCTGGGCCCGGGCCACCCGCCGCGCCACCTCCAGGTACTCGGGGTCGTAGGCGTCGAAGGTCACGGGGAACCGGGGGCCGAGCCGGGTGTCGTTGGGGCCGCGCAGCGGGTTCGCCCCCATGGCGTTGATGAAGTCGAGGTGGAGCATGAAGTCGCCCGCCTGGAAGTTCGGGTTGAGCCCCCCGGCCGCCGAGGTGACGACAAAGCGCCGCGCCCCCAGGAAGAAGCCCACCCGCACCGGAAAGACCACCTGCTCCATGGGGTAGCCCTCGTAAAAGTGCACCCGGCCCTTGTAGGCCACCACGGGCCGCCCCGCGAGCCGGCCCAGGATCAGCTTGCCCTCATGGCCCGGCGCGGTCGATACCGGGAAGCCCGGAACCTCGCCGTAGGGGATCTCGGCCACGGTGTCGATCTCGTCCGCGAGCGGGCCCAGGCCCGACCCCAGAACGAGGCCCAGTTCCGGTGAAAAATCGGTGCGTGCACGCACCGCCTCCACCGCGTTCATGATCGCCTCGTAGCTCACGATATTACGTTACCACACGGGTCTCACGCCCACTTCACCCGCCCCGGTAGCATCAGGGTATGCGACGTTACCTGGTCCTCGTCCTCCTGCTCACAGGCTTCGCCCTGGCCGCCCCCCTCGCCGAGATCCGCATCGAGGGGGCGGACCCGGTGCTCACCGCGCTGGCGCGCGTAGCCCTGCCCGTGGAACCCGGGCAGGACACGGCCTCGATCGACCTCGAGGCGGTGCGCGCCGCGCTCATGGACAGCGGCTACTTTCGCAAGGTCGAGGTCGCCCTCGAGGGCGACGTGCTGCGCGTCCGGCTCGAGCCCAACCCCCCGATCGCCGGGGTGGAGGTGAAGGCCGAGGCCTTTGCCCCCGAGGAACTCGCGCAGCTCCTCGGGGACGAACTCGCACTCGGTCCCGGCGCCACCTACAACCCGGTGCGGGCGCGCGAAGGGGCGGACCGGCTCGCCTCGTTCTACCGCGAGCGCGGCTTCCCCTTCGCCCCCCAGGTGGCGCTCGAGACCCGCGAGGGCGAGGACGGCGTGCAGCTGGTCTATACGGTCAAAGAGACGCCGCCCGTCAAGAAACTGGTGCTCGAAGGGGCGACCGTCTTTCCCGAGTCCGAGCTGCGCGCGGCCTTCAAGCCGCTGCTCGACCACGGAAGCTTTGCCTGGGACCTGTACCGGGCGGCCGTGGACCAGGTGAACCGCAGCTACTTCGATGCCGGCTACCGCTTCTCGGGCATCGACACCCGGCGTTCGCGGCTGGAAGAGGACGTGCTCACCGTCTTCGTGCGCGAACTCAAAGTCGTGGAGGTCGACGCCTCGGCGCTGGGCGGGGTCCAGCCCGAGGTGCCGCTCGGCCAGGTGCTCAACTACGACCGGCTGCTCGACGAGATCGCCCGGCTGTCGCGGCAGCTCGAGCGTGAGGTCCAGCTGCAGCTCGAGCCCGTCGGCAACGACGGGGTGCGGGTCGTCCTCACCCCGGGGGCGGTTCGCTACGGCAAGATCCGCGAGGTCCGCATCGAGGGCGCGACCGCGCTGGACCCGGAAACCCTGAGTTCGCTGCTGCGGCTGGAGCCGGGCGACCTCTTCTCGCCCGAGCTGGCCCAGGAGGACTTCCTGAGGATTCAGAAGGCCTACCGGGAGGCGGGGTACGAGATCCGCCCCCAACCCGACTTCACCTTCAAAGACGGCGTCTACCTGCAGAAGGTGCACGAGCTGCGCATCGAAGGCTACCGCCTCGAGTGGCAGGGGGCGCACAACACCCAGGACTTCGTCGTCCTGCGCGAACTCCCCCGCCCCGGCGAGCTCTTCTCGGTTCCCGCGATCCGCAAGGGAATCAGCAACCTGCTGCGCTCGGGGCTGCTCGCCGAACCCCCTGCGGTCTCGACGGCCCCCGGGACGGCGCCCGACCGCGTGGTGCTGGTGCTCGGCCTCAAGGAGGCCAAGTCCACCGTCCTGGCGCCCGCGGTGGCCTGGTCCAGCATCGAAGGCTGGAGCGGCCAGGCCACGCTCGAGAGCAAGAACCTCTGGGGCCGCGCCCATCAGGCCAGCCTCAACCTGACCTTCGGCGAGAACGACGCGGGCGACAACCTGACCCTGCGCGCCAGCTACAACATCCCCTGGCTCTGGCTTGACGCGCTCGACTTCCAGCAAGTGCCCACCAGCCTCAGCCTCAGCGTCTACACCTACCCCCAAGGCAACCTGCCCCTCGAAGACGCAAACGGAAACGACACCGGCTGGGAATACACCGAGCGCCGCAGCGGCGGCAAGTTCTCCATCGGTCGCCCCTGGTCGGGTGAGCTCGAGAACCTGAAGGTCTTCGCCAACCTGGACGCGGAGTGGGTCTACCCCAAGCTGGAGATCTACGACCCCAACAAGCCCAGCACCCCCGACGAGGCCACCGCCCGCAGCCTGCTCCCCATCCCCTACCAGAGCTACTCGATCGGGGCCTCGGCCACCTACAGCACGGTCGAAAACCCCCAGTTCCCCAGCCAGGGCTTCACCCTCACCGGATCGATCGCCTACGGCCTCAACCTGCCCTACGGCGGCGCGCTCAGCCAGTTCGTGCCCGGCTGGGTCAACTTCAAGACCTACACGATCGTCGAAGGCGACCCGCGCCAGGTCTTTGCCCTGCGGGCCTCGGCGGGCGCGGTCCTGGGGGATCCGCCGGCGAGCCGCGTCTTCTTCCTCGGCGGCAACCAGACCGAGATCGCCACCCTGCGCGGCTACAACCCCATGGAGCTCTCCGGCCGCTACCTGCTGGGCAGCTCGCTCGAGTACCGCTACGACTTCAACCTGCAGACCACGATCAGCCAGACCGTGATCGGCATCCTCTTCGTGGACGTCGGCTCGGTCTGGAACCCCGGCGAGGCGCTCGACCTCAAGACCGGTTTCGGGGCCGGGGTGCAGCTGAACCTGGGCTACGGCTCGGTGCTGCTTCCGGCGCTGCGCTTCGACTACGGCTTCAGCGCCGCCCACCCCAGCGGGGTCTTCCACTTCCGCATCGGCCCCGTCTTCTAGCCAACCCCGCAGCGTACCCCCTTGACTGGGGGTACGCTTTAGGGCAAGACCAATTTAAACTGTTCACATGGCCTACGAGGAAGGCCCCGAAGCCTTCGCGGAACGGTTTGCGGAGTACGCGGTCGCGGTGGAGCTCTTGCCCCAGCCTTTCGGCTACCCGCTGCTGGAGGCGGTGACCCCCGTGGGCGTGCTCTACCCCTTCGACCGCGGGGCACCGCCGTCGCCGAGTGGACCCGTAGAGCTCGTGCTCCACGCCGTGGTGGCCTCGTTCCGCTACCGCAAGCAGCCCCCGGGCGTCCGGGCCCTCGCGGGCGGCCGCCACCGGCTTTGCGGACGCGTCCGGCGCGAGATCGCTCCGGGCTTCTACCTCCTCGACTGCGGCCTGCCGCTGGTGCTGGCCTCGGACGAACCCCTGGAGACGGGGATGGAGATCGAGGTCACCGCCGAGCCACCCCTGATGGCCTTCCGCAGCGAAGGGGGGCGCATCTAGGTGCGCTGCTCCCGCTGCGGCGCGCGCAACCCCGAAGGCTTCCGCTTCTGCGGGCACTGCGGCCACCCGCTCAGTCCGGCCCCGCTGCCCCAGCGGCGTTGGGCGACGGCCTTGTTCTTCGACCTCACCAACTTCAGCCGCTACACCAGCGCCCACGACCTCGAGGAAACCCACCGCACCGTCCACCGCCTGCTCGAACGCGCCCGCGACTGCGTGACCGCACAGGGGGGCTACGTCGACAAGTTCTTCGGCGACGGCATGCTCGCGGTCTTCGGGCTGCAGAAGAGCCGGGAAAACGAACCCATGCGGGCGCTGCAGGCCGCCGCCTGCATGGTGGAGGCCACCCAGGAGGACTCGCCGGAGCTCATGCGCGGCCGCGTGGGGCTGGCCACCGGGCTGGTGCTGCTCGGTCCCCTGGGCAGCGAGCAGGGGCAGCACCAAACCGTGATCGGCAACCCCGTCAACCTGGCCCAGCGCTTGGCGGCGTCGGCCCCCGGCGGCGTCGTCTGGCTCGATCAGGTCACCGCACAGCTGGTCCCCGAGGCCAACCTCGAACGCCTCAAACCGCGTCTCTTCAAGGGCTTCCGCGAACCGCAACCGGTCTGGGTCTTCCACGGTTGGGGTACACGCAACCACCCCCTCTTCGGCCGTGAGCGCGAGCTCGAACAGGTGACCGCCTGGATCCTAGAAGCCGAGCGGGGCGGCGGCCGGGTCGCGGTCATCTCGGGGCCGATCGGCGCCGGAAAGACCTTTCTCGTCGAAGAGGCCCTGCGCCGCAGGTCGGGTCGGCTGCGCACCCTCCACGTGCCCGACCTCGAGTTGGGCGTCCCGCTGCGCGACACCCTTCAGCAGGTGCTCACGCGCGGGCTGGGGCTGCCCCCCGAGGCGATCCTGGAACGCCTCCCTCTCGCGGACCTCGACCGGCGGGTCCTCGCCTACGCGCTGGGTCTGGAGCCGGAACGGCCCGCGCCGCCGGAAGACCTGGAAAGCACGCTGGTCCGCAGCTTCCGCCGCATCCTGCAGCACCTCGCCGACGAACGCCCGACCGTCGTGGTGGTGCGCAGCGGGCCGCGCGACCACGCGCTGCTCGAGCGCATGCTGGAAGGGCTGCGCCGCGAGCCGCTGCGCGGCTTGACCGTGCTGGTGCTGCGGCGCTCGCCGGCCTCCGGCGCAGACCTGGTGCTCGGGCCCCTCAAACCCAAAGACGCCGACGCCTACCTGCACCACCTCAACCCCGAACTCTCGCCCGAAGAGCGCGCAGCCATCTACCGCGAAAGCGGCGGCCTGCCCCTGGCGCTGCGTTTCCTGGCGCTTTCGGGCGATCCCGGCACCTCGGTGATGGCGGCCTACCAGTCGCGCCTGGACACGCTGCGGCCGCTCCACCGCAAGGCCCTGCTCTACGCCGCGCTGGGCCAGCCCAGCAGCTGGTCGGGCCTGATCCAAGAGCTCCTCGGAGCGGGCGCGCGCGACGCCGTGGCCGACCTGGTGGCCGACGGGTACCTGCTGGCGGAGCCGGCGGCGCGCGAAGACGAGACGATTCTGCGGGTGGCCGATCCGCTCCTGCAGCGCGCGGCCCGCCTCTTCCTCTCGCGCGAGGAGCGCCGGCGTCTGCACGAGGCGTACTGGCGCTGGCTCGAGCGGCGGGCCGGAGGCCGGCTGGCCGCACTCGCCGCCGAGCACGCCCTGCTCGCGGGGCGGGAAAACGAAGCCGCCCGCGCCTACCTACGGGCCGGGGACGTGCAGAAGCGCGAGGGCATCTTCCGCGGGGCCGAGCAACATTACCTAACGGCGCTGCCGCTCTTGCCCGAGGCGGAGCGATCCGAGGCGCGGCTGCGCCTCGCGGCGCTGCACCTCGAAGGCGGCTCGCCGGAAACGGCCCTGCGCTGGCTCGAGCCGGAAACCTCGGAGGAGGCCGTGCGCCTGACGGGCCTGGCCCAAGCGCGCCTGGGCCGGGTGCAGGAGGCCCGCGTCAACCTGAGCCGCTACCTCAAACTGCGCCGCGGCGACCCGGAGGTGACGCTGGCGCTGCTGGCGCTGGAGCCGGCCGCGGACCGGCTGCGGCAGTTGCGCGCCATGAGCATGGACGGCACGGTCGAGCAGCAGGCCGCCTACGAACGCCTGCTCGCCGAAACGTTGGCGCAGCTGGGTCGATTGGAGGAGGCCGCCGCGGCGATGCGCACGGCCTACCGCCTCTACCTGCAAAGCCACAAGGAAAGCCGCGCAGCGGAGGCCGCGCTCGCGATCAGCGGCTTCGAGTGGATGGCGGAGCGGCTCAACGTCGCCGCGGAGTGGGCGGACCGCGCGGTCGAACATGCACGCAAAGCGCACCCCGGCCTGGCCACCACCGCATGGAGCGTGCGCGCGGGCCTGTGGCTCGACCAGGGCCGCGCCGGGGCCGCGCGAGCGGCGCTCGATCAGGCGGAACAGCACCTGGACCACGCCCGCACCCCCGACGAACGCGCCCGCATCCACGCCATCCGCATGCGCTTCCTCATCGAGACCGGCCGTCTGGCCGAGGCCGTCGCCCTGGGGGAGGAGGTCTACCGCTCCGAACCCCATCCCTGGCTGGCCGCCAACCTGGCGCTGGCCTACGCCCTGCGCGGAGGGCGGCGCGGTGAACGGCGCTTCCGCGAA
>JALSIA010000204.1 GCA_026981865.1 Thermaceae bacterium
GCTGCCGCTGCTGCGCCGCCATCCCGGCACCTCGGACGAGCCGCCGCGGCTGTCCAGCCTCGGCAAAAAGGACTGGCAGCGCGCTAAAGAGCGCGCCCAAGCCGACGCCGAGGCGTTGGCCCAGCGCCTCCTCGTTCTCTACGCTCGGCGGCAGCAGGCGCCGGGGGCGGCCTACCCGGCGCTGCCCGACTGGGACCCCCTCATCGAAGCGGGCTTTCCCCACACGCTCACCGAAGACCAGGCGCGGGCGCTCGCAGACGTGCTGCGCGATCTCGAAACCCCCCACCCCATGGACCGCCTCGTCAGCGGCGACGTCGGGTTTGGCAAGACCGAGATCGCCCTGCGCGCCGCCCACCGGGTGGTGGGGCACGGGCGCCAGGTCGCCTACCTGGCGCCCACGACCCTGCTCGCCGAGCAGCATTACCGCACCTTTGCCGAGCGTTTCGCCGGTCTGCCGGTCGAGGTCGCGCTGCTCTCCCGCTTCACCTCGGAGGCCGAGGCGCGGCGGGTCGAAGAAGGGCTCGCCGAAGGACGCATCGACGTGGTGATCGGCACCCACCGGCTGCTTTCCGATCGCGTTCGCTTCCGCCAGCTGGGCCTCTTGATCATCGACGAAGAGCACCGTTTCGGCGTGGCCCAAAAGGAGCGCATCAAGGAGGTGGCCGAAGGCCTCGACGTCCTCAGCCTCTCGGCCACACCCATCCCGCGCACCCTCTACCAGGCGCTGGTGGGGCTCAAGGACGTTTCCAGCATTCAAACGCCCCCGCCGGGGCGCAGGCCGATCCAGACCGTCGTCGCCCCCTTCGACCCGGCGCTGGTGCGTGAGGCCGTCCTCTTCGAGATGGAGCGTGGCGGCAAGGCCTTCTACGTGCACGACCGCATCGCCAGCATCGAGGCCCGCGTCCGTTACCTGGAGGCGCTGGTTCCGGAGGCCCGCATCGGCGTGGTGCACGGGAGCATGCCCGACCGGGAGATCGAGGAGGTGATGCGCCACTTCGCCCGCGGCGCCTTCGACCTGCTCGTCGCCACCACGATCGTGGAGTCGGGACTCGACATCCCCGAGGCGAACACCATCCTGATCGAGCGGGCCGACCGCCTGGGCCTCGCGAGCCTCTACCAGCTGCGCGGCCGCGTCGGCCGCCGCGAACGCGAGGCCTACGCCTACCTCTTCCATCCCCCGCGGCTCACCGAGGCCGCCGAGCGGCGGCTTGCCGCCCTGGCCGACCTTACCGATCTTGGCAGTGGCCACCGCCTCGCGGAGAAGGACATGGAGATCCGCGGGGTGGGCAACCTCCTGGGGCCCCAGCAGCACGGCCACGTTCAGGCCGTCAGCTTCGAGGTGTACACCGAGCTGCTCGCGGAGGCGATCCGCAAGCTCAAGGATGAGGAAGTCCCCAAGCCCAGGCACACCACCCTCGACCTCGCGGTCTCCGCGCGCATCCCGCCGACGTATGTCCCCGATGCCGGCGAGCGCAGCCGGCTCTATGGCCGCCTTGCCGAGGCCCGCGGGCTCGCGCAGCTGGCCCGCATCGTGCGCGAGATCAAGGCGCGCTACGGCGAACCGCCGCAGGAGGCCGCGACCTTCTTCGCGCTCGCCCGCCTCCGGGTCCTGGCCGAACAGAAGGGGGTGCGTTCGATCACCGAGGACGGCGCGTACCTGCAGCTCGTGGTCGGCCGTTGGCCACTCGACTACGACGCCGTGGCCCTGAGAGGCCTGCCGTTCGCCGTCGAACCCACCCGCTACCCGCCGGGTTTCCGCGTGCGTAAGCGAGACCTCGCCCCTAAGGATTACCCCGAGGCGTTGCAACGGGTGCTCTACGCCCTGGGTTAGCCCCCTCGCGTAGACTGAGGTTGCCGTGGACGTCATCGTCGGGCACGAGAACCTCGACTTCGACGCGCTGGGTTCGATGGTGCTGGCTCGCTACCTGCACCCCGGTGCGCGCCTCGTACGGCTGGGTGGGCTTGAGGGGCGGGTGCGCGAGGTCGCCCGGCTCTTCGCCGATCACCTTGCGCTGCTCGACGAGGACGAGGTCGACCTGGACGAGGTGGAGCGCGTCATCGTCTGCGATACCGCCCGACTCGAGCGGATCGGGCCGTTCAAGACCCTAGTGGGGAAGGTGCCCTTCGTCGTCTACGACCACCACCCCCGCGCCCCTGGCGACCTGCCGGCGAGTGGGGGGGCGGTGCGGCCCTTCGGGGCGACCGTTACCGTGATCGCAGAGATCCTTCGGGCGCGCGGGATCGCCCCGCACCCCGGCGACGCCACCCTCGCCTATGCAGGGCTGTGGGAGGACACCGGTGGGTTCACCTACCCGGGAACCACCGCCACCGACCTCGAGGTGGGCGCCTGGCTACTCGAACACGGCGCCGGCCTAACGGCCGTGCGCGACTGGGTGCGCAGCCACCCCGACCCCGTGGCCCGCGCGATGCTCGCGGACCTGATGGAACACCTGCGGGTCGTTGAGCGCGGCGGCCTGCGCATCGCCCTGACTTGGGCGGAGCACGAAGGCTACGTGCCCGCGCTCGCTCCCTTGGCCCACACCTTGATCGACCTCTACGAGGTGGACGCCGTCTTCATGGCGCTGCGCCTCGACGACCAGACCCTGGTCATCGCCCGCAGCAAGGGCCGGCTTGACGTCGGTCGGTTGCTCTCGGAGCGGTTCGACGGGGGCGGGCACGCGCGGGCGGCCTTCGCGCGCGCGGAGGGCGCGCCGCCCGAGGTGCTGCAGCGGGTGGAGCGGGCGCTCGAGCCCTACCTCGCGCCAGAGCCCCGCCTGGGCGAGGTGATGACCCGGTTCGTGGAGACGGTGCCCGCCGAGCTTAGCGCCGAGGCAGCCCTCGTGCGCATGCGGCAGCGCGGTTACGGGGGGTTGCCGGTGACCGACGCGGAAGGGCGGGTGATCGGTGTGGTGCGGCGGCGCGACCTCGAGCGGGCCGTCCGCTACGGCATGGGTTCGGGGGCGGTGCGCGGTTTTGCCACGGTCCCGCGCACGCTGCCCGAGGACGCCCCACTTTCCGAGGCTCGCCGTGCCCTCAAGGAGGGGGCCGGACGCGTGCTCGTCCTCGACGGCGAGGGCCGCGCGAAGGGCATCTTTACTCGCACGGACCTTTACCGTATGCCCCCCGCCGAACAGTCGGCCTGGACCGAGCGCGTGCGCCAGGGTCTTTCCGAAGGGGTGCGCGAGGTCGTCGACGCCCTGTCCGAGGCCTACCCCCGGGGTTCCGTTTATCTGGTGGGCGGGGCGGTGCGCGACGCGCTGCTGGGGGAGTCGAGTCCCGACGTCGATCTGGTCCTGGAAGGCCTCGACCCCGGGGAGGTGGCCCGGTTCCTGACCCGGCGCTTCGGCGGCAGTTATGGGGTTCACTTCGCCTTCGGCACCGCGCACGCACGCCTCGGTACCGGGGTCGAGGTGGATCTGGCGACCGCGCGCGAAGAGGAGTACCCAAGCCCCGGCGCCCTGCCGCGGGTGCGCCCCAGCACCCTCAACCGCGACCTTGCCCGCCGCGACTTCACGGTCAACGCAATCGCTTACCGGATCGCGCCGCGCCCCGAGGCGCTGATCGATCCCTTCGGGGGGTTGCACGACCTCGAAGCGCGCATGCTGCGTCCGCTGCATCCGCTCAGCTTCATCGAAGATCCCAGCCGCGTGCTTCGCGGTCTGCGGTTGGCGGCGCGGCTGGGTTTTCGCTTTCACCCCGAGGCCGAGCGTCAGATCGAGGAGTTGCGCAAGCGGCCTCCAGGCCCTGCGGCGACGAGTCGGTTGCGCCGTGAGCTCATGCTGGCCCTTGCCGAGCCAAGTCCGCTGCGGGTCCTGCGCTTGGCCGAGCGCTACGGACTGCTCGAAGCGTTCTTCGGTCTTCGTCCCGCCGAGGAGATGTGGGCAGCGCTGGAGCGCCTGGAAGCCCAGAAGCCCGAGCGCTCGGTGCCCCCGGAAGCCTACCTCTACCTGCTGCTGCTCTCGAGCTCTGATCCCGAAGCACTGGTCCGCCGCTTCGGTTGGCCGCAGCGGTACCTGGCCCACCTGGGCATGCTGCGGCAACCGCCCGACCGTCCTGAGGCGCTGCGCGAGGGGGGCGAGGCGCTGGCCTTGGCCTTTGCTGCGCTGCACCCCGATCGCGCCGAGTGGGTTTGGAAGCCCACGCGCCGCCTGCGTGGCCGCGACCTGATCGAGCTGGGCATGGAGCCGGGACCGGCGGTCGGCCGCATTCTGCGCGAGGTCGAGGCCGCCCGCGCGCGCGGTGAGGTGAGCGGCTATGAGGAAGAGCTCACGTTGGCTCGTAAACTAATGGAAGACTATGGGACTTCTCGTTTACCTTAGCCAACCGCTCGTCTTTCTCGTGGCCTTCGCCGCCGCCGCCTTCGGCCTGGTCGTGCACAACCTGGTGCAGGCCTGGCTGGCCGACCGCTACGGCGACGCGCTGCCGCGGCGCATGGGGTTCCTCACCCTCGACGCCAAGACCCACCTCGACCCGCTGGGCCTGCTCTTCCTGGCGCTCCTGGGTTTTGGCTGGCCGCGCAGCGTGCCCTTCCGTTTGAACGGATCCAAGGGGCTGATCGTCGCGCTTTCGGGGCCGGTCGGCTTCCTGCTCTCCGCCTTCGTCTACCTCCTGGTCGCGGGTCTGCTGCCGCGGTCCTTGGGCCTCGACCAGATCGCCCTCGGCCTGCAGGTCGCGGCGGGCGTGATGGTGATCGAGGCGGCCGTTTTCCTCTTCCCGGTACCGCCGCTCGACGGCGCCCGCGCCATCTACGCGGCGGGAGGCTACGAGGCGCGGCGGTTTATGGACCAGCTGGCCTCTTACGGGCCCATCGGTTTCATCATCATCTTCCTCGTCCTTAGCTACACCGGCGTTCTGGGTGCGGTGCAGGCGGGCCTGATGGGCCTGCTGCAGACCCTGCTTCGCCTGATCGGATTGTAGCCATGCTCATTCAGCTCCTCGCCCAAGATCCTCTGGCCTTCGCCGTCCTCGTCACCGTCCTGACCTTTTCGCTGGTGCTGCACGAGCTTGGCCACGGGGTGGCCGCGTATCTCTTCGGCGACGACACCGCGCGACGGATGGGCCGCCTCACCCTAAACCCCCTAAAACACCTCGACCCCATGGGGGTACTGCTGCTGCTCTTCGTGGGTGTGGGCTGGGCCAAGCCAGTGCCCATCGACACGACGCGCTTGCGCCCCTACCGGGCAGGCCTGTTCGCGGTTTCCGTTGCCGGTATCGTCATCAACCTGACGCTGGCGGCGCTGTTCGGCTTCCTGCTCTACGCCCTTAAGGAGGCCCAGCCTCAGGCCGTTTACTTCGCCCTCGTCGAGCGCCAGCCCGCGGGCTGGGCCGGGTTGCTCAGCCTCGTGGCCTTCTACGCGGGGCTCATCAACCTGATCCTGGCGCTGTTCAACCTGGTGCCGGTGCCGCCCCTCGACGGTTCGCGCATCCTTATGGCGCTGGTGCCGGTGCGTTACCACCCCCTCATCTGGCAGCTCGACCGCTACGCGCTCTACACCTTCGTGCTCATCATCGCCGACATGCAGCTAAACGGGCCCATCTCGCGGATGCTCGACTGGGCCCAGGGCCTCTACTTCCGCGCCATCTTCGGGTAATGCCAGAGCGCCCCGCAACGCGGGGCGCTCTGGCCAACCTGGCCCTCAGGCCCGTTGGATCCAGAAACGCACCTGACCGTCCTCGGCGTCTTCGAGGTGGGTCTCGAAAGCACCGGGAAGTGCGCCTGGGGCGAGCTCGAGCGCGAGCGTTTCCTCGGCAACGCGCCCGGCGTGAGCCGCGAGCGCCTGGGCGAAGCGTCCCGAGGCCTCGAAGCCTACGCGGATGCGATCGGCGACGTGCAGGTCCATCTCCTTGCGCGCCTGTTGCAGCGCCCGCACCAGCTCGCGGGCCAGCCCTTCCAGGTAGAGCGCCTCGTCGAAGCGGGTGTCGAGCGCTGCCAGGTACCCCTCCTTCTCAAGGGCGACGTAGCCTTCGGGGGCCAAAGCCTCGACGAGCACTTCGTCCGGCTCCAACGAGAAACCTTCGAGCTCGATGGCGCGGCCCTCGCGCACCGCGCGGGCCACGGCCGCGGGTTCGGCGGCCGCGAGCGCCTGCCGCACCTTGGGCAGGTCGCGGCCGTACTTGGGGCCCAGTTTCGGCAGGTTGGGTTTGATCCGGTAGCTGAGCAGGGCTTCGTCGGGTCCGACCACGCGCACCCGCTTCACGTTCAGCTCGTCGGCCAGCTCGGCGGCGAAGTGCTCGAGCCCCTGGCGGGCCTCGGCCGTGGGCGCGGTCACGAGCAGCTCGGGAAGGGGGATGCGGGTCTTGACCCCCGACTTGGCGCGCGCCGAGCGGGCCAGGTCCACCACCTCGATGACCGCGTCCATCCATCGCACCAGTTCAAAGTCCTCAAGCGCGGCCTCGGCGTGCGGCCAGCGGGCCAGGTGCACCGACTCGGGGGCGTCTTGGCGCACCGAGCGCACCAGGTTCTGGTAGAGCGCTTCGGCCAGGTAGGGGGTGAAGGGCGCGGTCAGGTGCGCGACCGTGACCAGGGCCTCCCAGAGCGTGGCGTAGGCGGCCTCGCGGTTGGCGGCGTCCTCGTTCTTCCAGAAGCGCCGCCGGTTGCGGCGGACGTACCACTGGGAGAGCTCTTCGACCACGAAGCGCCGGAGCGCCCGGGCGCTGCCGGTGGGATCGTAGGCCTCGAGGCGTTCGGTCACCTGCCGCACCAGCTCCTGAAGCCGTGCCGCAAGCCAGCGGTCCATCTCGGGCCGCTCGTCCACCGGGGGAGGGGAGGCCAGGTGGGGTCGGTCGAGGTTGGCGTAGGTGACAAAGAACTTGTAGGTGTTCCATAAGGTCAGGAAATAGTCGCGCACCACGTCGCGTACCAGATTGGGCCCGAAGCGGCGGTTCGCCTCGGGCGGCGCGGAAACGTAGACGTACCAGCGCAGGGCGTCCGCGCCGAACTCGGAGATGATGGACCAAGGGTCCACGACGTTGCCGCGCGACTTCGACATCTTGAGCCCCGCTTCGTCGAGCATCAGGCCGTGGCAGATCACGTTCTTGAAGGCCACCGAGTCGAAGAGCATGGTGCCCAGCTGGTGCAGGCTGTTGAACCAGCCGCGGGTCTGGTCGATGCCTTCGGAGATGAAGTCCGCGGGGAAGCTGCGCGCGAAGACCTCCCGGTTCTCGAACGGATGGTGGTGCTGGGCGAAGGGCATGGATCCCGAGTCGTACCAGACGTCGATCACGTAAGGGACCCGCTTCATCGTGCCGCCGCAGCCTTCGCAGGTCAGCTCGATGGCGTCCACGTGGGGCCGGTGGGGGTCGAAGTCCGCGGGCAGGGGACGTCCCCAGCGGCGCTCGAGGTCGGCGAAGCTACCGATCAGCTCTTCCTTGCCGCAATCCTCGCAGACCCAGATGGGCAACGGCGTACCCCAGTAGCGGTTGCGCGAGAGGGCCCAGTCCACCAGGTTCTTCAGCCAGTCGCCGTAGCGGCCGTGCTTGATGTGCTCGGGCACCCAGTGGATCTGCTCGTTGAGCTCGATTAGGCGGTCCTTGTAGGCGGTGTTCTTGATGAACCAGGTCTCGGTGGCGTAGTACATCAACGGCGTCTTGCAGCGCCAGCAGTGCGGGTAGTTGTGCAGGTAGTCCTCGCGCTTGAAGAGGAGGCCGCGGTCGCGCAGGTCGCGTACGATCGCCTTGTTGGCGTCGCGAAAGAAGGTGCCCTTCCAGGGGCCGACGGTCAGCTTGCCCTCGTCGTCGACGGTGCGCAGGACCGGCAGGTCGTACCGGCGGGCGATCTCCATGTCTTCGGCGCCGAACGCCGGGGCCTGGTGCACGATGCCGGTGCCGTCGTCCTTGGTGACGTAGTCGGCGAGCACGGTGTACCAGGCGCGGGCATTGGGTTTGGCGAAATCGAAGGGGGGTACGTAGTCGAGCCCCTCCAGCTCGCTCCCCTTCCAGCGCCGCACCACCTCGGTCTCCTCGCCCAAGATCCGCCGCCCCAACCCCTCCTCGAGGACGAGCACCTCGTCGCCGACACGGAAGGCGGCGTAATCGAAGTCGGGGTTGAGCGCGGCCGCGGCGTTGCCGGGGAGCGTCCAGGGGGTGGTGGTCCATACGAGCAGGCTCACCGAGGAGCCCCCCAGTCCGATGGCCTCGGGCCGCTCGAGCGGGAAGCGGACGTAGACCGAGGGGTCGGTGATCTCGGCGTAGCCCTGGGCCACTTCGTGGCTCGAAAGCGGCGTGCCGCAGCGGGGGCAGTAGGGCACCACCTTGTAGTCCCGGTAGAGGAGGTCCTTCTTCCAAAGCTCGCGCAGGCTCCACCAGACCGACTCGATGTAGTCGGGGTCGAGGGTGCGGTAGGCGTCGTCGAGGTCGACCCAGAAGGCGATGCGCTCGGTGAACTTGCGCCACTCGCCTTCGTACTCGAAGACCGAGGCGCGGCAGGCTTCGTTGAAGCGATCGATGCCGTAGGCCTCGATCTCGCGCTTGTGTTTGAGGCCGAGTTTCTTCTCGACCTCCAGCTCCACCGGCAGGCCGTGGGTGTCCCAACCGGCCTTGCGGGGCACGTGGTAACCCTGCATCAGCTTGAAGCGGGGGAAGAGGTCCTTGTAGCTGCGCGCCTGCGCGTGGTGCACGCCGGGACGGCCGTTGGCCGTCGGGGGGCCTTCGAAGAAGGTGTACTGCTCGGCCCCTTCGTTGGCCGCAAAGCTCTTCTCCACGATCCGGTGGGTTCGCCAGAACTCGAGCACCGCTTCCTCGAGTTTGGGGAAGTGCACGTCTTCTACGGGTTGAAACAATCGCTCCTCGGCCATACGTCCTCCTCAATGAAAACCGCGCGCACCTCGGTCGGCGCGCGCGGACGAAGCCTGGGCTCCGCGGTACCACCGCGCTTCGTGGGGCTTCGCCGGATGCGGGAGGTGGGTCGTGGGAAGGCCCTTACCTCCTGCGGCCCGGTCGGCGAAGCCGACCACGCTCTCGTTCACGCTGTATCGGGCGCACCCGGCGGGTTCTACTGGGCCGGAAGGCCGTTCTTCCCGCGGCTCCGGGGCGATGGCTTGCGGGACCTCCAGCCGGCTCGCACCCTCCCGGCTCGCTGAGTGGAGGCGGACCCCGTTCGCGTCCCCTTCGCAGCCTTTACACCGCGGCGGGCGGGGGGTATAATCCTCCCTCGGTAGGCCGCGGTCTGCCGCCATCCTACAAAAGACCGCACCCGAGCCGCAACTTGAAGTTCTCACCTGCGCTTAGTACAATAAGTTAAACCTCGAAAGCGGTTTTTCCAAGGAAAACGAAGAAGGAGCCCCATGAAGTTATACCTCGATACCGCCAACGTGCAGGAGATCCGTGAAGTCCACGCATTGGGCGTGCTCGCGGGCGTGACCACCAACCCCAGTCTGGTCGCCAAGGCGCTGGGCGATGCCGGCGAGCGCTTCGACAGCGAGGAGGCGTTTTACGCGCGTTTCACGGAGATCGTGCGCGAGATCGCCGACCTGGTGCGGGCCCCGGTTTCGGCCGAGGCCTTGGCCACCGACCCCGAAGGCATGATCGCGGAAGGCCGCAAGCT
>JALSIA010000205.1 GCA_026981865.1 Thermaceae bacterium
TCAAGCCCGACGCGTAGCAGCCACTCGACCCCGAGCCGGCGCGACCAGGCCGGGGTGCGGCGGGCCTCGCCGGCAAGCACGTCGAGGGTGCCGCCCACGCCGATCATCACCGGGACCCCAAGCCGCAGCTTGTGGCGCCACAGGAAGGTCTCCTGGCGCTCGCCCATCCCTGCGAGCAGCAGGTTGGCGCCGCTGCGCTCCACCGCCTCGATCACCGGGGCCGCGCGATCGAAGTAGCCGTGGTGCGTCCCGGCGACGCGGACCCCCAGCGCCTCCGCGGCGGCCGCAGCGCGTTCGGCCACCCCCGGACGGCCGCCGAGCAGGAAGACGTTGAGCTGCGGACCCAGCTCCTCGAAGAGCCGCAGCGTGAGGTCGATGCCGGTCACCCGTTCGGCGAGGCGCAGCCCCAGCAGGCGGCGCGCGGCCCAGAGGACGCCCACGCCGTCGGGGGTCACCAGCTCCGCCTCGCGCAGCGCCCGCCGCAGCTCGGGGTCGCGCCGGCTGCGGACGACGATCTCGGGGTTGAGGGTCACCACCTGCACCGGTCGGGAGCCTGCGAGGTGCGCGCGCACCCAGGCCGCAGCCTGGGGCATCGTGACCGTGTCCAGGGGCAGGCCGAGCAGTTCGACGCGGGCGGCGTTCATCGTTCCGGAACGAAGCGGTAGAGGCGGCCGAAAACGGCCCGCGCGGTGCCCCGGAGCACCGGCAGGCTGCGGTCGGCTCCCACCCAGCTGGCGACGACGAGGTCGTCGGCGAACCCCATCCCCTGCAGGAATCGGCCCGAGGCCGAGTTGACCAGCGCCTCGAGCGGATCGGTTGCGGCGCCCAGCAGGGCGGTGCTCAGCCGCGCCGCGTCGCCGAGTTCGCAGGTTTCCCGGCCGGCGGAGAGCGACCGCACCATCAGCCCCGCCGCCAGCGCGTCGTCGAGCGCTTCGGCGCCGCGGAAACCGGCGCAGACGAAGGTAATCTGCTCCGCGACGAGAGCGCTCAGCCTCTCCACGAGCGCCGGGGCGTTGCGCAGCGAACCCAGCCAGACCCCCTCGCCGCGGTCGATGCGTTCCAGGGCGGCCGGCAGGTGGTCGCTGGTGTAGTAGACCCGGCGCCCCGCGACGTCCAGCCGCGCGAGGGCGGCGGGCGAGGTGCCGTGGTGGAACCCCTCGGGCGGCAGCCCCTCCTTTTCGCCGAGGAGCAGGTCGTCCGGTTGCGCCGCCTCGCGCACCGCGCGGGCGTGGCGGGCCACCCAGACCTCGCGGGCGCCGCGTTCGAGCAGAAGGCCGATCGAGGTGGTGGCGCGCAGGACGTCCACGACCACGATCGGTTCGTCGCCGTAAGGGGGGTTGGGGGTCAGGTCGACGCGCAGGCGCATGTCGTTAGCGATTGTAACCGAGGGCCTCAGTCGCGGAGCAGCAGCGCCGGCCCCTCTTCCAGCGGGGGCAGATCGTCGAGGCTGGCGAGACCGAAGAGCTCGAGGAAGCGCTGGGTGGTGGCGTAGAGCCGCGGGCGGCCCACCACGGGTTTTTCCCCCACCACCTCGACGAGACCGCGTTCGAGCAGCCCTTCGAGCACCCCGTCCGAACTCTTCCCCCGCATCGCCTCGATCTCGGGACGGGTGATCGGCTGGTGGTAGGCCACGATGGCCAGCACCTCGAGCGCCGCTGGGCTCAGTCGCGGAGGGCGCGGGCGCAGGACCCGCTGCACCCGGTCGACGAAGCGGGGGTGGACGATGAGCCGCCAGCCCCCCGCCACCTCTTCGAGCGCCACCCCGTGGCCGCCGTCTTCCAGCTGGCGGCCCAGCTCGCCGACGAGGCGCCGGATTTCCTCTTCGGCGCGCTCCAGCCCATGGGCCAGCTCGCGGTCCGAAAGCGGTCGGCCGGCGGCGAAGAAGACCGCCAGCAGTTCCGCCAGGGCCGCGTTCATGCTTCCTCCAGCAGCCGGCGCACGTCCGCCGCCGGCACCGACCCTTCGCGCAGGATGCGCGGTTCGGTCAGGTCGACTACGGTCGATGCTTCGGTGCCCCCCGCCTCGCCGGGGTGAATCCGGTCCACCCAGTCAGCGTACCGCAGGGCGTCCCGGTAGCGCAGGACCGGCGGGCGGCCGCTTGGGTTAAGGCTGGTGGCCGCGGCGTAGCCGCCCACCCCCGCCAGCAGCTCGCGCAGCTCCCGATCGGCGGGCAGCCGCAGGCCCACCTTGCCCTCGTGCACGCAGGCTTCGGGGGCTTCGGCGCCTGCGGGAACGACCAGGGTGAGCGCCCCGGGCCAGAACGCCCGGGCGAGGCGCTCGAACGCTGCGGCATCCCAGCCGGGGTCCAGCAGCCGGCGCGCCGCGGGCAGGTCCGCGACCAGCAGCTGCAGCGGTTTCGCGGGGTCGCGCCCCTTGACCCGATAGATACGGGCCAGCGTCTCGGGGCGGTCGGCCCGGGCCAGCAGGCCCCAGGTGGTGTCGGTCGGCCAGGCGAGCAGGCCGCCGCGGCGAAGGGTGTGGAGGCTCAGGTCAAACTCGGACGGCATCGTCGTTTCCTAAGGTATACTATCGGTTAAGATGCCTCTGTATCATTACCGTGCCAAGGACCGCCAAGGGCGCTCCATCGCCGCGACGATCGAAGCCGACGACATCCGCACCGCGGCCAAGATCCTGCGCGAGAAGGGCTACTTCATCTCGGAGCTGAAGGAGCCCGGCAAGGGCCTCCAGGCCGAGATCAAGATCCCCGGCCTCGAGCGCGGTCCGGGGCTCAAAGACGTGGCCATCTTTAGCCGCCAGCTGGCCACCATGCTCTCGGCGGGTCTGCCGATCGTGCAGGCCATCGCCATCCTCGAGCGGCAGACCGAGAACAAGGCCTTCCAGAAACTCCTCAAGGAGATCCGCACCGACGTGGAGGGGGGCTCGAGCTTCAGCGACGCGCTGACGAAGCACAAGGTCTTCAGCCGCCTCTACGTCAACCTGGTGCGCGCGGGGGAGACCTCGGGCACCCTGGACGGCGTCCTCGACCGCCTGGCCACCTTCTTGGAAAAGGACCTCGAGCTGCGCGGCAAGATCAAGTCGGCGATGACCTACCCGGTAATCGTTCTGGTCTTCGCGCTCCTGGTCACCTACTTTCTGCTCACCGGCATCGTGCCCCAGTTCGCCCAGATCCTCACCGACCTGGGTTCGGAGCTGCCGCTGCTCACCCGATTCCTCATCACCGTCTCCGACATCCTCCGCAGCGGAACCCTCTACCTGATCGTGGTCGCGGTGATCGTGGGCTTCGCCTACCGCGCCTACTACCGCACCGAGCGTGGGCGGCGTGTCGTCGACCGCATCAAGCTGCGCATGCCCGTCTTCGGCAACCTCAACAAGAAGAGCGCGCTGGCGCGCTTCAGCCGCACCTTCGGTCTGCTCGTTTCGAGTGGCGTCAACGTGATCGAGGCCATGGACATCACCCGCGGCACCGCCGGCAACGCCATCATCGAAGACATCCTCGAGGAGACCAAGGAGGCGATCCAGGTGGGCGAGCCCATCCACTCGACGCTGCTGCGCTACCCGCAGGTCTTCCCGCCGATGGTGGCTTCGATGATCGCCATCGGCGAGGAGACGGGCGCCCTCGACACCATGCTGCAGAAGATCGCCGACTTCTACGAGCGCGAGGTCGACGAGGCCGTGGCCAGCCTGACCGCCGCGATCGAGCCGATGATGATCATCTTCTTGGGCGCCATCGTGGGGACGATCGTGGCCGGTATGTTCCTCCCGCTCTTCCAGATCATCAACACCCTTTCGGCGGGGTAGCTCCCGATCCGGGGGCTCGAACGGCGCGCAGAGCGCGCCGTTCTCGGTTGCGTGGGTTAAGATGGGCGCGGTATGGACGCCGTTACGATCGCCCGCCGCGTCCGCGCCGGGGAGCTGGACCCCGGGGACGTCCTGAACGAGACGCTCGCGCGCATCGAGCGCTTCGACGCCCAGGTGCACGCCTTCCTGACCCTCAACCCCAAGGCCGGAGCCGAGGTCGAGGCGCTGCAACGCCGCATCGCCGCCGGTGAGGACCTTCCGCTCGCGGGCGTGCCCGTGGCGGTGAAGGACAACCTGACCACCCGTGGCCTGGAGACGACCTGCGCCTCGGGCGTCCTGGAAGGCTTCGTGCCCCCCTACGACGCCGCGGCGGTCGAGCGGCTGCGCGCCGCCGGCGCGGTGATCGTGGGCAAGACCAACCTCGACGAGTTCGCCATGGGTTCGTCCACCGAACACTCGCGTTTCGGCCCCACCCGCAACCCCTGGGACCTGGAGCGGGTTCCCGGCGGTTCTTCGGGCGGTTCGGCGGCCGCCGTGGCCGCGGGTTACGTGCCCGTGGCCGTCGGCTCCGATACCGGGGGCTCGGTTCGCCAGCCCGCCGCCTTCACCGGAACCCTGGGCTTCAAGCCCACCTACGGCCGCATCTCGCGCTACGGCCTCGTCGCCTTCGCCTCCAGCCTCGACCAGATCGGCACCTTCGCCCGCAGCGTAGCCGACCTCGCGCGGATCAGCCGGGTGCTCATGGGCCACGACCCCCGCGACGCCACCAGCCTGACGGCGGCGCCGCCGCGGCTCGAGCCCGATCCCGAGCGGGGCCGCGGCTACACCCTTGGCGTCGTCCGCGAGACCCTGCAAGAGGGGAACAGCCCGGGTGTGCTGGACGCGCTCGCGCGCTTCCGGGCGGTGCTCGAGGCCGAGGGGGTGCGCTTCGTGGAGGTTGGTTTGCCCAGCCTGCGCCACGCCCTCGCCGCCTATTACCTGGTGGCCACCGCCGAGGCGAGCAGCAACCTGGCCCGTTACGACGGGGTCCACTACGGTGCCCGCGCCGAAGCCGGGGACGTGCAGGCGCTGATGCGGCGGACGCGCGAACGCGGGTTCGGGGCCGAGGTCAAGCGCCGAATCCTGATGGGCACTTTCGCGCTCTCCTCGGGTTACTACGACGCCTACTACGGCCGCGCCCTCAAGGCGCGCCGCCGCATCGCCGCCGAGTTCGCGCAGGCCTTCCGCGAAGTGGACCTGTTCGTCACCCCCACGACCCCGACCCCGGCGTTCCGGCTCGGGGCCAAGCTGGACGACCCGCTGGAGATGTACCTCTCCGACGTGGACACCGTCGCGGTCAACCTCGCGGGGTTGCCCGCGCTCTCCATCCCCGCGGGTTTCGAGGAAGGACTGCCGCTGGGGGTCCAGCTCATCGCCCCCGCGCTCGCCGAGGACCGCCTCTTCGACCTCGCGGCGCTCTTCGAGCGGGCGACCGACGGCGCCTACCGGCAGACGGCGCCGCTCGACTGATCATGGTCCCCGTCGAGTACCGCATGGCCGCCCGGGTGGCGCGCGCGCTGCGCGAAGCCGGCGAACCCCGGCCCGCGCGCGAGCTTGCCCACCGCGCCTTGGCCATGCCTTCGGGGGCCCCGGCCCAGCTGGAACGCGTCATCGAGCCGATCCTCGACGGCCGCTTCTTCCGCGAGGAAGACGCCCTGGGGCTTTGGGAGTGGCGCTACGGCTTCCCTCAGGAGGGCGAGGCGCTGGTGGTGCTCGACCTGGAAACGACGGGGCTCTCCCCGAGCGATAACGAGATCATTGAGATCGCCCTGATGCGCGTCGAGCCCGGCCGCGTCGAACGGTTCGCCCGCCTGGTCAACCCCGGGTCGCCGATTCCGCCGTTCATCACCCGGCTCACGGGGATCTCCAGCGCCGACGTGGCCGACGCGCCCGACGTCTACACGGCGCTCGAGGAGGCGCTTCCGTACCTGGAGGGCGCGGTCCTCGTCATCCAGAACGCCCCCTTTGACCTGGGCTTTTTGCGCCCGCGCGCCCGCCGTCTGGGTGTTAAGATACATAACGAAGTCATCGATACCGTGCAGTGGGCCAGGCGCGCACTGCCGCGAATGAGGCGAAGAGGGTTGGACCATTTGATCAGGGCGTTTGAAGTTTCCATTGAAACCGGGGCGCGGCACCGCGCGCTCGGGGACGTCGAGGCGACCTGGGCGGTGGCGCAGGAGATGTACTACATCCTCACCGCCGGTGAGCCGCGGCGGGTGCTGGAGGTTTAGATGCGGGCCAGGTACGTGGTGACGAGTACGTGCATTCAATCGGGAACGATCCGCCTCACGCTTTCGCTGCGCCAGATGCTTTCGGGGCGCGAGCGGGTGACCTGCCAGGACGAGGACGGCGAACGGCTCGACTGCACCGTGGACTGGGTGCGCGGGGTGCTTGACGGCCTCGAGCCCTACTTCGAAAAGCGCCGGCTGCAGGTCAACGACGTGATCTGGCTCACCCTGGACGGTGAAGTGCTGGCCCTGGAGGCCGCCGCGGCGCGCAAGGTGCGTCCGCGGCCGGCGGCACGGCCCGTCGAGGCGGGGCCGCCCGCGGAGAAGAAGGTCGCCGTTCCCGTCGAGGCCCGCACCCCGAAGAGCCCGGACCCGGCGCCGGATCCGCCCAAGCGGGTGCGCGTCACCCCGCACGTGGGCGAGAAGAAGCGGGCCGCCAAGCCCGCGTTCGTACAGGCGCTGGAGGCGCTGGAGCTCAAGCACGTACCCGCCGAAGGGCACGACCTCTTCCGTGCTTACCTGGGCCGCCGCGAGTACACGCTGGCGCTGGGCCGTTTCGGCGAGAGCGAGCCCGCCGACCTGCTGGCGCTCCGGCGCACCGGCCGCGCCGACTTCGCCGGCTTGGTGGTGCCCGAAGCGCGCCTCGCCGCCGCGGCCGAGGAGCTGGGGGGCGTGCGCCTGGCGCTCGTTTCGCCCGAGGCCTTGGCGCAGCTGGTGGCCCTCAAGAAGCTCTTTCCGGTGGGGCCGGTCGAGCTCGAACGGCTGCTGCGCGAGGGGCGCGTGGACGCCGACGCGGTCACCCGCCTGGCCGACGAGGTGCGGCGCTGGGTAGGGGAGCGCGCCGCTTTCTCGGCGGTGCTGCTGGCGCTCGCCGAGTACACCCGGCAGCAGGTCTTCTTTCCCGAGGACGTGCTGGCCAACCTGGGCGAGGGCAGTTGGGACCGCGAGGCGGTCTGGAACGTTCTCGAGGCGCTGGCCGGCCCGCCCTTCCTGCTCCTGGAAAAGAGCGGCGCGGGCGAGTACCTGCTGCGCGAGCCGGTGGCCGACAACCTGGCCCACCTGGCCGAGTACGCGCTCTCGTTGCGGGCCCGCATCGCCGGAGACTGAAACTCCGGGAAAACCCCGTAAGGGAGGGTGCGCACCCTCCCTTACGGGGTTTCGAGTTCCGGTCGTCCCCAGACGTGGTTGAACCCCTCGGCGGCGCGAATGCGCAGGTCGCGCAGGGCGCTCCTGTCGGGGCCGGTGCGGTGCAGCGCCACCCGCAGCATCGCTTCCGGGTCGCCGGGCAGCTCCCAGTAGGGGGCGCCGCTCTCCTCGCAGAAGGCCTTTACCTTGGGGTCGTAGCTGCCGCCGGCGTAGGGGGTGCCGGCGGCCGCGGCCAGGATGAGGCCGTGGAGCCGGAGCGAGAGGACGTAGCCCGCCTGGGCGATCCAGTAGAGCACCCGCCGCGGGTCGCCGCTGAGCTCACGGGCGAAGCCGTCGAAGGGTTCGAGCGCCGGCTCGTCGAAGCCCGGCTGGAAGCCCAGCACCAGCACCTCGTAGCCGTGCGCCCGCAGCCGCTCGGCCACCTCGCGCAGGCGCAGGTTGGCCTCGTGCGGCACCCGGGCGCGGGGAACGACGACGACCAGCCCCGCCTCGCGGCTCACGCGCGGTGGCTCGAGCAAGAGCGCCGCGTCGGCGCCCAGGCGCAGGCGGTCGGGCGGTGCGCCTAAACTCTGGGCCAGCGCCAGCGAAGCCCGGTCGCGCACCACGACCGCGCGGCTCTTGCGCAGCGCCGGTGCGGTGAAGCGGCGCCCCCAGGGGCTGAGCGGCCCCAGCGACTGCCCGAAGACCCAGGTAGGCTTGTTCAGGGCCTGGGCCAGGTAGACGAGGCCCAGGTAGTAGGCGAGGCTGCGGTTCGACGTCTTGTTCTGCAACAGCCCGCCTCCGCCCGAGAGCAACCCCTCGGTGCGGGCAATGGCGGCGAGCGCCGCGGGCTTCGTCCGGGGCACGGCCTCCACCCCGTGCAGCGCCTCGGTGGCCCGGGGGTCGGCCGAGAGCACCAGCGGTTCCACGCCCCGGCGGCGCGCTTCGCGCACCAGCGCCAGCAAAATCGCTTCGTCGCCGGCGTTGGCGAAGCCGTAATAGCCGCTTAGCGCAACCACCATCGGCGCACCGCCCAGACGCCCCCGGCCAGCACGAGCCCGAGGACCAGCCCCACCACCGCCCCGTTCACGGTCCGCGCCAGCGAGACGAAGAGCGGCGAGTGGTAGTGGCTGAAGGTGTTGAGAATCGAGGCCTCGGCCAAGGCCGCGAAGGCGAGCAGGCCCGCGTGCACCCAGCGGGGCCAGGGCTGGGTGAGGGCCAGGACGGCGACGGCGTGGCCGAAGATCTCCTTGAAGCGCGGGCGCACCATCCAGTCCTGCAGCAACGCCCGCAACTGCAGCTCCAGCCCCGGCACCCACTCGGTGTTGCCGCGCCGCAACAGCACCACCGCGAGCGCCAGGGCGGCCGCCAGCACCAGGGCCACCTCGCCGAGCCGCACCCGGTGCTCCCAGGCCACGGCGATCAGCCCGCGCAGGTCGCGGTCCTCCGGCAGCCCCGCCAGCGCCACCAGCAACGGAGGCACCACCAGCGTGAGCAGCACCCCCTTGAAGGGCACCAGGCCGGTGATCGTTTGGGTATTCGAGCCCAGCGCGGCCAGGAAGGCGGCCCCGACGAGGGCGTAGCCCAGCGCCGCGAGCCAGGCGGTCAGGCCCCTGCGGTACTGCACGAAGCCGAGCGAGGCGAAGACCAGCGCCGCGAGCAGCGGTCCCGCCGCCGCACCGGCGTAGGCGAAGCCGCCCACGAGCAGGCCCAGCGCCAGCAGCGCCCCGAGCGGCTGCGGGAAGGCGAGGGCCAAGAGGCCCAGACCCGCGAGGACGCCCACCCAGGCGAGCCGGGCGTAGGCCGGGGGTTCCAGGGTGCGCGGTGCGGGTTCGCCCAGCGCGATCCCGCTCGCCTTCAGCCCCTGCTCGACGCGGCGGATGAAGCGCTCGGTCTTCTCGGGTTCGGGCCAGGGACGGAAGTAGAGGATCTGGTGCCCGCGCTCGCGCGCCGCCAGCAGGTACTTTTCGGCGGCGGCCTCGGGGCTGAGCTTCAGCTGCCATTCGGCCTGCAGGCTGAAGACCCGCAGCGTCGGGTGGTTTCGCGCGATCCGCAGCAGCCCTTTTTGCTGCGCACCCTCGACGAAGCCCACCGGAACGGCGATCAGCCGCGCCGTCGCGTCCAGGCGGTCGGGGTAGCCGAGCACCTCCTCGCCGGCGAAGACGACGGCCTGGACCGGTTCGGGCAGCGGCGGCGGCCAGCTGCGCAGGCGGTCGTTGTAGGGGCGGTAGACGATGTAGTTGCCCTTGCGGTAACGCTCAAGGATGAAGCCGCGATCCGGCCCCAGGGGCATCGTGAGCACGTCCTTCGGGAAGCCGATCCAGACCCGGTCGAGCCAGGCGACACGGTGCTGGGGCAGCGTCCAGGCCTTTGCGATCCGCTCGAGC
>JALSIA010000206.1 GCA_026981865.1 Thermaceae bacterium
ACGGTTCCGAAGATCACCAGGTAGCCCACGGCTAGGGCCGCACCGGCGTCGAGCGCCAACACCTGGGCGCGCTGGGTCCAGAGCACGGGCAGCGAGAGGAGGGCCCCCACGCCGGTGGCCACGCCCAGGCTGGTGAAGGCGGGGGTGCGCAGCCCCTGGGAGCTGGCGGCGTAGAAGGCGAAGGAAAACGCCGCGAGTAACCCGTAGGCCACCCCGACGGGGCGGCCCAGCCAACCCCCGGGCCCAAGGACGAGCAGGTAGGCCCCGGCCAGCGCCAGCGCCACCCCCACGAGGCTGCGCGGGGCCAGCCGTTCGCGCCGCAGCAGCGCGTAGACCGTGAGCAACACCGGCGCCAGGTACTGGAGGAAGATCCCGGTCGCCACCGTGGTGGCGTCGATGGCCAGGTAGTAGAAGGCCTGCGCCCCCGCAAGGGCCAGCCCGACGCCGAACAGACGGGGGTAATCGCCGCGTTCGGGGGGTCGGCGAACCACCACGGGCAGCAGCACCAGGAAGGCCAGCCCGAAGCGCAGCGGAATCAGCACCTCGGGGGGAATCGACTGCATGAAGCGGCCGGCCAAGGCCCCGCCCAGCCCCCAGAGCAGCGCGGCCAGTACGACGTAGATCAAGGCCCGCCCCGCACGTTGTCCATCCGGCGCCCCCTCCCAGCCCTCAAGGGGCGCGCCGGAGCTCGCGCTCCAGGAAGTCGAGCGTTTCGCGGTAGAAATCTTCGGTCGTTTCCGGCTTCTTCCAGCCGTGCCCTTCGCCCGCGTAAACCTTGTAGCGGTGGGGCACGCCGCGCTCGCGTAGGATGCGCACCAGCGCCTCGGCCTGACCCGGCGGCACCACCCGGTCCTCCGCACCCTGGAAGACGTAGAGGGCGCCCGCGATCTGGTGCGCGTGCGCCAGCGGCGAGCGCTCGCGGTAGCGCGCCGCCGCCTCGGGCAGGGGGCCGACCAGCCGGTCGGTGTAGCGCGACTCGAACTTGTGGGTCTCGCGGGCAAGCCCGAAGAGGTCGGTCACGCCGTAGAAGCTCACCCCCGCGCGGTAGACCCCCGGGTGCAGGGCCAGCGTCATCAGCACCGTGTAGCCGCCGGCGCTGCCGCCCATTAGGGCCAGCCGCTCGCCGTCGGCGCGGCCCGACGCGGCCAGGTAGCGTGCCGCCGCCACCGCATCGGCCACGTCCACCTCGCCCCAGCGGACGTAGAGGGCCTCCCGGTACCGGCGACCGTACCCGGTGGAGCCGCGGTAGTTGAGTTCGAGGTAGGCGTAACCGTTGGCGGCAAAGAACTGGGCCTGGGCGTTGAAGGCCAGGGTGCGCTGGCTGGTGGGGCCGCCGTGGACGCCGACGACCGCGGGCGGCCGCGCCTCGCCCCCGGCGGGCGGGTAGTAGAGGCCGTGGACCTCTGCACCGTCTTCGCTACGAAAGGTCACGGCCTCGGGCTCCACGCCCCCGGCGTCCAGGCCCGCGGGCCAGCCGTAGGCCCGGGTCCGCCACGCCTCACCGTCGTAGAAGACGACGCGCTCGCCTTGGTTGGGGCCGCTGGCGAGCGCGGCCAGCCCCTGCGCGTCGCCGCTCAGCGAGGCGAGCCAGGCCGTCCCTTCGGGCAAGGGAACCTCTTCGGAAGCCCCGCCCTGGACGCGCCAGAGATGCGCGCGCCCCGCGCGGTTCTCGCGCAGGTAGAGGGCGCCGCCGGGGCCAAAGCTCATCACCCGCTGCGCCTGGGACCAGGCGGGCTCGAGCAGCCCCCGCCCCTCCATCCACACCGACCGCTCGCCGCTTTCGAGGTCCAGACGCACGAGCCGGTCGAACTCTGCGTCCTCGGGGTTCTCGATCCAGAAGAGGGCGCGACCGTCGGGGCTGAACAGCGGCTGGAAGACCGGGGTGCGCGCCCCACCCGCGACCCGGTGCACCTCGAGCGGGCCCTCCACGCCCACCCGCGCGAGCATCAACCGCGCGCCGTCCCAGGGCATGTTCGGGTGGTCCCACTCCACCCAGGCCAGCCACGCCCCGTCGGGGCTCCAGGTGGGCTGCATGTAGAAGTCGGCCCCCTGAACCCAGACCTCGGGCCAGGCCCCGCCGGCGGTGTCCGCCACCGCCAGCAGGTCGCGGCCCTCGTGGTGGTGGACGTAGACGACGCGCGCGCCGTCGGGGCTGGGCTGGGGGTCGGCCGCCGCACCGAAGGCGGGGGTGAGGGCTGCGGGCTCCAATCTCGACAGCGGCAGGCGCCACACCCTTCCCTCGGCCACGTAGAGGACCGCGTCCTCGCCCAGGTTGAACGCGCCGCCGCCGTAGCCGACGCCCGGGTTCAGGGCGCGGTCCGGCGCGTACCGTCGCGGTGCCCCGTCCCACCCCAGCAGCACGGTGCGCCCGCCTTCCTGCTCGGTCCAGTAGACGCGGCCACCACGGGCGCGCACCTCGGCGTGGGCCCCAAGCCGGCCCCGTGTGAGATCCCTGGCGCTGCGTACGCTCATGCCCCAGTCTACGCAGCTTCAGGGACGCACGCCACCGCCGCGGGTGTACCCTAAAAAGGCCACAGGAGGCGTTGCGCCATGGCCGACACCGTCCACAGCAAAACCGAACCCAACGGCCACCGCCTGATCGTCCTCTCCATCGCCGCGCTGGGCGTGGTCTTCGGCGACATCGGAACGAGCCCGCTCTACGCGGTGCGCGAGGCCTTCGGCGAGCACTACGGCCTGGCCCTTACCGAGGCCAACGTGCTGGGCGTGCTCTCGCTCATCTTCTGGTCGCTGATCGTGGTGATCTCGCTCAAGTACCTGACGCTGGTCATGCGCGCCGACAACCACGGCGAGGGCGGCATCATGGCGCTGACCGCGCTGGTCATGCCCAGCAAGCTGCGCCGCGGCCACTGGCGCTACTTCGCGGTCATGCTGGGCATCTTCGGGGCTTCGTTGCTCTACGGCGACGGCATGATCACCCCGGCCATCTCGGTACTGAGCGCGGTCGAGGGGCTGGAGGTGGCCGCGCCGCGGCTCGAGCCCTTCGTGATTCCCGTTACCGTGGGCATCCTGCTCGCACTCTTCCTCTTCCAAAGCCGGGGCACCCAGCGCGTCGGTGGCCTTTTCGGCCCCATCACCCTGACCTGGTTCACGGCCATCGCCGCCCTGGGCGTGGCGCAGATCGTGCAGAACCCCCACGTGCTCACGGCGCTGCTGCCCCACCACGCGGTGAACTTTTTCGTGGCCAACGGGGCCACCGGCTTCTGGGTGCTGGGCTCGGTCTTCCTGGTGGTCACCGGGGGCGAAGCGCTCTACGCCGACATGGGCCACTTCGGGCGCACCCCGATCCGGCTCACCTGGTTCTTCGTGGTGCTGCCGGCGCTGCTGCTCAACTACTTCGGCCAGGGGGCGCTGCTGCTGGCCAACCCCGCGGCCGTGGAGAACCCCTTCTACCTGATGGTGCCCGCTTGGGCCACCTACCCGATGATCGCACTGGCCACCGCGGCCACGATCATCGCCTCCCAGGCGGTGATCTCGGGGTCCTTCTCGCTCACCCGCCAGGCGATGCGGCTGGGCTTTTTGCCGCGCATGACGGTGGTGCAGACCTCGAGCGAGGAGATCGGCCAGGTCTACATCCCCACGATCAACTGGATCCTGATGTTCGCCACCGTGGGGCTGGTGCTGGGCTTTGGCTCCTCCAGCCGCCTGGCCGCGGCCTACGGCGTGGGCGTGACCACCGACATGGTCTTCACCACGCTGCTCTTCGCGGTGGTGGCCTGGAGCCTGTGGAAGTGGCCGCGGATCCTGGTGGCCCTGCTGGCGCTGGGCCTGCTGGCCGTGGACCTCAGCTTCTGGGGAGCCAACATCGTCAAGGTGCCCCAAGGCGGCTGGTTCCCGCTCGTGGTGGGCGCGGTGATGCTGCTGGTGATGACCACCTGGTACCACGGCCGCACCCTGCTGGCGAGCGTGCTCAAGAAGGACGCCTTCCCCATCGAGCGCTTCCTGGAAACCCTGGCCGTCTCCAAGAACCCGCCGGTGCGGGTGCCCGGCACCGCGGTCTACCTGACCCGCAACCCCGACGTGGTGCCCCCGGCGTTGCTGAACAACCTCGGCTACAACCACGTGCTGCACGAGCGGGTGGTGATTGCGAGCGTCGAGACCGAGGAGATCCCCCGGGTCGCCGGCCACCTGCGCGGCGAGCTGCGCCCGCTCGAGCTCGGCTTCAGCCGGGTGGTGCTCCACTACGGCTTCATGGAGCACCCTAGCGTGCCCGACGAGCTCTACGCCATGGAGGAGCTCGAGCTCGACCCCGACGACACCTACTTCGTCCTCGGGCGCGAGGTCATCCTGGCCGAGGGGCGGCTGGGCCTGCCCCGCTGGCGCGAGCAGCTCTTCGCGGTCATGCAGCGCAACGCCCTGCCGGCTACGGCCTTCTTCGACCTGCCGCCCGACCGCACCTTCGAGGTGGGGCACCTGGTGCGGCTCTGACCAGCACGGGCCGCGGCGCACCCGGAAGCACCACGCCAAGGGCGGCGCGTCGCGCCGCCCTTGGTTCGTGTTCCTAGCTGGCCGAACAGCTAGGCCGGCTGCGCGGCGAGGCTTTCCAGCTCTTCCTTCCAAGGCCCCAGGCCCAGCTCGCCCAAGCGCTCCAGGTAGTAGCGGGCGCCCGCGGCCAGGTTCTGGCGGAAGGTGGCCACCGCCTCCGGGGTGCGGTCGCGGTCGGTGCCGAACTCGCCGGCGAGGACCCGGCGCAGGTAGTCGGCGTAGAGGCGCAGCTCCTTGATGAAGACGTGGGGGCGGTTCGCCTCGAGCTCCAGCGGCCGCCGGCCGTAGATGTGGTCCACCATCTCCTCGAGCGTGCGCTCGCCCGAGAAGTAGGCCAGGTTGGGCCCGGGGCAGACGGAGACGCCCGTCTCGGGCATCTGCGGCCCCAGGTGAAACTCCAGGTGCGCGGGCTCGGCCAGGCCGGTGCAAAGGCACTGCTTCTCGAGCAGCTTCGCGATCTCGCGCTCGTAGGCCTCGGGGCTGAGGTTTTGTTCTTTGAGCGCCTTGATCTTGCGGTGCTGGTAGTTGCGGCTGGCGGTGCAGATGGGACGCTCGGTGAACTCGGTGTTGAACTCGAGGTGGCCCTTGGGGCAGGGGCTGCCGGGGTGGCCCTCTTCGTACCACTTGCGGTTCAGGGCTTCGATCGAGGCCCCGCGCATCACGTTAAAGGGCACCCCCAGCGGCGAGGCGCCGGAAAGGTAGAGGTCTTCCTCGCCCGCGTCCGAGAGGCCCTTGCGGGTCTGCTCGTCCACCACCGTCACCTCGGGCACCAGCAGGAAGGGCGAGCCCCAGCCAACGCTGTCGAGGCCGTAGCGCTCCCGCAGCATCGCGTGCTCCCCGGCGGTGCCCACGCCCCCCTGGGCGGTGATGCGCACCTCGGGGGGCTCCGAGGGAACGGGCTTGCCCAGTTTTTCGAGCGCCTTCCTGTAGATCTCGAAGAGCGAGGCCACGATCTCGTCGCGCTTGCTCTTCAACTCCTCGAGGATCGGGCCCATCAGGTACCCCTGGCTGGCGAAGGCGTGGCCGCCGCAGTTGAGGCCGCTCTCGACCCGGTACTCGCTCACCCACAACCCCTTCTTGGCCAGGAACTTGCCCTGGGTGAGGGCGCTGCGGGCGTCGGAGACCTTGAGCGCGATCTGCTTCTTGATGCGCCCCGCCTCGTCGGCGAAGAAGCCGGCGAAGTTGGCCATGTAGCTGTAGAGGCGGGCGTTGAACCCGGCCGAGAGGACCAGCGCCCCTTCGAGCGCGCTGGTGGCGAAGCCGCGCAGGGCCGCGTGGGCGTCGTTGTATTCGACGGGCAGCGGCTCGCGGCCGACGAAGTTGGGCTTGTCGACCTTGGTCATGATGTTGACCTCGACGCGGCCGGGGGCCAGGCCGGCGCGGATCTCGCGCTCGAGCGCGGCGCGCTCGCCCCCCTCGGCCTCCTGCCAGCGCTTCCAGAGCCCGCGCAGGGGGTTCGCCTCCGGCAGCAGCGTGAGGTAGCGCCACAGCTCGCTGGCGGGCTCGAGCGGCGCGGACCGAACCGCCTCGAAGTCCTCGCGCACCAGATCGTCCACCAGGTCCAGGTAGGCGGCGGTGCGGCGGGCGCGCGAATCGGCCTTCAGGTCCTTTTCGATGGGGGCGTAGGCCCGCCCGCGGCGGCGTGCCCAGTAGGCGCGCATGCGTTCGAGCAGATCGTCGTCGACGATCGAGACGACCGAGGCGATGCCGTATTTGGCGATCTTCAGGGGCGTGTCCACGGTGAACGCGGTGCCCATGACGGGGATGTGAAAGGTGTGGTGTGCCATGCAAACTCCTGAGCTTACTCGCCCCAGCCTAACGGATTTCGCGTGAGAAAGGGCGGACCCGGTTCAGCCCCCTTTGAACTCGAGCAGGTGGCCCTCGAGCGTGGCCACGTAGAGCCGCCCGCCGTAGGGCAGCGGCGCCGCCTGCACGTCGCCCAGCCCCTCGGCGCGCCACAGCTCGCGGCCGCTGGCGGCGTCGAAGGCCAGCACCTCACCCGCCTCGGTGGCGGCGTAGAGCGCCCCCTCGGCCAGACTCAGCCCGGCGGTGACCCGGCCCACCTCGGCCGTCCAGACCTCGTCGCCGGTGCGCAGCTCGAGGGCGTAGAGCACCCCGCTCCAGCCGGCCACGTAGACGCGCCCCCCGCCCACCGCGGGGCTGCCCCAGAGCTCGCCCTCGACGTCGTAGGTCCACAGCACCTCGCGCGCCAGCGGGTCGAAGGCGTGCACCTCGCCGGCCCAGGTGGGCAGCACCAGCACCCCCCCGGCCGCGGGGATGTGGGCGTGGATGGGACCGGCCTCGACCTTGTAGACGAGCTTCCCCGAGCTGGGCTCGAGCGCGAAGAGCCAGCCCGACTCGCTGGCGGCGAAGAGCATCCCGCGGTAGAGGGTGGGCCCCGCCGAGAGGTGGCCCCCGGCCTCGAAGGCCCACTCGAGCTCGCCCTCGGGGGTGAGGGCGTAGAGGTAGCCGTCACGGCCCGCCAGGTAGACGCGCCGCGCGGTCACCAGCGGGCTCGCGGTCACCTCGGCGCGGGTCTTGTGCTCGAAGAGGCGCGCCCCCCCCAGGCCGCGGGCGCGGAGCACCCCCTCCCAGTCGGCGAAGTAGACCCGGTCCTCGGTCAGCGCGGGGGCGGCGGTCACCTCGTCGCTGGCGGGGAAGGGCGAGGCGGGCTCGAGCCCCGGCACCCGGAAGAGGTGCAGCGCCGCGCCTCCGCCCACGGCCAGCCGCCCGGCGCGGGCCACCGGCTCCATGGGCCAGACGGCCTCGCCCTCGAAAGCCGCGCGGGCGCCGAGCTCGAGACCCTCGGGCCGCACCGGCCCCGAGGGGTAGTGGCCGCTGCGGGCCAGGCCGGCGCGGGCGCTGCCCGAAAGCTCGGCCCGTGCCGCCTCCAGAACCGCCGCGAGCTCGCGGCGCGCCTGGGCCGCCGAAGGCGGCCGGTCCGCCGGCTCCTTGGCCAGCATGCGCAAGAGCCAGTCCGCGAGCGGCGCGGGCAGGGCGGGGTTCAGCTCGAGCGGGTCGCGCGGCGGCTCGTAGACGTGCTGGTAGAGGACCGCCTGGTCGTGCTCGCCCTCGAAGGGCGGGCGGCCGGTGAGGGTGCGGTAGAGCACCGCCCCGAAGGCGTACAGGTCGGCTGCGGGGGTGAGGGACAGGCCCTTGGCCTGCTCCGGGGCCATGTACTGGGGCGTGCCCAGGGTGTAGCCGGTGCGGGTGAAGTGGCGGGTAGCCTCGGCCAGGTAGGCGAGGCCGAAGTCCATCAGCTTGGGGCGGCCCTCCTCGGTGAGGAGGATGTTCTTGGGCGTCAGGTCGCGGTGCAGAATGCCGCGGGCGTGCAGGTGGCCGAGCGCCGCCAGCACCTCGAGCGCCGCCTCCAGGATGGCAAGCCCCTCGGGACCCGACTCGTACGGCCCCAGCCGGTCGAAGGTGCCGCCCTGCACCAGCTCCATCACGAAGTAGGTGCGGCCCTCCTCCTCCCCCAGGTCGTAGATGGCCACCACGCCCGGATGGCTGAGCGCCGCCAGCGCCCGCACCTCCTGGGCGAAGCGCTCGCGCTCGAGCGGGTGCACGTGGGCGTAGAGCAGCTTGACGGCCACCTCGCGGCCCACGCGTTCGTCGCGGGCGCGCCAGACCTCGGCCATGCCCCCGGTGCCGATGGGCTCGATGAGCCGGTAGCGGCCGGCGAGAACGTCCACCTACGTATTGTATCGGGGCGGGGTCAGTCTTCTTCTTCGGCCAGCTTGGCCTTCAGCTCCTCGACGCTCATCTTGCCCTCTTCCAGCTCGCGGGCGATCTTCTGGATCGCCAGCCGCACGACCTCCGACTTGCTCACCAGCCGCTCGGGGCTGGAAAGCTCGTAGGCCGCCTTGGTGAGCAGGGCGTCCTGGTCTTCGCTGATGACCACTTGCAGGCGTTTCTTCTCTTTCTTCGGCATAGGCCTCCGGACCCTCACTATACCACGATGAGGCAATGCTTGACAATGCGCTGGAGTTGTTATACCATCACCTTACGCATGATGTGTATCATGCTCATCGTAGGGACCGGGGGTCCGACATGCAGCAACCGTTGATCATCCAAGGAGGCGCGCCCCTGCGGGGCGAACTGCGGGTCAACCCCGCCAAGAACGCGGCGTTGCCCATCCTCGTGGGCAGCCTGCTCACGCGCGAGCCCGTCACCCTCACCGAGGTGCCGCGGCTGCGCGACATCGAGGTGCTGCTCGAGCTGCTGGCGCACCTGGGCACCCGCTACGCCTGGGAGGGCCGCACCCTGCACCTGCACACCCCCGAGATCCGGAGCACCCGGGCCCCCTACGAACTCGTCAGCAAGATGCGCGCCAGCTTCATCGTGCTGGGCGCGCTCCTCGCCCGCGAGGGCGAGGGCGAGGTGAGCATGCCCGGCGGCTGCGCCTTCGGCCCCCGCCCGGTGGACCTGCACATCAAGGCGCTGCGCGACCTGGGCGTCGAGATCCACGAAGAAAACGGCACCTTCACCGCCCGCCGCGCCGGCTGGCCCGAGGGCGAGGTCGTCTTCGACCGCCCCACCGTGGGCGGCACCGAGCAGGTGATGCTGGCCGCGGCCCTGGGCCCCACCGAGGTGACCGTCGTCAACGCCGCGCTCGAGCCCGAGATCGTCGACTTCGCGAACTTCCTGCAGATGCTGGGCGTCCGGATCGAGGGCGCCGGCACCGCCAAGATGACGATCCACGGCGCCGAGGCGCTGGGCGGCGGAACCTACACGATCATCCCCGACCGCATCGAGGCCGGAACCTACCTGCTGGCCGCCGCCGCCACCCGCGGCGAGGTGCTGCTCGAGGGCGCCCGCCCCGAGCACATGGACGCGTTGCTCTCGAAACTCAAGAACGCCGGCCACACCGTCGTCACCGGCACCGACTGGGTGCGTCTGAAGAGCACGCCC
>JALSIA010000207.1 GCA_026981865.1 Thermaceae bacterium
CGCCGCCCACGAGGATCACCTCGTCGAGCTGACCGGCGCTCAGGCCGGCGTCCTTGAGCGCCTGCTCCACCGGCCCGCGCACGCGCTTCAGCAGGTCCTGAATGAGCTCCTCGAACTGCGCCCGGGTCAGCTTCTTCTCCAGGTGCAGCGGGGTCTTGCTCGTGGGGTCGATGGCGATGAAGGGCAGGCTGATCGTCGTCTCGGGCGTGCTGGAGAGCTCGATCTTGGCCTTTTCGGCCGCCTCGATCAGGCGCTGCAGCGCCTGGCGGTCGGCCTTCAGGTCCACACCGTGCTCCTGCTTGAACTCCGCGGCAAGCCAGTCGACGATCTTGTGGTCCATGTCGGAACCGCCCAGGTGGGTGTCGCCGGCCGTCGACTTGACCTCGAAGACGCCCTCGCCCACCTCGAGGATGGTGACGTCGAAGGTGCCGCCGCCCAGGTCGAAGACGAGCACGGTCTCGCTGCCCTTCTTGTCAAGTCCGTAGGCCAGCGCTGCGGCGGTGGGCTCGTTGATGATGCGCAGCACCTCGAGCCCGGCGATCTTGCCCGCGTTGGCCGTGGCCTCGCGCTGGCTGTTGTTGAAGTAGGCGGGTACGGTGATGACGGCCTGCTTGACCTCCTGACCCAGCTTCTTGCTGGCGTCGGCGACCAGCTTGCGCAGGATGAAGGCGCTGATCTCCTCGGGGGTGTAGAGCTTGTCCCCCACGCGGATGCGCACGCCCCCGTCCGGACCCTCCTCCACCCGGTAGGGTACGCGGTTCGCCTCTTCCTGCACCTCCTCCCAGCGGCGGCCAATGAAACGCTTCACCTCGAAGATCGTGCCCTCGGGGTTGAGCACGGCCTGGCGCTTGGCCAGACGCCCTACAAGGGTTTCGTCTTCTTTGAAGGCCACCACGGAAGGGGTGATGCGCTCCCCTTCGGCATTTTCAAGGACGACGGGCTGGCCGCCCTCCATCGTTGCGATCACGCTGTTGGTCGTTCCCAGGTCGATTCCTACGGCTTTAGCCATAATTCACGCTCCTTTCTTAACTCCACATGAAGTATATCACCACGGCATATAACTGTCAATAGACTTGAGTGTTATCGTATCATATTTGAGCCCGGTCGGCTTTCGGACTCCTCATCCCCAAAGGGTGTACGCTAATACCGAGCCAAGATGAAGACACCGCCTCTCAACGTATGGATCGTACTTCTGATCATCATCGGAGCGGTCTGGGCCATCAACATCGCCCTCACCAGCCCCGCCAGCCCCACGACCGACCTGAAGCTTTCCACCTTCATGAACGAGGTTCAGTCGGGTAAGGTCCGCGAGCTCGTCGTGGAGGGCAACCGCGTCCGCGGCACCCTCGACGACGGCAGCCGCTTCACCACCTACCTGCCCGCGCCCCCCACGGCCGATACCGTGGAGGGGTGGATCGCCCGCGGCATCGAGGTGCGCGCCCAGCCGCCGCGCAGCGCCAATCCGCTGGCGAGCATCCTGCTGCCCCTCTTCGTGGTGGGCCTCGTCTTCCTGGCGTTCTGGTACTTTTCGCGCGGCAGCCGCGGCGGCGACGGCTCGGGCACCTTCAACTTCACCAAGAGCCGCGCCCGGGTGCTGGCCGAGGCGCCCAAGACCACCTTCGACGACGTGGCCGGCGCCGAAGAGGCCAAGGAAGAGCTCGAGGAGATCGTCGAGTTCCTCAAGTCGCCGGAGCGCTTCCACCGCATGGGCGCCCGCATCCCCCGGGGGGTGCTGCTCGTGGGGCCGCCGGGATCGGGCAAGACCCACATCGCCCGCGCGGTCGCCGGCGAGGCGCGCGTGCCCTTCATCACCGCCAGCGGCTCCGACTTCGTCGAGATGTTCGTGGGCGTGGGGGCGGCGCGCGTGCGCGACCTCTTCGAAACGGCCAAGAAGAACGCCCCCTGCATCATCTTCATCGACGAGATCGACGCCGTCGGCCGCAAGCGCGGCAGCGGCATGGGCGGCGGCAACGACGAGCGCGAACAGACCCTGAACCAGCTGCTGGTCGAGATGGACGGCTTCGACAAGGAAACCAGCGTGATCGTGATGGCCGCGACCAACCGGCCCGACGTGCTCGACCCTGCGCTGCTGCGCCCCGGGCGCTTCGACCGCCAGGTGGCCATCGACGCCCCCGACGTGCGCGGCCGCGAGCAGATCCTGCGCATCCACGCGGTGGGCAAGCCCCTGGCCGAGGACGTGGACCTGGCGGTGGTGGCGCGGCGCACCCCGGGGTTCGTGGGCGCCGACCTGGAGAACCTGCTCAACGAGGCGGCGCTGCTGGCGGCGCGCGAACGGCGGCGCAAGATCACCATGAAGGACCTTGAGGAGGCCGCCGACCGGGTGATGATGGGCCCCGCCAAGAAGAGCATGGTCCTCACCGAGGCGGACAAGCGCATCACCGCCTACCACGAGGCGGGGCACGCGCTCGCGGCCCACTTCCTGGAGCACGCCGACGGGGTGCACAAGATCACGATCATGCCGCGCGGCCGGGCGCTGGGCTTCATGATGCCCGACCGCGAGGACGTGCTGCACTGGACCAAGAAGCGCCTGCTCGACCAGATCGCCGTGGCGCTGGCGGGGCGGGCCGCCGAGGAGCTGGTCTTCGACGACGTGACCACCGGCGCCGAGAACGACTTCCGCCAGGCCACCGAGCTGGCGCGGCGGATGATCACCGAGTGGGGGATGCACCCCGAGTTCGGGCAGGTGGCCTACCAGGAGCGGCAGGACACCTACCTGGGCGGCTACGAGGTGCGCAACTACTCCGAGGAGACCGCGCGCCGCATCGACGAGGCGGTGCGGGAGCTGATCGACGAACAGTACGCGCGCATCCTGCAGCTCCTGCGCGAGCGCCGAGCCGAGCTGGAGCGCGTGGCGACGGCGCTGCTCGAGGTGGAGACGCTTTCCGCCGAGCAGTTCCTGCGCGTCCTCGCCGGCGAACCGCTCGAGGATCCCGGAGCCGAAAACGAACCGGAAAAAGCCGACGACGGCGAAACCCAGGTCATTCCCAAGGCGAAGATCCGCGGGGAGCCGGGGCTGGGCGGCGCTTGAACCGGTTTTCGTTCTAAACTAGAGGCATGGGCGACACCCTCTTCGCCGGGGCTGTGCTTGGCCTCGTCGGTTACCTGTTCCTGGGGCTGGCGCTGGGCTGGTCGGTTTCTACATGGCGTGCGGGCAATCTGGCGGGCCTGACGGCCGCGGCGGCGCTGGGGGTCGCCCTGGCGTGGTGGGTGCTGCCCCGGCCCTGGCTCACGCCCCTGCGGCACCTGGCGGTCGCGGTCTTGGCGCTGTGGATCGGGGTGCGGACGGCCTTCCCCCGCGAGGGCGATGCGCTCGCCCGCGGGCTGCGGCCCTGGGGCTGGATCACCATCGGACTGGGCCTGATCGGGCTCGTGGCCGCAGTTTTTGGAAGGTGAACGGCATGGAACCCCTTGCAAACCCTCCTGCCCGCGCTAACGATCGCGGCGGTGGTCTTTCACAGCCTGACGCGTTCGGGACCCGCGAGCGCGCTCGCGACGGCGGCGGCGGTGGGCGCGCTCGCCTACCTGTTGCTCGCGCGCCTCTCTGCGAATGTGCAGGAGGTCGCCTTCATCGCTGCGGCGGCGGTGCTGGCCGCGGGGCTGGCCCGGCCCTACATCAAAGGCGCGCCAAACCCGCAGACCCGCAACCTGCGCTGGCTGCTGGCGCTGGTGCTCACCCTCGCGTTCGTGCTCGCGCTCGACGGCTGGGTCTACGGATAGGAGACGCATGAAACCCCGGACGAAGGCGGTCTTGATCTTGCTGGGTGCGGTCGTGCTGGTGTGGCTGGTGGTCTGGCCCGTTTACCTGGTCCTGCCCGACACCGTGCCCGCCCACCTGAACGCCGCGGGCCAGGTGGACCGCTGGGGGCCCAGGCTGGAGGCCCTCATCCTGCCCCTGATCTTCACCTTCGTGGTCCTCGCAACCCTGCCGATCCTTCTTGTCGCCCCCATTGAATGGAGCGAGGCGACGGTCCACGGCCTCGCTGTTTTTGCCGCGGTGGGCGCCCTCTTCGCATTGCTGCAGCCGCTGGGCCTCTACCTGACCGGGGGCGACGGCCCCGCCTTCTCCCGTCTGCTCGACGCCGGAATCGGACTGCTCGTCGTGACGGTTGGACTCGGGCTGCCCACACTGACCCGCACCGGCCCGCCGCAACCCATCTGCGGCTTCCCCAGCTCGGCGCCCGTTCCCGATTTGGAAACCCGGGTAAAGGGCGCGCGCATCGGGGGCCGCGCCATCGCCGCGCACGGCGGCGTCGTGGTGCTGCTCGCACTGCTTGGCGCACCGCCCGCCTGGATCACCGCCTACCTGGTGGGCGGCCTGGTCGTCCTCGGCGTTGTTCTCTGCGTCTACCTAAAGCGCACCCTGGAGCCGCGCGCGCCCCGCTAGCGCGTCTGCGTGACCTTCTTCAGGTTGCGCGGGCGGTCGGGGTCGAAGCCGCGGGCGCGGGCCAGCGCGTCGGCGAAGGGGTAGAAGGCCTGGACCGCAAGCACGCTGTCGAGGACGGGGTGGAAGCGGCCGGGCAAAGGCAACGGCGCGTCCGCCAGCGCCAGCGCCTCGGGCTCGCTCGTGGCTACGGCGAGCTCGGCCCCCTTGGCCCGCAGGTTTTCCAAGAGCTCGAGCAGCTGCGGATAGGGGCGGTCGTAGGGGGCGAGCGCCAAGATGGGGTACCCCGGTCCCACGATGGCCACCGGACCGTGCAGCAGCTCGGCGGCGGAGAAGGCCTCGGCGTGCAGCGCGCTCGTCTCCTTGAGTTTGAGGGCCACCTCTTGGCCCGCGGCGAAGGCGTAGCCGCGGCCGATCACGTAGGCGTCGGTCGCCGGGCCGAAAAGCTCGAGCCCACCGCTCCAGTCGCTCGCCGCGGCCGCGGCCATCCGCTCGGGAAGCTGCGGCAGCGCATCCTCCAGATCGGCCGCCTCCTCGACGGTGCCCGCAAGCTGCGCCAGCGCCACGAGCATGGTCAGGTAGCTCTTGGTCGCGGCCACGCTACGTTCCTCGCCCGCGTGCAGCGGCAGCACCACCTCGGCCGCCCGCGCCAGCGGCGAGTCCTCCACGTTGACCATCGCCACGGTCAGGGCGCCGGCCGCGCGGGCCGCCGCCAGCGAAGCCACCAGGTCCTCGCTCGCCCCCGACTGGCTGAGGGCCAGGGCCAGGGCCCCGCGCAGGTTGGGCCGGGCGCCGTAGACGGTGACCACCGAGGGGGCCGCGCTGGCCGTGACCCACCCCAGCCGCGCCTCGAAGAGGTACTTGCCGAAGAGGGCCGCGTGGTCGGAGCTGCCGCGCGCGATCGTCTGCACGAAGGCCGGGGGACGGCGGCGCAGGAAGCGCGCCAGCGAACGCACCTCGGCGGCGTTTTCGGCGAGCAGCCGCTCGGCCGCCGCCGGCGCCTCGAGCGCCTCGGCGAGCATGCGGCTAGGCGCGGACGAAGACGCGTCTTCCACCGACGTACACCTCCTCCACCTGCAGGTCGCCGTCGAGCACCACCAGGTCGGCCTGAACCCCGGCCTGGATGCGCCCCAGGTCGGCCCAGCCCATGTAGCGCGCCGGCAGTCCGCTGAGGCGGCGCACCGCCTCGGCCAGGTCGAGCCCCCAGTCCACCAGGTTGCGCAGCGCCCGGTCCATCGTCAAGGCGCTGCCCGCCAGGGTGCCGTCCTCCAGGAAGACACCGTTCCCCCGCCGGTGCACCGTGTAGCGGCCCAGCCGGTAGGGGCCCTCGGGCATCCCGGCGGCCGCGACCGCGTCGGTGACCACGTAGAGGTTGGGCACGGCGCGCATCGCCGCGCGCACGGCCACCGGGTCCACGTGCAGCCCGTCGGCGATGACCTCGGCCCAGGTGCCCTGGGCGAAGGCGGCGCCCACCACCCCGGGGTTGCGGTGGTGCAGCGGGCTCATGGCGTTGTAGAGGTGGGTAAACCCCTTGGCCCCGGCTTCAAGCGCAGCCAGGGCCTGCTCCGCCGTCGCCGCGGTGTGGCCGATCTGGGGACGCACCCCGCGCTCGCGTAGAAAACGGACGAACTCGAGCGCCCCCGGCAGCTCCGGGGCGAAGGTGACCACCTGCAGACTGGCGTGGGCCATCAGCCGGCGCAACTCCTCGGGGTCGGGGTCGCGGGCGTAGGGGGGCTGAGCCCCGAGCTTGTCGGGGCTGATGAAGGGCCCCTCGAGGTGCACCCCCATCACCCGCGCCTCGTCCGGCCCGGTGTTTTCCATGACGGCGTGGATGCCGTCGAGCGCCCGGGTCAGGTCGTCTTCGGGGGCGGTCACCGTGGCCAGCAGCATGCGGGTGGTGCCGTGAGCGGCGTGGAAGCGCGCCGCGGTGCGCGCCGCCTCCTCGCCGGCCATCGCGTCGCCGCCGGCCCCGCCGTGGACGTGCAGGTCGATGAAGCCCGGCACCACGTAGCGCGCCGGGGCGCGGTCGGGAACGAACCGCGCGACCTTGTCCGCCTCCAGCTCGAGCCGCCCCTCGACCCAGCCCGCGGGCAGCAGCACCCGGCCGCTGACCGCGCTCACGCCCCGCCTCCGTCGAGCGCCTGCGCCAGCTTTTCAAAGGCGGGCGGCGTGCTGGGGCGGCCGCCCCCGTCGGCCCAGGTGAAGCGATCGTCGCGCAGGGGGCCCCCCTCGCCCACCCCCATGCCCTGCGGGAAGAGGGGGGTATAGTCGATGCCGGGTTCCAGTTCGAGCTCGGCGGACCAGCCCGCGCGCTCGAGCTCGCGCGGGTGCCCCCAGTGGAAGGCCAGGCGGTCGCCCTCCGCCTCCCAGACGAAGCGCGGGCGCGGCTCTCCCGCACGTTCATAGCGCCACAAGGCCGCAGCGCGTGCGGGGCGCAGCCGCAGCACCACCTCGAGCGCCCGCCCCAGCACCCCGAAGCTGCCCACGAAGGGGCGGACCAGGTCGTACCCCTGTACGTTCTTGACCACCCGCCCCCCGGCCACGATGCGCTGGCCCGACGGGGTTTCGAAGACGAGGCCCAGCACCTCCGCCGGGAAGAAAAAGGTCTGCCCGAAGCCCCCGCGCTCGACCAGGCCGCCCACCCCTCCGGGCAGCTCCACGGGGGGGAAGGGCGGAAAGAGCCCTTCGGGCAGTCGGTGGTAGACCTCGAGCAACGGGGTGTCGCCGCTGGCGACCAGGTACTGGTCCTCTTGGTTGAGCTCGAGCACCGGCATGTTCTCAGCTTACCCCCTCCGCGCGAAGCGCGTTTTTGGTTCGCTACCGGTCCGCCATTGGTTCTCGGGCACCCCAGAACGCGCAACGCTCCGCCCAGTCGTCGGCGCGCCAGCCCCAGCGCAGGTCGAAGTGCAGCAGCCAGCCGCTCCCCAGCCGCGGCGCCGGGACCCACCCCGCCCGCGGCGCCTCCCCGCGCGCGAACACGGTCCAGGCCTGCTGGACCGCGCGGGCGAGCGGGGCGCTCTGCTCCTGAACCTCCGCAGAGGCGAAGAAGGCCCAGAAGGGCCAGGTGGCGCGGGTGCCGAAGACGAACGGGAGCTCCATTCCGTGCATGCTGCCCAGCTCGGGCCAGAGCGGGCTTGCGTACGCGAAGCGGTAGCCGTAGACCGGGGCGTGGCGCGCGGCCAGTCGCCCCGCCCGGTAGGTGGGGCAGATCAGGATCCGCTCGCCCATGTAGGCGTAGTAGGCGTCGAGCGCGCGGTCGAAGCGGGCGCGGTAGTGCCGGATCACCCTTTCGGCGCGGTCCCCCTCCTTTTCACGAATGAGGGCCTCCACCCCCGCCCAGGTGGACTTGGCGGGGTCTTTGGGCGCGGTCACGTCGAGCCGGTACTCGTCCGCGGTCGTGCCCACGAAGAGCGGCACCGCCGCGGCGCGCCCTGCGGCCAGGGCGCGCTCCGGGGGCTCTTCAAGCACGTAGCCGTCGAGGACGGGCTTGAAGGGCACCTTCTCGAAGTCGGTCTCCGAGGGCACCAGGGCCACCAGCCGCTCGGCCGGCAGGGCGCGCCAGCAGGCCAGATCGTCCAGAGCGCAGCCCACCCGCTCGGCGAATCCGCGGGCGTGGGCGTAGGCCTCCTCCGGGGTGTAGGCGAAGTTGCAGCCGCCCGACTCGAGCACCGCCCGGTCGAAAATTCCGCGCGCCGGCGGGCTCGCCAGCAATGTGCAGATCGACATCGCCCCCGCCGACTCGCCGAAGGCGGTCACGTTGCCGGGGTCGCCCCCGAAGCCGGCGATCTGCCGCCGTACCCATTCGAAGGCGGCGACCTGGTCGAGCAGGCCGTAGTTCCCGGTGCCGCCTTGGGGGTCCTCGGCGGCCAGGGCCGGCAACGCCAGGAAACCGAAGGGGCCCAGCCGGTAGTTGAAGGTCACCACGACGAAGCCGCGCCGCGCCAGCCGCGCGCCGTCGTAGATGGGCTCGGAACCGCTGCCGCCGGTGTAGCTGCCGCCGTGTACGAAGACCATTACCGGCCAGCCTCCCGCGGGCGGATCCTCCGTGGGCACCCAAACGTTGAGGTTCAGGCAGTCCTCGTCCGCAGGCGGCAGGTAGCGGCCGGCGAGCCGGCCCAAACGAACCGTGATCGAGCCCTTCTGCGGGCAGATGGGTCCGGCCTCGGTGGCGCGCAGCAACCCCTCCCAAGCGTCCACCCGCACCGGCGCCCGCCAGCGTTCGGCATGGGCATAGGGGATGCCCTTGAAGACGAGGACGTCCTCCTCTGCGTGGCCCTGCACCCAGCCGCCGGGCGACCGCACCCGCACGGCCCCGCTTCCCGCCTGGGCCAGGCCGGCCAGCAGCGCCAGCACGAGCAGGACCTGCCTCACGCCTGCGGTTCCTGGTCCTGGCGCAGCCATACGGTGCGCTGCGGGAAGGGGATCTCGATGCCCTCGGCGTCGAGGCGGTTCTTGATGCGCCGTTTGAACTCGCGCCCGACGCCCCACTGCTGCTTGGCCTGCACCGTGAACATCACCCGGATCACCACGGCGCTGTCGCCCAGCTCGTTGACCCCCAGCACCTGGGGCCGTTCGTCGGTGAACTTCTCACGCCATTCCGGATCGTCGTAGAACTTCTGCGCCTCGTCCTCGATCACCGCGATGGCTCGGTCCACGTCGGCGCCGTAGGCGACCCCCACGTCGACGACCGCGCGCGCCCAGACGTGGCTGAGCACGGTAACCGTGCTGATCTGCCCGTGGGGTACGAAATGGAGCTTGCCCTCCAGGTCGCGC
>JALSIA010000208.1 GCA_026981865.1 Thermaceae bacterium
GGGAGGAGGGGGGGGAGGGGGGGGGGGGTGGGGGGGGGGGGGGGGGAGCGTGGTGACGGCTGTCGTTGGCGCGGGGTGCGCGGTGCGAAACTAGCCAGCTATAGGCCCGTAGCCTGTGGCTTGAGGTTTGTTTTGAAATCTCCGTCGGTAACCCCGATGGCGGCGTTCCAAATCTGAAACAAGAGGTTCCCACGCCTTCCTCTCGTTTTCCACGAACCAACCCCCACCCCGCTTCCCGTCCCTGCATCGGCGGCGCGTGGTTCATGCGCGCTGCAGGTAAGGGATACTAATGGGGGAGGGCTCCATGGAAATCATCGATGCGAACGAAGCCGCGGGCGCGCAGGTGCGAAAACTGTACGACCACCCGCAGGGTCAGGCGCTCATGGCGGTGCTGAAGCCGGGGGAGGCGCTGCGGAGGCACACCGCGCCGGTGGACATCTTCATCTACGTGTTGGAGGGCGAAGGCGCGGTGAACGTCGGCGAGGCGTCGGCCCGGGTGCGCCCCGATCTGCTGATCCCTTGCGCCGCGGGTGTGCCGCACGCGCTCGAGAACACCGGCGAGGGGTTGCTGCGCGCCCTCGTGGTGAAGCTGGGTACGAACTAGTCGGGGCGCTGGGCCTCGGCCCCTCACCCTGGGCGCGTGCGCGGGCGTCAGAACAGCCCGACGATCCGGCCGTCTTCGGTCACGTCCACCCGCTCGGCGGCGGGGACCTTGGGCAGGCCCGGCATCGTCATCACGTCGCCCATGTAGACCACCACGAACCCCGCCCCGCAGCGGGCCTTCAGATCGGTTACGGTCACGGTGAAGTCGCCGGGGCGGCCGCGCAGCTTCGGGTCGTCGGAGAGGCTCGCGGGCGTCTTGGCCATGACCACCGGCAGGCGGTCGCAGCCGTCGCGCTCGATGCGGCGCAGCGCGCCCTTGGCCTTCTTGGCGTAGGTCACACCCGCGGCGCCGTAGACCTCGGTGGCGATGCGGCGGATCTTCTCCTTTAGTTCTTCGTTCGGGTCGTAGAGCGGCTGCAGCTGGCCCGGTGCCTCGAGTGCCGCCAGCACCTCCTGGGCCAGCGCCCGGCCGCCTTCGCCCCCTTTGGCCCAGACCTCGGCCACGGCGAAGCGCAGGCGGTATTCGCGGGCAAAGGCGCGTACCAGCTCGATTTCTTCTTCGGTGTCGCTCGTGAAGTGGTTGAGCGCGATCACGGGATCGAAGCCGTGCTGGCGGATGTTGCCCGCGTGCTGGGCCAGGTTGGCGAGACCCTGCTTGACGGCTTCGGGGTTGGGGACGTTGTAGTCGTCGGCGCCGCCGTGGTAGCGCAGCGCGCGGACGGTGGCGACGAGGACGACCGCCTCGGGGGCGAAGCCGGCGGCGCGGCTGACCACGTTGAAGAACTTTTCGGCGCCCAGGTCGGAGCCGAAGCCGGCCTCGGTGACCACGTAGTCGGCGTAGCCCAGCGCCATCTCGGTGGCCCGTACCGAGTTGGTGCCGTGGGCGATGTTGGCGAAGGGGCCCATGTGCACGAAAGCGGGCTGGCCCTCGAGCGTCTGCACCAGGTTGGGCTTGAGCGCCTGGACCAGCAGGGCGGTCATGGCGCCGTGGGCCTTCAGCTGGTGCGCGTAGACGGGTTTGCGGTCGAAGGTGTAGCCGATGCGGATCCTGCCCAGGCGCTCCTTAAGCTCGGGTACGGTGCGGGCCAGGGCCATGACGGCCATCACCTCCGAGGCCACGGTGATCTCGAAGCCCGACTCGGCGGGCACCCCGTTTATGGGTCCGCCCAGACCGGTGACCACGTGGCGCAGGGCGCGGTCGTTCATGTCGAGGACGCGTTTGTACTCGACGCGGCGCGGTTCGATCCCCAGGGCGTTGCCCTGGTGGATGTGGTTGTCGACCATCGCCGCGAGCAGGTTGACCGCGCTGGTGACGGCGTGGAAGTCGCCGGTGAAGTGGAGGTTGATCTCCTCCATGGGCAGCACCTGGCTGTAGCCGCCCCCGGTGGCCCCGCCCTTGACGCCGAAGACCGGGCCCAGGCTGGGTTCGCGCAGGGCCACCGCAGCCCTTTTGCCGAGTTTTCCGAGGCCCTGGGTAAGGCCGATGGAGACGGTGGTCTTGCCCTCGCCTGCGGGCGTAGGGGTGAGGGCGGTGACAAGGATGAGCCGCCCTCGCTTGGGGGGCGGCTCGCCTTCGACCTTGGCCATGTAAGGGCCGTAATGGAAGAGTCTGTCCTCGGGAATGCCGATGGTGCCGGCGATCTCACGGATCGGGCGCAGGGTCGCCTTCTGGGCGATGTCGAGGTCGGTCATGCCTCCAGCTTAATCCCTGGTATGCAGGCAACCGTCCCGCTATGCAGGGTCAAGCCGGGATTGGGTGCGGGCGCCTTGACGCGGCCTGGGGGGGCCGACAAAATGGTACGGATGCGGATCGCGGTGCGCACCCTGGGGTGCAAGGTCAACCAGGTGGAGTCGGACGCGCTGGTGGGAATGCTGGCGGCGCTCGAGCCCGAAGTGGTCGCGCTCGAAGAGGGCGCCGACCTGGTGGTGATCAACACCTGCAGCGTGACCACCACCGCCGAGGCCACCGCCCGCAAGGAGATCCGTCGCGCCCGCCGCGCCAACCCGGACGCCTTCGTAGTCGTGACCGGCTGCTACGCCGAGCTGGCCCCTGAACAAATCGCCGATCTGGGGGCCGATGCGGTGGTGCCCAACCGCAGCAAGGCCGAGCTTCCCCGGGTCATCCTCGAGCGCTTCGGCCTGCCCACCGACCCCGTCACCACCCCGCCCAACGAGTTCTGGGGCGCGGGCGAGCGCGGGCTGTACACCGATCGGGTGCGCGCCTTCCTCAAGATCCAGGACGGTTGCAACGCCGGCTGCGCCTACTGCATCATCCCCCGCACCCGCGGCCGCGAGCGCCACCGCGGCTGGCGCAGCGTGCTGGAGGAGGCCGAGGCCCTGGCGGCGGCGGGTTACCGCGAGCTCGTGCTCACCGGGGTGCGGCTGGGATCGTACGCCGGGCATCCGCGCGGGGTGGCGGGGCTGCTCGAAGAGCTCGTGGCCCTCGGGGTGCCGCTCCGGCTCAGCTCAATCGAGCCCGAGGACACCGGCCCGGAGCTGCTCGAGGTGATCGGCCGGCGCGCCCCCTTCGTCCGCCCCCACCTGCACCTGAGCCTGCAGACGGGCGCGGACCGGCTGCTCGCGCTCATGGGCCGGCGCTACGACGCCGCCTACTACCGCCAGCTGGTGGCGGCCGCCCGAGAGCGCATTCCCGGCTTCGCCCTCACCACCGACGTGATCGCCGGCCTGCCCACCGAGGCCGAGGACGAACACCGCGCCACCCTGGACTTCCTGCGCGAGGTGGGGCCGAGCCGGGTGCACGTCTTCACCTACACGCCGCGGCCGGGTACCCGCGCCGCGCGCCTGCCCCAGGTGCCCCACGCGACGCGCAAGCGCCGCACCCACGAGCTCATCGCCTTGGCCGAAGCGCTGGCCGAGGCGCGCATGCGGCCGCTGCTGGGCCGCCGCACCACGGTGCTCGTCGAGCGGGTGCGCTCGGCTGTGGCCTACGGTCACACCCCCGACTACTACGAGGTGGAGCTCGGCGGCGAGGGGCTTGCCGCGGGCCGGGAGGTCGAGGTTGTGGTGGAGGGCGTTTCCGGCTACACGCTGCGCGCCCGCGCCGCACGGCCGGTAGACTTGAAGGCATGAGCGACTGCGTCTTCTGCCGCATCATCGCTGGGGAACTGCCGGCCGACATCGTCTACCAAGACGAGCAGTTCGTGGCCTTCCGCGACATCCGCCCCAAGGCCAGGGTGCACGTGCTGGTGGTGCCGCGCGAGCACGTGCCCAAGCTCTCCGACTACCCCGACAGCGAAGAGGGCGAGCGCAAACTGGGCGCGCTCTTCCGCACCGTCAACCGGGTGGCCACGCAGGCGCTGGGGCTCGAGCACTACAAGATCCAGGCCCACGTGGGCGAGCGCGGTGGGCAGGAGATCTTCCACGTGCACGTGCACGTGATGAGCAACGCGGTTTGAGGTCGGGTCAGGCTTCGGGGGTGGGGCCGTGGGGCTCGAAGTTGGCCTCGTCGATCTTCCCCTCTTCCAGCACCTTTTCGTCCACCAGTATCTCGGCGCCGGTGCGCACCGCCAGCGCCATGGCGTCGGAGGGGCGGGCGTCGATCTCGTACTCGATGCCGCGGTGGTCGAGGACCAGGCGGGCGTAGTAGGTGCCGCCTGAGAGCTCGGTGATCTCGACGCGTTTGAGCTTGCCGCCGAGCATCTCGAGCACCGAGAGCAGCAGGTCCGGCGTCAGCGGTCTGGGGGGTTTTTCTCCGGCCAGCGCCACCGCGATGTTCTGGGCCTCGAGCGGCCCGATCCAAATCGGGAGCAGTTCGCCCGTCTCGGCGCGCAGCAGAGCGACCACGTTTCCGCTCTGGGCTTCGACCCCCAGGTTTTCTAGTTTTGCCTTAACCATGGCTTTATTATAGCGCTCGGGGTGTACACTAAAGCCATGAAGAGCTATCCCATCGAGATCGGCGGGGTGAAGCGCGAACTGCCCGTGGTGCAGGTGGGCGACGGTGTGGCGGTCGCCTTGCTCAACCTGCTCGGGGACACCGAACTCACCGAGGCCGTGGCTGCGGAAATGGCCAAGCGGCTGCCGGAGCAGGTCGAGGTGCTCGTCACCCCCGAGGTCAAGGCGGTGCCCCTGGCCCACGCGCTTTCCCGCCGGACGGGTCTGCCGTACATCGTCGCGCGCAAGACCGCCAAACCCTACATGATCCATCCCGTGACCCGCGAGGTGCTCTCGATCACCACCGGCAAGCCGCAGCTGCTGGTGCTCGACGGCGCCGACATCGCCAAGATCAAGGGCAAGAAGGTGGCCATCGTCGACGACGTGGTCTCGACCGGCAGCACCCTCAAGGGCCTGCGCGAGCTGATCGAAAGCGTCGGCGGCGAGGTGGCCGCGGTGATGGCCGTCTTCACCGAGGGCACCCCCCGCGACGACGTGATCGCCTTGGGCCATCTGCCTCTGTTCAGCCCCGAGGAGGCCTGAGGAGCATGGTAACCATGGACACCTACCCCATCCAGATCGGCGGCGTGACCCGCCACGTCCCCTTGCACGAGCCCTTCCCGGGCGTGCGCATTCCACTCGTCGACTTCCTGGGCGACATCGAGTTCGTCCGGGCGGTGATGGGGGAGCTCGAGCCCAAGATGCCCGACGACGCCGACCTGATCGTAACCGTCGAAACCTCCTCGATACCGCTGGCGCACGAGCTGGCCGCGGTGCGCGACCTGAACTACATCGTGGTGCGCAAGCGCCGCCGTCCCTACATGGTCGACCCCATCATCCAGGAGGTCGAGTCGCTCACCTTGGGGGCCGGCGAGGTCCTCTGGCTCGACCGCCGCTACAGCGAGCACATCCTCAACAAGAACATCGTCCTGGTCATGGACGTCGTGGCTTCGGGCGGGACGATGCGCGCGCTCGAGCGCGTGGTGCACCGCGCCGGCGGCAAGGTGGCCATGCGCATGGCCGGCTTCCATCAGGGCAACGGGGCCGAGGGCATCGTCACGGCCGGCGAACTGCCCCTGCTCTAACCGTTCACCAGGCGCCCGTCTTCGAGGCGCCAGGCCGGCAACCCTTCCACCAGGGCTTCGTCGTGGGTCGCCAGCAGCACGGCGGCCCCGTTTTCTTCGGCCAGCTCGAGCAACAGGTCCTTGACCTTGCGGGCGTTGGTGCGGTCGAGGGCGCCGGTGGGTTCGTCGGCGAGGACGACGCGCGGCTGCGGGTAGAGGGCCCGGGCCACGGCCACCCGCTGCCGTTCGCCGCCCGATAGGGTGTCGGGCCGCTGGTGGGCGTGCCCCGCCAGGCCGACCCGTTCGATCAGACGCTGCGCCCGTGCGGGGTCGGGCCGGCCGGCGATCATGCCGGGCACCAGCACGTTCTCCAGGGCGGTGAGCTCGTCCAGCAGGTAGTGGTGCTGGAAGACCAAGCCCACGCGGTCCCGCCGTAGCCGTGCCAGTTCCTCCTCGCTGCGCCGGCTCACCTCGACCTCGCCCCACCACAACCGCCCCGACGGCAGCGGCAGGATGCCCGCGAGCAGGTGCACCAGCGTCGTCTTGCCGGAGCCGCTGGGCCCCAGCACCGCCCGCACCGCGCCCGGCTCCAGCTCCAGGTCGAGGCCCTCGAAAAGCTCGAGCTCGCCGTAGCGGAAGGTCAGCCCCTCGGCCTTGAGCGCCCACACGTTCACCATCCTACCCACAAACCGGGGTAGGCCCGGCGGACCGGTTTCGTATAGATTATGGGGTAATGAAGCTCGACGTGTCCGACATCATCCGCCGCTCCCCGTTGTTCGAGGGCGTCCCTCCCGAAGGCTTCGAGATCGCCGAGCAGGCCTTTCGCACGATCGCGCTGCGCCGCCGGCAGACCGTCTTCGAGGCCGGGGACGCCGGGCACGCGCTCTACCTGATCCGCTCCGGCAAAGTAAAAATCTCGCACCGCAACCTGGACGGCCGCGAAAAGGTGCTGGCCTACCTGAACCCCGGCGAGATCTTCGGTGAGATGAGCCTGGTGGACGACGAGCCCCGTTCGGCTACGGCCACGGCTGTCGAGGACACGGTCATCCACGCCCTCTACCTGGAGGAGTACTGGGGCTTGGTGCGGCGTTTCCCGCAGGTGGCCCACAACCTGGCGCGCATCATCGCCCGCCGCCTGCGCGAGATGAACCACGAGGTCGAGGTGCTTACCTTCGAAGAGGCGCGCGGCAAGGTGGCCTACGCCCTGCTCAAGCTCTACCGCCATCGCTACGGCGAGGAGACCCCGCGCGGGCGCAGCATGCCGCTTACCCACCGCGAGCTCGCCGACCTGGCGGGCACCAGCCGCGAAACGGCCACCCGCGTCCTCGGGCAGTTTCAGGAGCTGGGCCTCGTCGCTTTCGAAGCGCGCCTGATCGAGGTGCGGGATCCGGCAGGCCTCGAGAACGTGCTGTACGATTTGTAGGAAATGCCCCTTATCGCACCTTCCATCCTATCCGCCGACTTCGCCCGGCTGGCCGACCAGGTTCGCGCGGCCGAGGCGGCCGGCGCCGACTGGATCCACGTCGACGTGATGGATGGGCGCTTCGTGCCCAACATCACGATGGGTTTCGTCGTCGTCGAGGCCCTGCGACCGGTCACCCGCCTGCCCCTGGACGTGCACCTGATGATCGTGGAGCCCGAACGCTACGTCGAACGCTTCGTCGCCGCCGGCGCCGACGTGGTGACCGTCCACGTCGAGGCGACGCCGCACGTGCACCGGACGCTGCAGCTGATTCGTTCTGCGGGCGCCCGGGCGGGGCTGGCCGTGAACCCCGCCACGCCGCTCGACTGGTTCGAGGACGTGCTGGGCGAGCTCGACTTGGCGCTGCTGATGAGCGTCAACCCCGGCTTCGGGGGGCAGAGGTTCATCCCCCGCAGCCTCGAGCGGCTCGAGCGCCTGGCCGCCCTGCGCGACCGCGTCAACCCCGAAGCGCGCATCGAGGTGGACGGCGGGATCGGCCCCGGCAACGCCGCCGAGTTGGTGCGGCGGGGGGCCGACGTACTGGTCGCGGGCTCGGCCGTCTTCGGCGGCGACGGCACGGTCGCCGAAAACCTGAGCGCACTCCGCGATGCTGCACAGGCTTAGCGCCGTTCTCTCGCCGGCCGAGGCGCTGCCGCGGGCGGCGGCAGCGCTGGTGGTGGACGTGATTCGGGCCACCACGACGGCGGCCTACCTGTTGGCTGCGGGGGCGCGCGAGCTCGTGCTCACCGCGGAGGTCACCCAGGCCCGGGCCGAGGCCCGCCGGCGCGGCGCGCTCCTCGCCGGCGAACGCGGCGGCCTGCCCCCGGAGGGGTTCGACCTCGGCAACAGCCCGCGCGAGGCCGACCCCGAGCGGCTGCGGGGACGTGCGGTGGTGATGACGACGACGAACGGTACCCGGGCGGCGCTGCGCGCGGCCGGAGCCGCACGGCGGGTGGGGCTCGCGGCCCTGGTCAACGTCAGGGCGGCGCTGCGCTGGGCCGCCGCCGGGGAGGGCGACCTGGTTCTGGTGGCGGCCGGCCGCGAGGGGCGGGCGGCGCTCGACGACACCTACGCCGTCGGGGCGCTGGCGGACGCCCTCAGCGCCTTCGCGCCCCAGGCCGAGCTCGACGACACGGCGCAGCTGGCCCGCGCGCTTTTCCGGGCGCACCCCGAAGCGCGCGCTCTGCTGGCGCAAACTGCGGCGGCTCGGGCGCTCGAGCCCGTAGGGCTCGCGGACGACGTGGAGGCCTGCGCGCGGCTTGACGCGCTCGACGTGGTTCCGGTGCTCGCGGAGCGCCTGGACAACGCCCTGCGTTTCGTGCCCGTGTATCCTAAGGGCGTATGAGCCCACTGCACGTTCGCGCACAGATCGGCGAGGTCGCCCCCTTCGTCCTCCTGCCCGGGGATCCCGGCCGGGCGGAGTACATCGCCGAGACCTTCCTGGAAGGCGTCACCACCTACAACACCTACCGATCGCTGCTCGGCTTCACCGGCACCTACAAGGGGCTGCGGGTCAGCGTACAGACCACCGGCATGGGCTGCCCATCGGCCTCGATCGTCGCCGAGGAGCTCGTGCAGCTGGGCGCCCGCGTCCTCGTACGGGTCGGCACCAGCGGTGCGGTGGACCCGGCATTGTCGGCGGCCGACCTGCTCGTCGTTCAGGGGGCGGTGCCGCTCGACGGCACCACCCGCCAGTACCTCGAGAACCGCCCTTACGCCCCCATCCCCAGCTGGCCGGTGCTGAGGGCTCTGGAGCGGGCGGCGGCCGCCTCGGGCGAACCCTACCACGTGGGGCTCGTCGCCACCGAGGACGCCTTCTACGCCACGGGCCCCGAGAACGCGCGCGCCTGGAACCGCTTCGGGGTGATGGCCTTCGAGATGGAGGCCGCGGCGCTCTTCCTCATCGCCAGGATGCGCGGCGTCCACGCCGGGGCGCTGCTGACGGTCTCGAACCAGATTGGCGACACCGAGTTCGTCGAGGAAAGCCTGCTGC
>JALSIA010000209.1 GCA_026981865.1 Thermaceae bacterium
GGTCATCGTCAACGGCGAGAACGCCGCCGGCGGCAAGGGGCTGGACAGGAAGAGTTACCGCATCCTGCGCGAGGCGGGGGCCGACCTGATCACCCTGGGCAATCACGCCTGGGACAAGAAAGACGTCTTTGACCTGATCGAGCGCGAGCCGATCGTGCGCGCGGCCAACTACCCGCCGGGAACGCCCGGGCGGGGCTGGTGGGTGCTCGAGCGCGGCGGGTTCCGCCTGCTCGTGATCCAGGTGATGGGCCGCGTCTTCATGGACGCCCTCGACGATCCCTTTCGCACCGTCGACCGACTCCTCGAGGAGGTGGAGCACGACGCTGCCATCGTGGAGATCCACGCCGAGGCGACCAGCGAGAAGTACGCCCTCGGCTTCTACCTCGACGGCCGGGTGGCCGCGGTGCTGGGCACCCACACCCACGTCCCCACCCTCGATGCCGGCTTCCTGCCCGGGGGTACGGCCTTCCAGGCCGACGTGGGCATGACCGGAACCTACCGCTCGATCATCGGCGGCGAGGTGAAGACCTTCCTCGACCGCTTCCTCACCGCCCGCCCCCAGCCCTTCCGCAGCGCCGAGGGGCCGGCGCTCTTCGTGGCCACCGAACTCGTCTTCGAGGGGGCGCGGGTGCAGGCGATCAGCCCCTACCGCTGGGAGGAGCCGTGACGCTGCCCGAGGCGCTCCGGCGCGACGTGGACCGGCTGGGCCGGGCGCTGGGGGAAGCGATCCGTGAGGTCAGCGGCGAGCGCCTTTACGAGCTGGTCGAAGAGGTGCGCGCGCGCACCAAGGGGCTGCGGCAGCGGCCCGACGACGCCGAGCGCGCGGCGCTGGTGCGCCTCGTCTCCGGCCTCGACCTTCACCGCGCCGAAGGGCTGACGCGGGCGTTCACGAGCTTCTTCTACCTGGCCAACCTGGCCGAGTCCTACCACCGGGTGCGCGCCGCCGCCGACGCCAAAGGCGAGTTCGCCCGCGCGGCCCGTACCCTGGCCTCCTGGGGCGTTCCGCCGGAGGAGGCCGCGCGCCTGGCGCGCTCGATGCGGCTGTGGCTGACCTTTACCGCGCACCCCACCGAGGCGCGCCGGCGCACCGTGCGCCACCACCTCGAGCGCCTGCGCGAGGCCTTGGAGCGCGGCGACCGCGAGGCGGTGCGCGAGCGGGTCAAGTTGCTGTGGGCCACCGAGGAGCTGCGCCGCACCCAGCCCACCGTGGAGGACGAGGTCAAGGGGGCGCTCTACTACCTTCCTAAAAGCCTCTGGCCCGCGCAGGCGCGTCTGGTGGAGCGGATCGAGGCCGCGCTCGCGCAGGCCTTCGGGCGTCGTTTCGAGGCGGCGAGTCCGGTGCGCACCCGCAGCTGGATCGGCGGCGACCGCGACGGCAACCCGGCCGTCACCCCCGAGGTCACGGCCTGGGCGCAGGACCACGCCCGCCGCCTCTACGTGGAGCACTTCTGCCGCGAGCTCGACGAGCTGGTGCGCGACCTTTCGGTCTCCGAGCGCCGGCTGCCGGTTCCGCGCGAGCTGCGCGAAGCGGCGGAGCGGGCGCTGGCGCTGATCGAGCGCGCACCACGCTTCGAGGGCGAGCCGCTCCGGCGCTACCTCATGGGGATCTACTACCGGCTCGAGCACACCCTGGGTTCGGGGCCCGGCGCCTACGGCGACGCCGACGAGCTCGCGGGCGACCTGCAGCGCCTGCGGCGTACGCTCGAGGCGATGGGGTTCTCGGCCTTCGCCGCACGCGGCGTGCGGCCGCTCGAAGAGGCGGCGCGCACCTTCGGGCTCAGCTTCGCGGACCTGGACCTGCGCGAAGAGGCAAGCGAGCACCGCGAGGCCGTCGCCGAGCTGGTCGCGGCCGCGGGGCTCGCGGACGACTACGCCGAGTGGTCCGACGACCGGCGCGAGGCTTGGCTCACCGACGAACTCGCTTCGGCGCGTCCCCTTGCCCCCGTGGGCTACCGTCCTCGGGGGGAGGCCCTGCGGCGGGCGCTGGGCGCCCTTGAGTTCTGGGACGGCCGCGGCGCCTACGTGGTGAGCATGACCAAGAGCCCCGCGGACCTGCTGGAGGTGCTGTTGCTGGCGCGCGAAGCCGGCCGCTACCGCCCCGACCGCGGCGCGCCCTTCGACGTGGCGCCGCTCTTCGAGACCCTGGCCGATCTCGACGCGGCGGGCCGTACCGTCGAGCGCCTGCTCGCCAACCCGGTCTTCCGCCGTCAGGTCGAGGCGCGGGGGGTGCTCGAAGTCATGATCGGCTACTCCGACTCCAACAAGGACGCGGGCTACCTTGCGGCCAACTGGGCCCTCTACACCGCCCAGCAGCGCATCGCCGAGGCCGGCCGGGCCGCCGGCGTCGGCGTCCGTTTCTTTCACGGTCGCGGCACCTCCACGGCGCGCGGTGGCGGCCCCGCGGGGCGTGCCATCGCGGCGCTGCCGGTGGGCACGGTGGGACGCGAGATCCGCATTACCGAGCAGGGAGAGGCGCTGGCCGACAAATACGCCCACCCCGACCTGGCGCTGCGCAGCCTGGAAGAGACGATTGCGCACCTCTGGCTGGCGGCGGCGCGCGATGCTGGTTACGGCCCCGAGGCCGCCTTTGCGCCCGAGCCGGCCTGGGTCGCCGCCATCGAGGCCGCCGCCGCCCGTTCGGCGCAGGTCTACCGCGATCTCCTGGGTTCGGAGGGCTTCCTAACCTTCTTCGAGCAGCTCACACCCATCCGCGAGATCGCCGCGCTCAAGATCGCCTCGCGCCCGGTCTACCGTCATGGCCGCATCCAGGAAATCCGCGACCTGCGGGCCATCCCCTGGGTCATGGCCTGGACCCAGGTGCGCGCCAACCTTCCGGGGTGGTACGGCCTGGGCGAGGGGCTGTCCGCCATCGACCCGGCGCTCCTCGGCGAGATGCACGACGGCTGGCCCTTCTTCCGCAGCGTGCTCGAGGGCGCGGAGCTCTCGCTGGCGAAGACCGACCTCGAGATGACCCGCGGCTACCTCCGCCTGGTTGATCCCGAACTGGCCGGGCGGTTCTTCTCCGCGATCGAGCGGGCTCACGAGGCCGCCCTTTCCGCACTGGAGAAGGCCCGCGGCCGGCCCCTGCTCGCGGACGCCCCGGGCCTCGCCCGCAGCCTGGAGCTGCGCAACCCCTACCTCGACCCGATCAACCACCTGCAGATCGAGCTGCTCTACCGCTACCGCCGGTTGCCGCCCGAGAGCCCCGACCGCGAATCGACGACGCGGGCGCTGCTGTCGACCATCCTGGGCATCGCCGCGGGGATGCGCAATACCGGCTAGGGCGGCCGGGTAGAATGGTCCCGTAACCATGACGCGCCTCTACCACATCTCCGACATCCACGTGGCCTCCAAGTACTTCCAGCCGCAGCTGATGGAGCAGCTCGTGGACGAGGTGAACCGCGAGCGTCCCGACCTGCTGGTGATCTCCGGAGACCTCACGGATCGCGGCCTGGCGTACGAGTACGAAGAGGCCGCGCGCTGGACCGGGCGGTTCGAGGTTCCCATGCTGGTCACGCCGGGGAACCACGATTCGCGCAACGTCGGCTACGTGCACTTCGAGGAGCTCTACGGCTCGCGCTACCGCGTCGTGCGCCTGCCGGGCGTACACATCGTGGCCGCCGACTCGAGCGAGCCCGACCTCGACGAAGGCCGGATCGGCCGCAGCATCTACCCCTGGCTGCACGAAGCGCTGGATTCGGCGGCGGAGGGCGACCTCAAGGTCTTCGTCACCCATCACCACCTGCTTCCGGTACCGGGCGCCGGCCGCGAGCGCAACATCCTGCAGGACGCCGGCGACCTGCTCAAGGTCCTCGTCGACCACGGGGTCGAACTCGTGCTCAACGGCCACAAGCACGTGCCCTGGGTCTGGCGCTTTGAGGAGATGCTGATCGTCAACGCCGGCACCGCCACCACCAACCGCCTGCGCGGGAAGGGGCGGCCCAGCTTCGCGATCATCGACCTGACGGACGAGGCCATCACGGTGCGTCACAAGTACTACGACGGCAGCGAGGACACCCTGCACCACCCCCTGAAACGGAGGACGCCGGCATGAAGCACCCGATGGGCTGGAACGCCATGCAGCGCGTGGGCTTGTTCGTGGACACGCAGAACCTCTACCACTCCGCGCGCGACTACTACGAGCGCACCGTCAACTTCGAAAGCCTGCTCAAGCGTGCGGTGCAGGGCCGGCAGCTGGTGCGCGCCACCGCTTACGTGGTCGAACGCGAGAACGACACCTCGGCCTGGCCCTTCATCTACAAGCTCTCCACCATGGGCTACCGGGTTCGGCGCATGAACCTGAGCGTGCACCACACCACCGACGAGGGCAAGCCCATCTACGAGGGCAACTGGGACATGGGCATCGCCGCCGACATGGTGCGGCTCATGGACGCGCTCGACGTGGTGGTGCTGGGCTCGGGCGACGGCGACTTCGTGGACATCCTTGAAGTGCTCATGGAGAAGGGCATCCGCGTCGAGGTGATCGCCTTCAAAGAGACGACCGCGCAAAAACTCATCGACGCGGTGGACCAGTTCACCCACCTGCCCGAGATCGACGAGCCCTTCATGCCCCAGCGCGAGAAGAACTACCCCGGCACCAAGTGAGCGAACCCGGACGGCGGATCGAAGACTACGACTACCCCCTGCCCGAGGAGCGCATCGCCCAAGAGGGGGCCTCGCCGCGCGACCACAGCCGCCTGATGGTGGTCGAGCGCGGCCGCGGGGTGCGCGCGCACGCCCGCTTCTTCGAACTGCCGCGCTTTCTGCGCGCCGGTGACCTGCTTGTCTTCAACGAAACCAAGGTGATTCCGGCGCGGATCTTCGGCGTCAAGGAGGGGGGCGCGCGCGTCGAGGCGCTGCTCGTGCGGGAGGAGGCGCCCGAGCGTTGGTGGGCGCTGGTCCGCCCCGGACGCCGGTTGCGGCCGGGAGCGCGGGTGCGTTTCGGAGGGCTCTTGGCCGAGGTGGCGGCGGTGGACGACGAGGGGCTGCGCCTCCTGGTTTTCTCCGGGTCGGTGCGTCCGATTCTGGAACGCCTGGGCCGGACGCCCCTGCCGCCCTACATCCACCGCCCGGTGGACCCCGAGCGCTACCAGACGGTCTATGCGCGCCGCGAGGGCTCGGTGGCCGCGCCCACGGCCGGGTTGCACTTCACCCCGCGGCTGCTGGAGGCGCTGGAGGCCGGAGGCATCGAGCAGGCGCGGGTGGTGCTGCACGTAGGGCCGGGCACCTTCCAGCCGGTGAAGGGCGCGATCGAGGCGCACCGCATGCATGCGGAGCGCTACGAGGTACCCGCCGAGGCGGCGGCGCGGGTGAACCGCGCGCTGGCCGAGGGCCGGCGGGTCGTCGCGGTGGGCACCACGGTGGTGCGCACGCTCGAGGCGGCCTTCGCACCCGGCGAAGGGGTGCGTGCGGGGGCGGGGGAGACCCGGCTCTTCATCCGCCCGCCCTACCGCTTCCAGGTGGTCGGCGGGTTGGTGACCAACTTCCACCTGCCCCGCAGCACCCTGCTGATGCTGGTGGCCGCCTTCGCGGGTTACGAGGTCATGAGGACCGCCTACCGCGAGGCGCTCGCGCGCGGGTACCGCTTCTTCAGCCTCGGTGACGCGATGCTGATCGTGTGAAGCAGGTACATAGTGCGTGGTTCGTGGTGCGTCGTGGAACAGGCTGCGCGCAAGTCCGGCCTGTGGCTTGTAGCTTGTGGCTCGTGGTGGTCCGTCTGTGGCAACCGAATCTCGGCTTACCACCTAGCATGGACCTCGGATTTCGGCGGCAAGATGCCGCCTCGTCCGGGGATGCGGGAAAAGCAGGAAGCAGGAGGTGGGGTGTGGGTAGTGGGCCTTGTTCTAAAAGCCCGTTGACGAGGCTGTAAGCGGCATATTTTATGACGAAAAGAGATTGCCCCGCGTCCCACATCCAACGTCCCACATCCTGATTCATCCCGCGTCCCGACGAAGCCGGCCAATCAAGCCCCCTGCCGCGCCAATGCGCCACGGTTGGGCCGCTGCAGATCATGGTCACGGCCGATCCGAGACGGAGGGCTTGAGGCCGTTGTGGAGTCGCCGAAGGTGCCCCAGGCCTTGGCCATGCGCGGAGGGTCCGGACCTCGATACCCTGGGGTTGGTTTTGATCGACAGGTAGAAGCAGGGACCGGGGTCGTTTGAAAAAAGGCACCGGGGTCAGCCCCCGTTCTTTGCGCGGTAAAGCCGGCGTTCGGCTTCGATGGCTTGGTCGAGCTCCTGGATCTCCTTGAGGATCTCGAGCGCGCGTTCGGGGTCTTCCTTCAACGCCGCCGTAAGCCGCGCGCGCTTGCGTCGTAGGTAGCCCTCGCGCAGCCGGGCGAGGCTCTTGTCGAGGTGCTCCTTGTGCTCGGCGGGGTGCTCGCTGCCCGAGAGCATCAGGCGTTCGAAGAGGCGCCCCCCCTCGCCGCGTTCCCCGAAGCGGTCGAGGATGCGCCGGGGCTTGTACCCCTCTTCTTCGGCCACGCGCAGAAACTCGGCTAGAAAGGTGTCCTCGGGCGGCCAGGTGTGGTCCTCGACGTAGCGGACCCAGTCGGCGAGCTGGGCCGGATCCACGGCGAGCAGCTGGGCGATCACGTCCAGCTCGAGGAGGAGCAGGCGGTCGCCGGAGTCCTGGGTCGCCGCCGCGACTTGGGCGCGCTCCACGACCGGGCGCTTGCGCCGGTGCTGGCTTTGCACCAGGTCCTCGAGGGCGCGCGGGTCCAGCCCCAGGCGGTCCACGATCACCGCCTTCAGCGCCTCGGCCACTGGGTCGAAGGGTTCGGCGTCGGTGAGCCGCGGCAGCAACTTCTCGAGCACCCGGCGCTTGCCCTCGGCCGTGTTCAGGTCCGCGCCCTCGGCGGCCGCGGTGAAACGGAATTCGACCTCCGGCAGGGCGTCGTCGAGCGCCCGTGCAAAGGCCGCCTTGCCCTCCGGGTCGGTGAGCAGATCGCCCGGATCGCGGCCTTCGGGCAGCAGGACCGCGAAGGTGAGGAAGCGCCGGGCCACCCCGACGTCGAGCCCCGCGAGGGTCGCCCGCCGCCCCGCCTCGTCGGCGTCGAAGGCCAGGTAGAGTCGTTCGGCCTCGGCGCGCTCCAGGAGCCTTGCCTGTTCGGGCGAGAGCGCGGAACCCAGCACCGCCACGGTCTCGGTCCAGCCCATCTGGGCCAGCGCGAGGACGTCGAAGAGGCCCTCGACCACGATCGCGCGCTTACGCTCGCGAATGCTCTTGCGCGCCTCCGGGTAACCGTAGAGCAGGCGGTTCTTCTTGAAAACGTCGCTTTCGGGGGTGTTCAGGTATTTGGGCGCGTCCTCGTCCGAAAGCGCCCGCCCGGTGAAAGCGACGACGCGGCCCATGGGGTCGCGAATGGGGAAGACCACCCGCGCGCGCAGGCGGTCGTAGACGCGTCCGTCCTTCTCGGCGAGCACGCCCGCCTCCAGCCCGAGCTTGAGGGGGACGTCGTGCCGTTTCAGGAAGTTCACCAGCCCGTCCCACCGTTTCGGGGCGAAACCCAGAGCGTAGCGCTCGATCGTCGCCTCCTCGAGGCCCCGCCGCTGCAGGTACGCCAGGGGCGGGCCTGCGAGCTGGTTGCGGAAGTAGCTGAGCGCCAGCCGGTTGACCTCGATCAGGTCCTTGCTGGGCCGGTGCACCGGGCCGCGCTCGGGCAGCTCCACCCCCGTCTCCTGGGCCAGCTTCTCCAGGGCTTCGCGGAAATCCACGCCTTCGATCATCTGCACGAACTTGAAGGCGTCGCCGCCGGCCTTGCAGCCGAAGCAGTAGAACATGCCCTTCTGCTCGTCGACGTAAAAGGAGGGCGTCTTCTCGTTGTGGAACGGGCAGAGCCCCTTCCAGCGGCCTTTGCCCGCAGGCTTCAAGGGCACGTAGCGCTCGACGACGGCCTTGAAGTCGAGGCGGCTACGGATTTCCTCGCGAGGATCCATGGGTTCCGCGGGCTCGGGCCTCGCGCCAGCGCAGCCGGGCCCACGCCCCCAGGATACCGTAGCCGCCCAGCCCGCGGGCGGGTCCGGGAGCGGGCGATTCCAGCTGCAGCAGGAGGGAGCGGCGCCAAGTCTCCTGCGCCGCCAGCGAGGCCTCGAAGCGCAACAAGTGCTCGATGGGCTCGCCCTGCGCCAGCGCCACCTCTGCGCGCAACAAGCGCGCGGCCTCCCCGACGACGACGAAGCCTCCGGCGCTGGCGCGTCGTTGCAGATGACGGGCGAGCGCCAGCGCCTTCTGGGGGTGGCGCTGCATCAGGTAGAGGCCCCAGAGGATCAGGGTCAGGTAGTGCAGGTAGGGGCCGCTGGCGCGGGCCTCCTTGCGTGCGGCCTTGAGGATCGGCACCGGGTCGCCGCCGTTTCGCCAGGTGCGCAGCGCCTCGGAGAGCGCAAAGAGGAGCCGGCCCGGCGGCGTGGCCGCGGCGGCGTGGCGTCGCTGCAGTTCGCGGAAGCGCCGTTCACCGCGCCGCCCTCCGCGCAGGGCGTAGGCCAGCGCCAGGTTGGCGGCCAGCCAGGGATGGGGTTCGGAGCGGTAGACCTCCTCCCCCAGGGCGACGGCCTCGGCCAGCCGGCC
>JALSIA010000210.1 GCA_026981865.1 Thermaceae bacterium
GCCCCGAGAAGATTGCCTACGTCAGCGTGGCTGGCACGGTCAACATGGCCGGCGGCCAACCGATCAGCATGGAAAACATCAAGGCGGTGCGGGCGCTCACCGACCGCTACGGCATCCGGGTCTACCTCGACGCCACCCGGATGATGGAGAACGCCTACTTCATCCAGGAGCGCGAGCCGGGGTACGCCGGCAAGAGCGTCGCTGAGATTTTGAAGGAGTTCTGCAGCTACACCGACGGCGCCTGGATGAGCGCCAAGAAGGACAACCTGGTCAACATCGGCGGCTGGCTCGCCCTCAACCACAAAGACCACTTCGAGGCCGCCCGCAACCTGGTGGTGGTCTACGAGGGGCTGCACACCTACGGGGGGATGGCCGGGCGCGACATGGCGGCGCTGGCCATCGGCATTCAGGAAGCGGTGCAGGACGACTACGTGCGCGCCCGCGTGGGCCAGGTGCGCTACCTGGGCGAGCTGCTCACCGACTGGGGCATCCCCATCGTCCAGCCCATCGGCGGCCACGCCATCTTCCTCGACGCCCGCAAGATCTACGCGCACATCCCCCAGGACCGGTTCCCCGCCCAGGCGCTCGCCGCCCACATCTACGCCGACTCGGGGGTGCGCGGGATGGAGCGCGGCGTGGTGAGCGCCGGCCGCAACCCCGAGACCGGCGAGCACAACTACCCCAAGCTCGAGCTGGTGCGCCTCACCATCCCCCGCCGCGTCTACACCCAGGCGCACATGGACGTGGTGGCCGAGTCGGTGAAGGCCGTCTACGACCGCCGCCGCGAGGCGAAGGGCCTCAAGATGGTCTACGAACCCAAGTACCTGCGCTTCTTCCAGGCGCGCTTCGAGCCCGTGGCCTGACGGTCGATTGGAACCCTTGCGTCCCGCCCCGAGGGGCGGGACGTTTGTCACCTCGCTTTCCTTCGCCTGCTCTGGACCGTGCTACCCTTGCGTCATGGAAACGCAGACCGCAGCAGGACTCACCGTGACCGAAGCGGCCGCGGCCAAGCTGGCCGAGGTGCTCGCGCAGCTCGAGAAACCCCGGGCCGCGGTCCGGGTCTACGCCCAGGGCCACGGCCATCACGCACAGTACGGCATGACCGTCGACGAGCACGCGCTTGACGGCGACGTCGTGCTCCAGGCCGGCGCGGTGACGATCCGCGTCGACCCCATCAGCTGGACCCAGCTCGAGGGCGCGACGATCGACTGGGCCGCTACCGCCCAGGGCGAGGGCTTCGTCATCCAGCCGGCCCGCGCTCACGAGGGCTGCGGCTGCGGCGGGGGCTGCGGCTGCAACCACTGAAGCCGCGCGCCGGCGAAGGGCGGCCTCCGGGCCGCCCTTCCGGTTAGAATGGCCCCTTGATGACCGGCGTCAAGGCCTCCCTCCAACGAGCCGTCGCCCAGGCCCTCGAGCGCATGGGCGTGGGCGAACCTCCCGAGATCGACGTACAGGAAACCCCCGCCAACCAACCCGGCGACTACGGCACCCCGGTGGCCTTCCAGCTGGCGCGGGTCCTGCGAAAGGCCCCGCCGCAGATCGCCGCCGAGCTGGCCGAGCGGATCGAGCCGCTCGAGGGCGTCGCGCGCGTGGAGGTCGTGGGCGGCTACGTCAACTTCGCCTGCGATCCCGCCTGGCTTACCCGCGCCGCCGCCCGGCCGCCGGAACCCGCGCCCAAGCAGGGCGGCAAGGTGCTGGTGGAGCACACCTCGGTCAACCCCAACAAGGAGCTGCACGTGGGGCACCTGCGCAACGTCGCCCTGGGGGACGCCATCGCCCGCATCCTCGACTTCGCCGGCCGGCGCGTCGAGGTGCTCAACTACATCGACGACACCGGTCGCCAGTCGGCCGAGAGCCTGTTCGCGCTTGAGCACTACGGCCTTAGCTACGACGGCGCCAAAAAGTACGACCACTGGGTCGGCGAGGCCTACGTGCGCCTGCACCGCGAGATGGACGGTGCAGAGGCGAAGGCGCGGCTGGAGCCCGCCATCCGCGCGGTGCTGCACCGGCTCGAGGCCGGCGAACTGCGCGGCGAGATCGAGAAGCTGCTCGTCGCCCAGCTCGAGACGATGTGGAACCTGAACGCCGAGTACGACGTGCTCGTCTGGGAGTCCGACATCGTGCGCGAGGGGCTGTTGCAGCGGGCGCTCGCGCTGCTGGAACAGACCCCCTACGTGAGCCGCCCCAGCGAGGGCAAGTACGCCGGCGCGCTGGTGATGGACACCTCGGCCTTCATCGAGGGCATGGAAGACCCCTACCTGGTGCTGCTCCGCTCCGACGGCACCGCGACCTACACGGCCAAGGACATCGCCTTCCAGTTCTGGAAGATGGGCCTGCTCTCGGGGCTGCGCTTCCGGCCCTTCACCCGCCAACCCTCGGGGCGCGAGCTCTACACCAGCCATCCCGAAGGCGAACCCATGCCCTTCGGGGGCGCCGAGGAGACGATCAACGTCATCGACGTGCGCCAGAGCTACCCCCAGCAGGTGCTCAAAGCGGCGCTCGAGGCCGCCGGCCGCCACGACCTGGCCGAGGGCGCCTACCACCTGGCCTACGAAACCGTGTTGCTCGAGGGCCGGCCGCTCTCGGGCCGCAAGGGGCACACCGTCAGCGTCGACGAGGTGCTCGAAGAGGCGGTGCGCCGCGCCCGCGCGGTGATCGCCGAAAAGAACCCCGGTCTAGAGAACGCAGACGCGGTGGCGCGGACGGTGGGCATCGGCGCGGTTCGCTTCGCCATGGTCAAGACCGAGCCGAAGAAGCAGATCGACTTCCGCTGGGAGCAGGCGCTCAGCTTCGAGGGCGACGCCGCCCCCTACCTGCAGTACGCCCACGCCCGCGCCGCCTCGATTCTGCGCAAGGCCGAAGCCGAAGGCCTGGCCGACGAACCCGACTTCGCCCGGGCCACCCCCTACGAGGTGGAGCTGGCCAAGGTGCTGATGCGCTTCGAGGAGTCGGTGCAGAAATCGGCCGAGCTGAGGACGCCGCACGTGCTGGCGCAACATCTCCTCGACCTGGCCGCCGCCTGGAACGCCTACTACAACGCCAAAGAGGACGGCCGACCGGCCACCCCGGTGCTGACCGCGCCCGAAGGACTGCGCGGCCTCAGGCTCGCGCTGGTGCGCCGGTTGAAGCAGACGATGGCCACCGGCCTTGGCCTGCTCGGCATCGGCGCCCCCGAAGCCATGTAATCTTACGCGAGTTTAAGACCCGGGCCGTATACTTTAAGGCGAATGCGACCCCGCGACCTGCGCCCCTCCCTCGCCACGGCCTTCTGGCTGCTCGCCGTGCTGGCCCTACCCGCCTGGGCCGAGGTCTCGGGCGCGGCCGAGGCCGCCCGCGTGCGGGTAATCCAGGAGGCCATGCCCGCCGTGGTCAAGATCCAGGGCACCCCCACCTACGCCGGCGGCGAGGACGCCGTCTGGGGATCGGGCTTTTTTTACTCGAGCGGCCGGGTCGTTACCAACTTTCACGTCGTGGACGGACTTAAAAACTTGACGGTCACCCTCTACGACGGCCGCAGCTACCCCGCCGACGTCTTCGCCGTGGACCGCGGCATCGACCTGGCCATCCTCGAGGTGCACGGCGCTACCGCGCCAGCCACCCTCACCTTCGCCCGCGAAACCAAGGTGCTGGCCGGTCAGACCGCGATCGTGCTGGGCTCGCCCTTTGGCAAACGCAACCTCGTCTCCGTCGGGGTCATCTCCGGCAGCGGCCCCTTCGACTACGTGGGGCAGCTGGGCGAGGGGGACGTGGGCATCGAGATCCCCGAGATCTTCTACACCGATGCCCGCGTCGAACCGGGCAATTCGGGCGGCCCATTGCTCGACGGCCAGGGCCGGGTGATCGGGGTGATCGACGCGGTGCTGGGCGGCGCCAGCGGCATCGGCGGCTTGGGCATTGCCGTGCCCGGCTACCTGGTGGTGCAGAGCATCTACGATCTCGAACAGTTCGGGGTGCCGCAGCGCGGCTGGCTGGGTGCGGCGCTCGTCGACCTGACCGAGCTGGACCCGCTCACCCTGCGCCTGGCGGGCCTGGAAAGCACCCAGGGGGCGATGGTCGACCGGGTGCAGCCGGGCTCTCCCGCCGAGGCCGCGGGGCTGCAAGGGGCGCGGCGCGACCGCTACGGCAAGCTCGTCGAGCTGGGCGACGTCATCGTCGCCGTGGGCGGCAAGGCCGTCAAGAACCGCTTCGACGTGATCCGCGAGATTGCCCGCCGCCGTCCGGGCGAGAAAGTGGAGCTCACCCTTTGGAGAAACGGCCAAAAGATCAAGGTGACCGTACAGCTCACCGCACGACGCTGACACCCGGGAGACGACGTGTACATCGCCATCGAAGGACCCATTGGGGTCGGTAAGACCACGCTCACCCGCCACCTCGCCCAGGCCCTAGAGGGCGAGGCGCTTTTCGAGGTCGTCGAGGAAAACCCCTTCCTGCCGCTTTTCTACGAGGACCCGGAGCACTACGCCTTCAAGGTCCAGGTCTTCTTTCTGCTCTCGCGCTACAAGCAGCTCGAGCGCCTGGCGCAGCCGCGCCTCTTTGAGCGCGCGGTGGTGGCCGACTACCTCTTCGACAAGGACTTCATCTTCGCCTCCCTCAACCTCGAAGGGCACGAATGGGAGCTTTACCAGGAGCTCTACCAGAGCCTCTCGCCGCGCATCCCCACCCCCGACCTGACGATCTACCTGCGGGCGCCGCTTGAGGTGCTGCTGGAGCGCATCCGCCTGCGCGGCCGCAGCTTCGAGCGCGGCATCGACCCGGGTTACCTCGAGCGCCTCACCGAAGCCTACGACCGCCACTTCGCGCACTACCGCGGCCGCCTCTGGGTCTTCGACAACACCGACGTCAACTACGCCGACGACGCTGCCGCCGCCCACTGGGTCACCCGCCAGGTGCTGGCCCGGGCCAGCGTAGACTAAGGGCGGGCATGTACATCGCCATCGCCGGAAACATTGGATCGGGCAAGTCCACGCTGACCAGGCTGCTGGCGGCGCGCTACCGGCTGCACCCGGTCTACGAGGCCGTGGAAGAGAACCCCTACCTCGCCGACTTCTACCTCGACATGGGACGTTGGGCCTTCCACTCGCAGGTCTTCTTCCTGGCCAAACGGCTCGACCAGCACCTGAGCGAAATCAACCCCCGCCGGCGGGTGGTGCAGGACCGCACCGTCTTCGAGGACGCCCACGTCTTCGCGCGCAACCTGCGGCAGCAGGGCCACTTCTCGGACCGCGACTGGGCCACCTACACCGCGCTCTTCCAGGGGGTGGCGCGGGCGCTCCGGCAGCCCGACCTGCTCATCTACATCCACGCCGGCGTGGCGACGCTGAAGGCGCGCATCGCCAAGCGGGGGCGCGACTACGAACGCGCCATTCCCGAGGCCTACCTGGCGGCGCTGGGCCAGCTCTACGAGGAGTGGGTGGGCGGCCTGAGGGACGTGCCGGTGCTCACGTTGCCCGGTGACGAGCTGGACTTCGTGGAGAACCCCGAGGACCGCCGCTGGATCTACCAGCAGCTCGAGGTGCGCGGCCTGCAGCCCTTCGAGCTCTTCGAGTGAAACCCATGACCCTGCGCGAACTCTTCGCCCCCTTCGGCCTCGCCCTTGCGGACGTGGAGGTGCGGGGGGTGACCCACGATTCGCGGCGGGTGGAACCCGGCTTCGTCTACGTGGCGCTGCCGGGCCGGCGCTTCGACGGCCACGACTTCGTGGACGCCGCCGTGGCCCGGGGCGCCGTGGCCGTGGTGGGCGCACGGGCGCTTAGCCCCAAAGTGCCCTACCTGCGCCTGCCCGAGGCCGAGCTGCGGCCGGCGCTGGCGCGGCTCGCGGCGGGGTTCTACGGCCGCCCCTCCGAAAAGCTCTGGGTCGCCGGGGTCACGGGCACCGACGGCAAGACGACGACGGCCTTCCTGCTGCGGCACCTGCTGGCCGCCAGCGGGCGGCGCACGGGCCTGATCGGCACCGTGGGGTACGACGCCGGGGCCGGCCTTGCCTTCCCCGAAGACCACTTCACCACCCCCGAAGCTCCCGAGGTGCAGGCGCTGCTCGCGGCCATGGTGGGCGGGGGCTTGAGCCACGCGGTGCTCGAATCCAGCTCCCACGCCCTGGCGCAGCACCGCCTCGACGAAATCGACTTCGACCTGGCCGTCTGGACCCACCTCAGCCCCGAACACCTCGACTTCCACGGCGACATGGAGGGCTACTTCCGCGCCAAGGCCCTGCTGGTCGAGCGGGCGCGGCTCGCGGTGCTCAACACCGCCTGCCCCTACGCCCTGCGGCTGGTGCACCGGCCCCACGTGAGCTACGGCCCCGGGGGCGGCTTCGAGCTGCTCGAGGTACACGAGGAGGCCGCCGGACTCGCCTTTGCGTTTTCGAGCCCCGAGGGCCGCTTCGAAACCCGGCTGCCGATGCTGGGCCGCTACAACGCCGAAAACGCCCTCGCGGCCCTGGCCGCCGCCTACACCGCGGGCGTGAACCCGGAGCGCGCCGCGGTGGAGCTGCCGCGGTTCGCGGGGGTGCCGGGGCGGATGCAGATCGTGCAGACCCGGCCCTTCCGGGTGGTGGTGGACTTCGCCCACACCCCAAAAGGCTTGGCCGCCGCCCTTTCCGCGCTCCGACCGACCACCGAGGGGCGGCTGATCGTCGTCGTCGGCTCCGCCGGCGAGCGCGACCCCGGCAAGCGCGCTCCACTGGGCCGCACCGCGATGGAGCGCGCCGACCTGGCCGTCTTCACCGAGGAAGACAGCCGCAGCGAGTCGGTGGAGGCGATCCTGGCCGAGATGGCCCGAGGAGCCGAAGCAGCCGGCGGACGCGAAGGCGAGCGTTTCTGGCTCGAGCCCGACCGCGCACGCGCCATCGCCCTGGCCTTCGCGCTCGCCATGGACGGCGACACCGTGGTGCTCGCCGGCAAGGGGCACGAACGCACCCTGGAGCGCGCGGACGTCACCTTGGCTTGGGACGAGGCCGCCCTGGCGCGGAAGCTGTTGGGGTTGGAATAGGAGGATGATGTGGGATGCGGGGTGTGGAGTGTAGGTGGCGGGCCGATCATGTATTGGCGACCGGCTATTGGGTTTCGACGGCGCCCGCAACCTGCACCCAGATTCTCCCCCAGGGAAGAGGACGGAGTTCACTAGGGCCAAAACCGTGGATTTCGAGCTCGGTATGGGCCCCGGCTCGCGGGCCTCACCGGGATGCGGGTACTGGCTGTGGGAAAATCGCCCCTCATCATTGCTATGCTGACCCGGAGCTCGTTGGGGGATTTTCGTAAAACCTACCTCCCCTGGCCCACCCCCTACTTCCTTCCTGCCTTCCCGTATCCTCGGACGAGGCGGCCTCTTGCCGCCGAGATCCGGGAGTTCGCCCCGGACTTGATCCGGGGCCGACCCCTGCAAAAGCAGGGGTCCATGCCGCCAGGAACGCCGGGATTTCGTTTCCGGCAAGGACTCACGGGTGTAGGGGCGGGTTTCCGATCCACCCCTCCCGTTACCGGGCGTTTGCGCGCGGTGGCCGCGTCCTCGCCGTCACCCACCCGTCTCTTCCATGCCGCGGGCAGGCACGTTGGTTCGCCCCTACGACCCCCACGCGCGTGTTCTATGAACCGGCCCCCGGCCGGGCTGGCAGGCCGCCCGGAACCGGTGATTTCGTTCCCGATCGCGTACCGCCCGGGCTAAACTAAGGCATGGAGCGCTTCCCGACCAGCCTGCTCGAACGCATCGAGGCGTCGATCTACCTGGCCGCGGGCTACATCCTCTCGCTCGCCGCCGCCGCGCTCCTGGGCTTCGCGGTCTGGGAGGCGATCGGGCTGTTCTCCAGTCACAACCTGGCCGGGGCCATCGTACGCCTGCTGGACCGGGTCCTGCTCGCCTTGATGATCGCCGAGATCATCTACACCGTCGCCCGTTTCTCGCGCGAAGGGCACCTCGAGGCCGAGCCCTTCCTGGTGGTGGGCGTCATCGCCGCGGTGCGGCGGATGCTGGTAATCACCGCCGAAAGCACCGTAGACATGAGCCTCGAAAGCGCCCACTTCCTCGCGGTGCTGGCCGAACTGGGGCTGCTTTCGCTGGCGATCGTCTGCTTCGCGTTCGCCATTTTCCTAATCCGCCGGCGGTAGACTGGGGACGTGCCGCGGCTGCGCCCCAACCTGATCCCTCCCCTCGAACACGGGGAACGGATCATCTACTGGTTGGTCGCGGTTTCGCTGATGATCGGCGCGTTGGTCTACCTGGGGTACACCCTGGTCTACGTCGCCGACCTCTACCTCGGGGCCCGCTACACCGACGGCACCCTCGCGCTGCTCAACGGTTCCCTGCTCACGCTGATGCTCGCCCAGGTCGTCTACACCACGCTCACCTTCCTCGAGACCGGGGTGCTGCAGATCGAACCCGTGTTGATCGTGGGCATCATCGCCTCGGTACGCCGCATCCTGGTCATCACCGCGACGCTCAGCACCACCTCCCCCGCCCCGGCGCCGGTCGCCTTCCAGGAGACGATGCTGGAGCTGGGGGTG
>JALSIA010000211.1 GCA_026981865.1 Thermaceae bacterium
GGTCGGGGTTGAGGGGAAGCCGCGAGCGCGTGAAGACCCCGCCGTCCTGGATCTCCAGGGACCAGGAGAAACCACCGAAGGTCTTGAGGGTGCGGACGACCTGCGGCGGCAGCCCCAGATCCGGGGATTCGAGCAGGGGCCAGAGCGGTTCGGCGTCGAGCCAGAAGGCGAGGTCGCCCTCTACCGGAAGCTTCAGACCGCGCTCACCGGAGAGGAAGCGCTCCACCGCACCTTCGGAGCCGATCAGGATCAGCTCGCCGTTGTGGCCCACATAGACCGGGGTGTTGCCCTCTTCGGTGCGGTCCAGCTTCCAGCCGTTGCGGGTTTCGGGGTTTTCCATCGACTTGTTGAGCAGCGCGATCAGGGTGTCCACCCGGTTGGCCGAGGGGCGCGCCAGGGCAAAGAAGTCGCCGCTGGGGTAGACGACGAGGAGGCCCTCGCGCCCCACCAGGTCGACGTTGAGGATCTCGCTGAGGAGCTGCAGGTCGTCGGCGTTCACCTCGCCGTCCTGGGCGGCCAGGTCTTTGATCGAGTCGAAGAAGCCGAGGCGGTTCCACTCGGTTTGGAAGTCGATGAAAAACGCTTTCTTGATGGCGAGGTTGCGGGTATACAAGCCGGCCGTCGCGCCGGGGGGCGTGAGCGCCGGCAGGCTCTGCGCGGTCGCAGGCAGCAGGGCGAAGACGAGCGCCAATAGGAAAAGGTAGGGTTTCTTATACAGCATGGCCCTAGGTTACCAGCTCCCTGGATTAGAAAACGTACCGCAGCATAGTTTTCGTCTTAAAGGTAGACGGGCACGAGGCGCGCGTCCCCGCGGTTCCAGCGGGCGAGCCCCAGCCGGGCAAGCGCGCGCCCCGAGGGCGGCGCGTTCCAGAGCAGGCAGGCGTCGCCCCGGGGCAATGACCCGGCCGCGAGCCTGGCCGGCGGGTCCTGCTCCGCGGGGAGGTCGTCGACTCGGTACGCGGCGGTGTAGACCTGGCGGTTGCGGGCCTCGAAGGCCGCGCGCACCCGGCCGCGCGCGCGGGCCGAGGCCGCGGCCAGAGAAGACGCGCCCACGACCGGCACGCCCAGTCCACGCGCCAGGCCGGTCGCCGTCGCGACGGCGACGCGGATGCCGGTATAGGAGCCCGGTCCCTCGCCGACCACGATCAGGTCGAGCTGCGCCGGCTCGAGCCCGAGCCCGGAGAGGAAGGCTTCCAGGTCGGCGATCAGCGTTTCGGCGTGGCGGCGACCCCGACGCAGCGTGCGTTCGGCATCGAGGGTGCCGAGGACCAGGTAGGGGGTGGCGGTGTCGATGGCCAGGACGTTCACAGGACTTCAGTTTAGTACCCCCGCGCTAGACTGAGGGTAAGGAGGCGCAAGATGACCTTCCAGCGGTTCGTCGCGACGCTGCTCGAGGTGGAACGGGCGAGTTCGCGGATCGCCATGGTGAAGATGCTGGCCGAGGCCTTCCGAGAACTTCCGACCGAAGAGGTTCCGCTTGCGGTGCTTCTCCTGCAGGGTCGGGTGGCCCCCGAGTTCGCGGGGCTCGAGTTCGGCGTGGCCGAGAAGGAGGCGGCCAAGGCGCTGGCGCTGGCGCTGGGGCGGGACGAGGCGGAGACCGTCCAGGCCGTCAAGGAGAAGGGCGACATCGGCGCCTACGCGCTCGAGGTGCTGCCCCGCAGGGCCGGGGGCTTGTCCTTGCGGCACGTCTACGACGAGCTTCGCGCGATCGCCGAGGACGCCGGCCCCGGTTCCCAGGCGCGCAAGCGTGCGCGCCTGGCGCGCCTCGTCGCCAAGGCCAGCCCCGAGGAGGCGGCGGTGATTTTGCGCACGGTCACGGGGCGGCTGCGGTTGGGTGTGGGCGACGCCACGGTGCTGGAGGCGCTGGCGCTGGCCTTCCTGGGCGACCGCAGCCGGAAGCCGCTTCTGGAACGGGCCTACAACCTGACCTCCGACCTCGCTTACGTGGCGCGGCTGGCGCTCGAGGGCGAGGAGGCGCTCCGGGGGGTGAAGCTCGAGGTGGGCAAACCGGTGCGGATGATGCTCGCCGAGCGGCTCGCGGGCCCCGAGCAGATCATGGAGAAGCTGGGCCCCCACTTCGCCGAGCACAAGTACGACGGCGAAAGGGTGCAGGTGCACTTCGACGGCGAGCGTTTCTGGGTCTACTCGCGCCGCCTCGAGAACATCACCCACCAGTACCCCGACCTGCTGGAGGCGCTGCGCGAAGTCCAGCACGAACCCTTCATCCTGGAGGCCGAGGCCGTGGTCACCGACCCGGTGACCGGAGAGATGCGCCCCTTCCAGAACGTCCTCAACCGCAAGGTCAAGCACCTGACGCCCGAGCTTCTGGAGAAGTACCCCATCAAGGGGTTCGTCTTCGAGCTGCTCTACGCGGGCGGCGAGGTCTTGATCGAACGCCCCTACAGCGAACGGCGGGAGCGCCTCGAGCGCTGGTTCCGCCCTCACGAGCGGCTCGAGCTTTCGACCAAGCACTTCGTGAAGACCACCGACGAGCTGGTGCGTTTCTTCGATGCCTCCATCGAGGCCGGATGCGAGGGGCTGGTCTGCAAGAAGCCCGACGGCGACTACGAGGCCGGCAAGCGTGGGTTCAAGTGGGTCAAGTACAAGCGCGGCATCGCCGGCAAGCTTTCGGACACCCTCGACCTGGTCATCGTCGGCGCCTGGCTGGGGCGGGGGCGGCGCGCCGGCACCTACGGTTCGCTCCTGGCCGCGGCCTACAACCCCGACGAAGATCGCTTCGAGACCCTCACCAAGGTGGGTTCGGGCTTCAGCGACGAGGACCTGAACGAGGTGCTGCCGCAGCGGCTCGACCCTTACCGCCGCGAAGCGCGGCACCCCCGGGTTTGGTCGCTGCTCGAGCCCGACGTCTGGTTCGAGCCCGTCCAGGTCATCGAGGTCGAGGCCCAGGAGATCACCCTCAGCCCGGGCCACACCTGCGCCTTCGGTGCGGTCCAGGAAGGCCGCGGCCTGGCCCTGCGGTTTCCTCGCTTCGTCCGCTACCGTGACGACAAGAGCCCCGAGGAGGCCACGACGGCGCACGAGGTCGTCGAGATGTACCGCAACCAGTGGTCGGGTTAGGCCAAGCCCCCTTCGGACGCTGCCGGCTTGGTGGTGTGCGGTGGTCGCTTTTCCGGGCCGTCCCCGTGCCTGCGGCGTGACCGCAGACTGCCCGTACGAATGGATTCCATATTGCGGTATTCTATGGACATGAAACAAATCGTTGCCGTTCTCGGCAGGGTGTCGCGTTACGCCGCCGTCTTTGCCAGGGACGTGGCTTTCTGGCTCGTCGCGGTGGCCCTGCTCGAAGGGCTCGGGCGTGCCCTCCGCGGTTGGTTGGTCTGGTCCTGGTTGATGCCTTCCACGGTCAGCGGCCCCAGGGTCGCGGACCCGCTTACGTCGCCCTTGAGCTGGCTAAGCGCGTTGATCGTCTGGTTCGCGACCGCCTGGATGGCCTACCTGGTCGTGGGCTGGCTGCAGCGAACGCTTTCCGGCAACCGGCCGGCGCCCGCGGCCGCCGTGGGCGCGGCGCTCGGGGCCGGCCTGTTGCTGCTGGCGGTCCAGCTGGTGCTGGGGCTCGTGCTTTGGCTCGCGCCTTTCCCGAGTGCAGGCGGCGTCTACCTGGTCTACCCGGTCGGCGGCTTGGTCGCGCTGGCGTTGCTGCTGCCGGCCATGGTGTACGCGGCCGTTCGCGCTCAAGGCTTCCGGGACGCGCTGGGCCGCCTGGGTGAGGCCCTGACCCGCCCCGGCTATGGCCGCCTCCTGATCCGCCCCGGTTACTGGGCGGCGTTCGCGGCGCTCGCGCTGTGGTTGCTGGCTTCCTCGTGGCTCGGCCGGGTGGGGCTGCAGCTCGATCTGGACCGGGCGCTCGAGCCGCAGTTCTACGGCTTCCTCTTCTCCGAGGCGCTGCGCGGCTTCCTGACGACGGTGATCGGGCTTCCCATCGTGGCCGCGGTGCTGCGCAGCGTCTACGACGCGGTCTGGGGTTCACCCGAATCGGCTAGCGCCACTCCAGCACCCCCTGCCGCCTGAGTGCGGGCACGACCGCCTCGCCCACGCGCAGGTGGGCGTAGCCGCCCTGCGCCGCAGCCTGTCGCTGCAGGGCGCGCAGGTGGGCGGTCAGCGCCTCCCGCCAGGCCGCGAGCGCGGCGCGGTCCACCCGCATCCGTGTGCCGGTCTCGACGTCGCGCCACTCGGCTTCGCGGGGCGGGGGTTCCAGCTCCTCGGGGGCGAGCACCTGAACCAAGATGGGCCGGCGGGGGGACAGCATACGCAGGAAACCGGCCCAATCGCCCTCGTCGAGGGCGTCGGTGACGAGGACGAGCTGACCGCGGGCTCGTCTCAGGTCGCCGAGCGCGGCCATGGGGCCGCGGGGATCGGGCGCCGGCCGGCCGTGTTCGGCGGGTTTGCGCAACCGGCTCGGCCCGGCCTCGCCGAGCGCGAAGGTTTCGTCGGGCAGCGCCGCGGCCAGCAGCACCCGTACCACCTCGCGGGCGTAGTCCAGCTTGCCGTGGAGGTCCATGCTGGGCGAGCCGTCGAGCCAGAGGGTGAAGCGGGCCCGCTCCTCGCCCTCCCAGACCCGGGTGTAGAGCCGGCCGGTACGGGCGTAGGCCTTCCAGTCGACGAAGCGCGGGTCGTCGCCCGGGGTGTAACCGCGCAGCTCCATGAAGTCGAGGCTCTCGCCGGCGCGACGGCTCTTGCGCCCTCCCGGAAGCGGCCGGCGCAGGCTCGTGCGGATGCGGTAGCGGAACACGGCTACTTGGGCAGGGCCTTGGCGAGCAGGTCTTCGAGGACCCGGGCCTCGGAGGCCCCTTCGAAGCGCGCCTCCTCGGTGAGGAAGAGGCGGTGGACGAGCGCCGGACGGGCGGCGGCGCGCAGGTCGTCCCACTCGACGTGGGCGCGGCCGGCGAGCACCGCGAAGCCCCGCGCCAGGGCGAGCCAGGCCTTGGCTCCGCGGGGGCTGATGCCGAAGCGCAGGCGCGGTTCCTCGGACGCCAGCTGGGCCATGTTGACGACGGCCTCCATACCCGTCGAGGCGACCCGCACCGCGTCCGCACGGCGCCGCAGCTCCAGGAAGTCTTCGGGCCGGGCCACGGCCTCAGGGATCTGCGGGACCTCGCTGAGGATGCGCATCCAGACGGCGCGTTTCGGCGCGACGATCTCGATCTTGGCCATGAAGCGGTCCACCTGGGCTTCGGGCAGGGGATAGGTACCTTCGAGTTCGATCGGGTTCTGGGTGGCCAGCACCAGGAAGGGGCGGGGCAGCTCGTGGCGCACCCCGTAGGCCGTGACCGCGCCCTCCTCCATGGCCTCGAGCAAGGCCGACTGCGTCTTGGGGGTGGCGCGGTTGATCTCGTCGGCCAGCACCACCTGGGCGAAGAGGGGACCGGGGCGGAACTCGAAGCGTCCGTCCCGCCAGACCTCGGTGCCGGTCACGTCGGCGGGCAGCAGGTCGGGGGTGAACTGGATGCGCCGGTAGCTGAGGCCGCTGGCGGCGGCGAAGCCGCGGGCGAGCAGCGTCTTGCCGAGGCCGGGCAGCCCTTCGAGGAGCACATGGCCGCCGCTGGCCGCGGCGGCGAGCAGCGTGTCCACCACGCCCTCCTGGCCGAAGAGGACGTTCGACAGGGCCTCGCGCGCCTTCTGGATCGCCATGCCCCGTTATACCCGAAGCCCGGATGAGGCTGGGGTAAGCTGGGGGGCGGATTTTGGAGGTGGCCGTGCCGTTCTTGCCCTATCAAACCGGTTGGATCGAAGTGATCGCGGGGCCGATGTTTTCGGGAAAGTCGGAGGAGCTCATCCGCCGCGTCAAGCGGGTGATGATCGCCGGGCAGCAGGTGCGCGTCTTCAAGCCGCGGCTCGACGACCGTTACCACAAGCGCGACGTGGTGAGCCATGACGGCCAGCGCGTCGAGGCGGAGCCGGTAGCCAGCGCCGCCGAACTGCAGGCGCAGGTGGAAGCGAACGGGCCCTTGCAGGTGGTGGCCGTGGACGAGGCGCAGTTCTTCGACGGTGCGCTCCCGGACGTGCTCGAGCGGCTGGCCGACCGCGGCGTCCGCGTGATCGTGGCCGGACTCGACCTCGACTTTCGGGGCGAGCCCTTCGGCCCCATGCCCCAGCTTCTGGCCCGGGCCGAGTTCGTGGAAAAACTGAGCGCGGTCTGCGTGCGTTGCGGCCGCTCGGCGACGCGCACCCAGCGGCTCATCGACGGCGAGCCCGCCCGGGCCAGCGACCCGGTCATCCTCGTCGGGGCCAAGGAGGCCTACGAGCCGCGCTGCCGCGGCTGCCACGTGCTGCGCGACTAGCTCGGTTCGATGGGCACCGCGCGCCCCCGCGCCTTGGGGATGCGGATCTCCAGCACCCCTTGCTTCAGGCTGGCCTCGGCCGCCCCCTCGACGATCGGCTCGGGCAGCGTGAAGGCCCGGCGGAAGTAACCGTGGGGGCGGGTGCGGGTGACGTAGCGCGCCCCGGGTTCGTGGCGCACGCCGGCGATCGTGATCGTGCGCCCCTCTTCCTGCAGCTCGAGGTCCTCGGGCTTGACCCCGGGCACGTCCACCAGAATTCGGTAGGCCTCGCCCTCGTCGAGGACGTCCACGGGCGGAGCCCAGTCGGCGAGGGCGTCCGCCCCGAAGCGCGACTCCAGCGCCTCGATACGCCGCTTGAGTTCGATCAGCTTTTCGATGGCCGCCCAGCGGTCGCTTCGTTCCAATTCCATGGCCGCCTCCTTTCCCCAGTCTAGCGCCGTTAGGATGGAGGCGTGAACCGCGCCGTACCCGTGCTGACGGGGCCCAGCGCGAGCGGGAAGTCGTCCCTGGCGCTGTGGTTGGCGGAGCGCTGGCCGATCGAGGTCGTGAGCGCCGATGCCACCATGGTCTACCGGGGTCTGGACGTGGGTACCGACAAGCCGTCCGCTGCCGAGCGGGCCCGGGTGCCCCACCACCTCGTCGACGTGGTGGAGCCCGACGAGGCCTACGACGTGGTGCGCTGGGTGGAGGCAGCCGAGCGCGCGGTCGCCGGGGTGCGCGCCCGCGGGCGGATTCCGTTGGTGGTGGGGGGGACGGTCTACTACCTGCGGGGGTTGTGCGAAGGGTTGCCCACCACTCCGCCGCCCGACGAGGCGGTGCAGCGGGCGATCCGGGTCGAGTTGGAGCACCGGGGAGCGGAGGCGTTGCTAACCGAGCTGGCAACCGCGAGCCCGGCCGACGCGGCGCGGGTGGCCGGCAACCCGCGGCGGCTGGTGCGGGCGCTGGAGGTGCTCAGGCGCACGGGCCGGCCGCCGGCCGGCTTCCCGCTGCGCGCGCCGGGGGTGCGCTGCACCAAGCTGGTGCTCTGGCCCGAGCGGGCGGCCCTCAAGGACAAAGTCTGGGAGCGGGCGCGCTGGCAGTTCGAACACGGCCTGATCGACGAGGTGCGGGCGCTGCTCGAGCGCTACCCGCAGATGCCCACGGCGCTCCAGTCCATTGGCTACAAGGAGGTCGTGCGCTACCTGCGGGGCGAGTGGAGCTACACCGAGGCGCTCGAGGCCGACCGGCGTGCGGTCTGGCGGCTGATCAAGCGCCAATACACCTGGCTGCGGCGTGAACCGGGCGACGTCACCTACCTCCTCCGCGCCGGTGCGGCGGCGCGCCGCGGGGCGGCGTTCTGGTTCGAGCGTCGCTTCAGCCGTCCTTGACGCGGGTCGGCGGCCGGCCGTATGCTGGCTCAAAACCCAAGTTGGGGAAGGGGGCCAGCGGTGGACAAGGATCGCATTGAAGCCGTACTCAAGGAAACGCGCAGCTTCGAGCCGCCCGAGGCTTTTCGTCTGAGGGCGCGGTTGAAGAGCGAGGAAGAGTACGAGGCCGAGTACCGGCGTTCGATTGAGGACCCCGAAGGCTACTGGGCTGAGATCGCTGGCGAGCTCGAGTGGTTCGAGCCCTGGCAGAAGGTGCTCGAGTGGAACCCGCCCCACGCCAAGTGGTTCGTGGGCGGCCGGACCAACGTGAGCTACAACGCCCTCGACCGGCACCTGGCGACCTGGCGGCGCAACAAGGCCGCGATCGTCTGGGAGGGCGAGCCGGGCGACACCCGCACGCTCACCTACCACGAGCTGCACCGGGAGGTGAGCCGATTCGCCAATGTGCTCCGGCGCCTGGGGGTGAAGAAGGGCGACCGCGTCACCCTTTACATGCCGATGATCCCGGAGGCGGCCGTCGCCATGCTGGCAACGGCCCGCATCGGGGCGGTGCACTCGGTCGTCTTCGGCGGCTTTTCGGCCAGCGCCCTGGCCGAGCGCATTAAGGACGCCGGCAGCGAGGTGCTGATTACCGCCGACGGCGGCTGGCGCCGTGGGCAGGTCGTGCCCCTCAAGGAGGCCGCCGACGAGGCGGTGCGCGAAACCGGGATCGTCAAGCACGTGGTCGTGGTGCGGCGCACCGGCCAGGAGGTGCCCATGGAGCCGGGCCGCGATCACTGGTACCACGAGCTCGTCGAAGGCGTGGAAAGCGAAGCCCCGCCCGA
>JALSIA010000212.1 GCA_026981865.1 Thermaceae bacterium
GTGCTGCAGATCGAACCCGTGTTGATCGTGGGCATCATCGCCTCGGTACGCCGCATCCTGGTCATCACCGCGACGCTCAGCACCACCTCCCCCGCCCCGGCGCCGGTCGCCTTCCAGGAGACGATGGTGGAGCTGGGGGTGCTGGGGGCGATCACCCTCGTGCTCGCGGTCGCCATCTTCCTGATCCGCGGCCGGCGCTTGAAGGAGCAACCATGCAAAGAGACCGCCTCGTAACCTGGCTCGACAACTTCCTCAAGATCCACGACTACCCCGACCTCGCCCTAAACGGCCTGCAGGTGGAAGGCAAGGACACCATCGAACGCATCGGCGTGGCCGTGGACGCCGCCCAGGCCACCTTCGACGACGCGGTGGCCGCGGGGGTGGACCTGCTGATCGTGCACCACGGCCTCTTCTGGGGCCAGCCGCTGGCGATCCGGGGGCACGTGAAGAAACGCATCCAGACGCTGCTCGACGCCGGCATCGGCCTCTACGCCGCGCACCTGCCCCTCGACGCCCATCCCGAGGTGGGCAACAACGCCGTCCTGGCCCGCGAGCTGGGCATGGTCGACCTGGAACCCTTCGGCAGCTACAAGGGTGTGAAGATCGGGTTCAAGGGACGCTTCCCCGCCGGCACCACCCTGCACGACGTGGCCGACCGCCTGGGCCAGCTCACCGGTATGCAGAGTTTGGTGCACCAGGGGGGCGGCGACCTGGTCGGGAGCGGGGGCATCGTGTCGGGCGCCGCCGCTTGGACGCTGGTCGAGGCCGACGAGGAAGGGCTCGACGTCTTCATCACCGGCGAACCCAAGCACGAGGTCTTCCACGAGGCCTTCGAACGGCGCATCAACGTGGTCTACGCCGGACACTACGATACCGAGACCTTCGGGGTGAAGGCGCTGGCCGCCCGCATCGAGGCCGAGTTCGGCCTGCCTTGGGCCTTCTTCGACCGCCCCACGGGGCTGTGATCATGGACGAACCGCTGCGTTTCATCAGCTTCGAAGGCCCCGAGGGCTCGGGCAAGAGCACCCAGGCCGCGCGGCTGGCTGCGCGCTTGCGGGCGCGGGGGGTGGCTGCGGTGCTGACCCACGAACCCGGGGGGACGGACCTGGGGCGCGAGGTGCGTCGCTGGTTGCTGCACCAGGGCGCGGCCATGAGCCCGGAGGCCGAGTTCCTGCTCTACTCCGCCGACCGCGCGGAGCACGTGCGCACGGTGCTCGAGCCCGCCTTGGCCGCGGGATCGTTCGTGATCTGCGATCGCTTCGTGGACTCGTCCTACGCCTACCAGGGCTACGGCCGCGGCCTCGACCTCGCCTGGCTGCGGGCGGTGAGCGAGGGCATCCTGCACGGCGTCCGCCCAAGCCTCACCTTCCTGCTGGACCTGCCGCCCGAACGGGGGCTGGCGCGGCTGGTCGGGCGCGACCGGCTCGAAGGGGAGTCGCTCGCCTTTCACCGGCGGGTGCGCGAGGGGTACCGGAGCCTGGCCCAAAGCGAACCCGCACGCTTCGTGGTCCTCGACGCGGAGCTGCCCGCAGACGAATTGGAAGCCCGCATCGACCGGGAGGTGATCTCACGATGGCCAAGTTTAAGTGGCTTTTGATCGGCGCGGTCGTGGCGCTGGGAACCTACGGCTACTTCGCCGCTACCCAGCTCAGGCTCGAGTCCACCCCGCCACCCTTGCAACTGCGCCAGCGGGTGCTCTACGTGACCACCCCGACGCAGACCTACGAGCTGATCGTGGAGGTGGCCGAAACCCCCGAACAGCAGATGCGGGGGCTGATGTACCGCACCGAGCTGGCCGAAGACCACGGCATGGTCTTCCTCTTCCCCCGCGCCACCGACGTGGGTTTCTGGATGAAGAACACCAAGATTCCGCTCTCCATCGCCTTCTTCGACCAGAACGGCCGCATCGTGCGCATCCTCGACATGGACCCCTGCACCTTACCGCCCGAGGAGTCGGACCGCTGTCCGGTCTACGCTCCCGGTCTCGCCTACGTGGGGGCGCTGGAGGTGAACCAGGGCTGGTTCGCCGCCCGCGGCGTCAAGGAGGGGGACTCGATCAGCTTCGGGCCCTGGAAATGAAGCCGGGGGCGGCCGTGCCGCCCCCGCTACCTTCCGCCGCCCGCTCAGTCCGCGGCGGCGCTTTTCGCAGCCTGCTCGGAACCGCCTTCGGACTTCTTCTTCCCGGCCTGCGCGCCGGAGCTGCGGGAATCCTTCACGTACCAGCCAGAACCCTTGAAGATGACCCCGACCGGCTGGATGACGCGCTTGACGGGCTCGCCCGTCTCGGGGTGGTGGGTCAGCGGGTCTTCGTGGATGCTCTGTTCCACTTCGAAGTACTCGCCGCTTTCCAGTCCTTTGTACACGTAGGTCGGCATCTTCCCTCCGCCGGTATTTTGGCACTTTGACGGGTGGAGTGTCAAGAATTCTGGAGCCAGGTCAGCGGGCGGGCCTCACGTACTTTGCGTAGACTTAGGTCCGTGAAACGCGCCTTGCGGAAACGGTACCTGGAGCGCCGGGTGGGTCTGGAGACGGACCGCCTCAGCGAGCGCGCGGTCGCCGGCCTGGCCGGCTTCTTACGCGATCGGGGCGCGCAAAGGGTGATGATCTACCTGCCTTTCCGGGGCGAGCTTTCTCCCCTTGGCCTGGTGGAACGGCTGCCCGGCGCTTTGTTCTACCTGCCGCGCACGGCAGCCGCAGGCCTGACCGTACATCCGCTGGAGGCCCCACGTGAGCAACACCGCTACGGCTTCGAGCAACCCGCTCCGGAAGCCCCCGTGATCGAGCCCGCCCTCCTGGATGCGGTGGTCGTGCCCGGCATCGCCTTCGACCGCACCGGCGGACGGCTCGGTTACGGGGCCGGCTACTACGACCGCTTCCTGGCCGCGCTGCCGCCGCGGGTGTTGCGAATCGGCCTGGTGCCCGAAGCCCTGGTACTCGACGCTCTGCCCCACGACCCCTGGGACGTTCCCGTGGACTTCCTGGCCACCGAGCGGGGCGTGCGCCCCGCACTCCGGGACCATGACCCCGATAAAATGGCTCCGTGATCCAGGCGGTGGTCTTCGATCGCGACGGGGTGCTGATGCGACCGGCCCGCGACGTGGTGCGGCGCTTCGCCGAGTGGCTGGCCCCGTGCACCCCCGGCGGACTTGACGCCGACGCCCTGCTCGCGACCCTGGCGCCGATCTGGGAGCGTTACGCCGCCGAAATCCGCAGGCTGAAGGTGCCGCCCGAGGAAGAGCCGCGCTTCTGGCTGGAGATGGCGCGGGAGCTGCTGAGGCGGCTTGGCAGCCGCTGTTCGCCCGCCGAACTGGTGGCCACCTGGCCCTACTACCGCTTCATCGAGCCCACCGTCGGGGCGCGCCCGCTGCTCGAATGGCTTCAGGTTCAGGGGTACACCGTCGCCGTGCTCTCGAACACCACCCCCAGCCTGCGCGAAAGCCTGGCCTACCACGGCCTCGCCGAGTTCGTCGACCGTTTCTTCGCAAGCAACACCCTAGGCCTGCTGAAACCCGACGGGCGGATCTTTCGCCGCGTGAGCGAGGAGCTGGGGGTCCCTCCGGAGGCGATCGCCTACTTCGACGACTACCCTGACAACGTCCGCGTCGCCCGCGACCTCGGCTGGCGCGCCTACCTGGTGCGGCTGGGCGAACCGGGCCCCGAGGTCGTGCACGACCTCGACCTTGTCTACGAGATCCTGGAGCGCTAGAGCCGGACGTGCGCCGGGCGCAGCACCCGGCCCTTGGCCTTCCCCCAGCCCAGTCCGAAGCCTTCCACCGTCACCCAGTACCAGCCGCCGGAGCCCGGGTGCGGCACCGGCTCGCCCAGCGCGAAGGCGAGGGCCCGGGGGTCGTCGGCCTGGAGGGCGAGCTCCGGCCCGGCCGATCCGGGCGGAAGCGCGCGGGCGAGGTGCGCCGCGGGCAGGAAGCGGCCCTTCCTGGCCTGACCCAAGTAGAGGCCCGGCGCCGGCGTGGCGATCCGGCCCAGGTCGGGCAAGCCATCGGGCAGGAGGTAGAGGTGGCCGCTGCGCTCCCACAGCGCCCCCTCGACCGGGCCTTTCAAGTGATCGCGCGCCCAGGCTCGCCATTCGGCCAGCGCCCGGTGGTCGGGCCGCGGCGGACGGAAACGCGGGGGCGAACCCGCCGCGCCCTCGCGCCGCACGAGCCGCGCCAGGAAGTGCCCTTCCCCACGCAAGCGGTGGGGCCAGAGCCGGGCGGTCCGCTCGAGCCGAGCCTCGCCCCCGCCCCAGGCGGGAATCCCCGGGGCGAAGCTGGGGTGGAGGCGGGCGTCCTCGACGTCGAACTCGGGATGGGCTTTCAAGAAGGCCCCGACGACGCCCTCGTTCTCCTCGGGCGCGAAGGTGCAGGTGGCGTAGACCAGCACCCCTCCGGGGCGCACCAGCTGCGCCGCGGCCTGGAGGAGCCGCGCCTGTACGGCCGCGGCCCGCGCCGGCGCGGCGGGGCCCCAGCGGGCCGCGGCCGCCGGCTCCTTACGAAACATCCCTTCGCCGCTGCAGGGGGCGTCGAGCAGCACCCGGTCGAAGTACGCCCCCCAGCGCTCGGCCAGCCGCGCCACCGGGGCCTGCACCACCGCCTGGGTACTTCCCCAGCGCTCGAGGTTGTCGAGCAGCCCGCGGATGCGGCCCGAGTCCACCTCGTTGGCGACGAGCAGGCCGCGGCCGGCCATCTTGGCGGCAAGATGGGTGGTCTTGCCCCCCGGCGCCGCGGCCAGGTCGAGCACCCGCTCGCCGGGCCGGGGGTCCAGCACCTCGCCCACCGCCTGGGCGCTGGGTTCCTGGATGTAGTAGAGGCCGGCGTAATGGTAGGGGTGGGGTCCGGGACGCGCCTCCGGAGGGTAGTAGAAGCCCGCAGGGCTCCAGGGAATGGGCTCGAGCGGCCAAGGCGCCCGCGCCCGCAACCCGGCCGGGGTGAGCTTCAAGGTGTTGACGCGCAGCCCATGGCTGCGCTCCTCCTCGGTCAGGGCCCGCAGGAAGTCGGGGTATTCGTCCCCCAGCAGCTCGGCCATCTTGTTCAGGAAGGCCCCCGGCAGCTCCGCCATCGCCCCGAAAGTATACTGCAGGCGTGATCGTCGCCATCGGCAGCGACCTCGTATCGGTGGAGCGCATCCGCGGGGTCTACCGGCGCCACCCCCGGCGCTTCCTCGAACGCCACTTCACCCCCGAGGAGCGCGCCTACGCGCTTGCCGCCGCCGACCCCGCGCCCCGCCTGGCGGTCCGCTGGGCGGCCAAGGAGGCCTTCGCCAAGGTCTGGAACGGTTCGATCGGCTGGCGCGACGTCGCGGTAGGCCACGAGGGGCCGCGGCCGGTGCTGCGCTTCAGCCCCGAGCTCGAACGCACCCTCGCCGAACGGGGCCTGACCGCGCTCGTCACCCTGAGCCACGAGCACGACTACGCCCTGGCCTTCGTCGTGCTCGTCACACAACCTTCACCCGCAAGCAGATAGAATGACGCTGAGATGATGCCCACCCGAGCGGTCGAGCTGCAGCCCGTAGGCGCGGGGGACGCGCATCGCATCCATTCCGTCTACCGGGCGAGCCCGCGCCACTTCGAGCGGATCGGCATCGAGGTACCGGGCCTTCCCGACGTCGAGCGCGAGGTCGAGGCGATTCTGGCGGATCCCGCGCGGCGCGCCTACCTGGTGCAGCACGCGGGCGATACCGTCGGTTACCTCGACTTCAAGCGCCGCTACCCGGGCGAGGACGAGGCTACGGTAACGCTGATCCTGATCGCCGAACCCCACCAGGGCCGAGGTTTCGGGCGCGCTGCCATCGAGGACCTGGAAGCCCTGCTCGCGCACGAGTCGCGGCGCCTTTACGCGGCGGTCTACGGCCACAACCCCGGCGCCGCCGCCTTCTGGAAGAAGCTCGGCTACCGCTACCTCAAGGACGGCGGCCCCACGCTGAGCTGGTACTACAAACGGCTCAGCTAGGCCGCGGCGCCATCACCACCAGGAGCACCGCCGGCTGCTCGCTGGCGTTCCAGACCCCGTGCACCTCGCCCGCCGGTGCCCGGGTCGCCTGCCCCGTGGTCAGGGTGGCCTGCGCCTCGCCCACCTGCACCCGCACCTCGCCCGCGAGCACCAGATAGACCTTGTCGGAGCCTTCGTGGGCGTGCACCTTCTGCATCTGTCCCGGCAGCAGGGCGTAAAGGTCGTAGAACATGTGGGGCGAGTCGAAGACGGGGATCTTCTTCATCTTTTCTTGGCCAAACTCGACCAGTTCTTCCAGGACGCGGATCTCCATGAACGCAGCCTACACCGCGCCGTCCTGCGATAATGGGGGCATGGACCTGGGACTCAAGGGCAAGACCGCCATCGTCACCGGCGCCTCCCAGGGAATCGGCCGCGCCATCGCCGACGCCCTGGCCGCCGAAGGAGCGCGGGTGGTGCTCTCCGCCCGCAACGAGGAGAAGCTGGCGCGCGCCGCGTCCGAGATCTGCGCGGCCGCGGGCGACGCCGCCTACTACGCCGGCGACCTAAACGACCCCGAGACCGCCGAGCAGCTGGTCGCCTTCGCCGAGCACGAGTTCGGGCCCGTCGACGTGTTGGTGGGCAACACCGGAGGTCCGCCCAGCGGGCTGGCCTCCGAACTGGCCGAAGCGGATTGGCGCGAGGCGGCCGAGCTGCTCCTCTACCCGCAGATCCGCCTGGCACGGCGGGTCCTCGAGGGAATGCGCGACCGCGGCTGGGGGCGGATCCTTTTCGTCACCTCCATCTCGGTCAAGGAGCCGATCGAAAACCTGGCGCTCTCCAACGCCCTGCGTGCGGCCGTGACCGGGTTCGCCAAGACGCTGTCGCGCGAGGTCGCCGCGGACGGCGTCACCGTAAACACCCTGGGCCCCGGCTACACCGCGACCGAGCGGGTGAAGCACCTCTTCGAGGACAACGCCGTGCGCCAAAACACCACGCCCGAGGCGCTGGAGCAGCGGCTGCTAAACCAGATCCCCGCCGCACGCATGGCCCGACCCGAAGAGATCGCCGCGGTGGCCGCCTTCCTGGTGAGCGAACCGGCGTCGTACCTGACCGGGCAGGCGGTCATGGTGGACGGCGGTTACACCCACGGCCTGCTCTAGTAGAGTGGGGGCCGGAGGGAAGATGGGCGAGAAGAGAACCGTGGTGGTACGGCAACTTTGCGAGAAGCGTTTTTCGGCCAGCAACGAGAGCGGCGAGACCGTGATCGTGGACGGGGCAAGCCCCGCGGTGAGCCTGCGCCCGATGGAGCTGCTGCTGGCGGCGCTCGGGGGCTGCACCGCCTACGACGTGGTCGACATCATGAAGAAGAAGCGCACCCCGCTCGCCCACTACCGGGTCGAGGTCACGGGAAAGCGCGCCGAGCAGCACCCCCGGCGCTACACCCACATCCATGTGGTCCACGTGGGCGGCGGCGAGGGCGTCACCGAGAAACAGTTCGCCCAGGCCGTACGCCTGAGCCACGAGAAGTTCTGCAGCGCCTCGGCCAACCTCAACGCCGAGATCACCTGGGAGGTCCGCCTCGAAGACGCCCCTGACGCAGGAGCTTAAGGCGCGGCTGCAGGCCGCGCTCGCGGCGGGCCGAGAGCGGGAGGCCGCCCTGCTGCTGCGCGCCGCGGCGCAGGCCGCGCCGCGTGCGGAAGGCGCGGTGCTCGAGCGCTGGTCGGGGCTGCTGCTGATCCAGAGCGGCCGCGAAGTCGAGGGGACGCTCGCGATCGAGCGCGCCGACGCGGCGCTAGACCTCCTCGGCCTCGCGCGCCCCACGCTCGAAGGCCTCCTCCAGGAGCTGGGCCTCGAGGGGGACGACCTCGCCGAAGCGTAGGTAGACCAGCCGCGCCTCGGGCTCGATGCCCCAGGCCGCGGCCACGGCGCGCCGGTAGAGGGCGAGCTGGAAGTGGTAGCGCTCGGGATGCCGCTCGCGGTCGGTCTTGTAGTCCTCGAGCACCCAGACGTCGCCCACACGGTAAAGGCGGTCGATCACGCCCTCCCAGACCGTGTCCAGCCGCGCCGTGCGGGTGGGCAGGAGCAGCGGGAACTCGGCGTAGTCCTCGTCCCGCTCGTCGAGGGCCGGAAGTTCCGTCCCTAGCAGCCTCCAGTAGGATTCCAACCGCTGGACCACCTCGGTTTGCACCCGCGTGCGTTCGGGCTCGGTCAGGCGCTGCACCGCCTCCTGGTTCCACAGATCGCGCAGGCGCTCGGGGCCCCAGTCCTGGCCGATGGCGTAGTGGACGAGGATGCCCACGGTGCGCGCCACCAGCCCAGGATCCACCCCCTGCTCTTCGAGCTCGACGGCGACGTCGCCCTCGTCGTCCAGTTCGGGCGGGGCGGGGCGT
>JALSIA010000213.1 GCA_026981865.1 Thermaceae bacterium
GGCGGGGTACGCCCAGGTGCAGACCCAGCCGCTCAGCGAGGAGGCGAAGAACGCGCTGCTCGAGGCGCTCGTCGGGCCCGAGGGCGAGTACGCCGCCTACGCGATGTACACCGCGGTGATCGAGAAGTACGGCGAGGTCGAGCCCTACGTGAGCATCCGCAAGGCGGAGGCGAAGCACATCGAGGCCCTGAAGCGCCAGCTCGACCGCTACGGCGTCGACTACCCCGCGGAGAACCCCTACCTGGGCCAGGTCAGCGCGCCCGAAAGCCTGGAAGCCGCGGCGAAGGCCTGGGCCGAGGGCGAGGTGGCCAACGTGGCCATGTACGACCGGCTGATGGAAGCCGTGCAGGACTACCCCAACCTGGTGCAGGTCTTCGACCACCTGCGCGCCGCCTCGCAGGAGCGCCACCTGCCGGCCTTCTCGCTGGCCGCCGAGAACGGCGGAACGCTGAGCCCCGAGCAGATGCAGGAGCTCCACGGCACCTTCGCGTCCCAGCGGAATCAGGGTCAGCAGGGCCACGGCGGGCAGGACTGCCAGCGGCAGGGCCAGGGTCAGGGCCACGGCCCCCACGGCGGTGCGGGCCCCCGCGCCGGCTCCGGTCGCTAACCCGCCCCTTCGATCTGCATCTCCTGCGCGGGCCCCTACGGGGGCCCGCGGTTCGTGAACGAACCTTCACGCTCCCTTCGCGGCCCCTTCACCGGCGCGTGCCTAAAGTAAAGGCGCACGTGGGGGCCCGGCCCCCTAGAAAGGAGGTCTTCATGAAACGAAGCTGGAGGAGCGCAGGTACCCTGGTGGCCGCCCTGCTGGCGCTGGGGCTGGCGCTGGCCGTGGGTCCTCAGGCGGCGTCCGGCGCGGGCGCGCCCGCGAAGCGGCCCGTGAGCCCGGCGGCGGAGTTCGCGGGCGGGGCGCGCCTGGAGGCGCTGGCCGAGGTGCTGGGCAAGCGCCCCGAGGAACTGCGCGCCGCGTACCGGCAGGGCGGGCTGCGCGCCCTGATCGAGGCGAGCGGGATGGAGCCCGTGGAGTTCCAGCGCAAGGTGCTCGAGGTGCAGCTCGAACGGCTCGACGAGGCCTACCGCGCGGGCAAGCTGCCCGAACTGCGCTACCAGATCCTGAAGGCGCGGCTGCAGGCGCGCAAGCTGGCGCTCGAAGGCCCCACCCTGGCCGAGCTGGTGGCGAGGAGCGGCGGCGACGTGGAGGTGCTGAAGGCGCAGCTGCGGGCGCCGGAGGAGGCGCGCCTCGACCGGCTGCTCGAGCTGGGCGTGATCAGCGCCCAGCAGGCGGAGCGCCTGCGCGCCAACCTGGACGTGCACATCGAGCGGCTGCTGAACCGCCCCGCGGGGCTGAACCCCGCCGCAGGCTTCGGCGCGCCGCAGCGCCCGGGGGCCCGGGGCCACGGCTTCCAGAAGCCGCGCCGCCCCCACGGCCCGCAGGAACGCCCCACCCATCCGGGGGCGGGACCCCAGCGTCCGGGCCGCTAGACTGAGGGCATGTCCACCTTTCCCTACCGGCCGCGAGGTGCCGCGTGAAGCTGGCCTCGCGGCTGGTGCTGGCCTTCGCGCTGGTGGCCCTCTTCGCCAGCGGCATCACCGCCGCCCTGGTCTGGCAGGCCCAGCAGCAGCGGGTGCACCGCTTCCTCGACCGCGAGCTGCCGCGGGCGATCGAGGGGCCGCACCCGCCGGCGAAGCCCCCGCGCTTCTTCGAAGAGCAGCAGCGGCTTTTGCGCGAGCTGCGCGAGGCCAACCTGCGCGCGGCGCTGATCGCGCTTGTGGTGGCGCTGGGCGTGGGCGGCGGGCTGGCCTGGCGGATGACCCGTCCGGTCAGCGAGCTGACCCGGGCCACCCGCCGCTACGCCGCCGGCGACCGCGACGCCCGCGCCCAGGTGCGCGGCCGCGACGAGCTGGCCGAGCTGGCCCGCGCCTTCAACGAGCTGGCCGAACGCCTGCAGACCGAAGAGGAGCTGGACCGCCGGCGCGTCGCCGACATCGCCCACGAGCTGCGCACGCCGCTGCAGGTGCTCAAGGGCGAGCTCGAGGCGCTGGCCGACGGCATGCTCGACCCCGACCCCGAAACCTTGGAACGCCTGGTGGAGGAGGTGGACCATCTGGCGCTGCTGGTCGGCGACCTGCGGCTGCTCTCGCTCGCCGAGTCGGGGGGGCTGGCGCTCGAGCCCGTGCCCTACGACCTGGCCGAGCTGCTGGCGAAGAGCGCCGAGGCCTTCGCCGCCAGCGCCGAAGCGCGCGGGATCGCGCTCGAGCTCGACCTCGAGCCCGCGCCCGCACGGATCGACCCGGCGCGCCTGCGCCAGGTCGTCTTCAACCTGATCGACAACGCCCTGCACCACGCCCGCACGCGGGTGCGCCTGGGCTGTCGGCTCGAAGGCGGGCGCGCCTGCCTCTGGGTGGCCGACGACGGCCCGGGCATCCCCGAGGCGGACTGGCCGCGGGTCTTCGACCGTTTCTACCGGGCGGACCCTGCGCGCTCGCGCAGCTCCGGGGGTTCGGGGCTGGGGCTGGCGATCGTGCGCGCCATCACCGAGGCCCACGGGGGCGAGGTCGCGGTGGAGAACCGCGAGGGCGGCGGCGCGGTCTTCCGGGTCTGCGTTCCGGCGGCCGCGGCGGGCTGAGCGCTCAGTTCCGCGCCCGGCCCCAGGGGAGCAGGAGCAGGATCACCCCCACCACCACGAAGCTGTCGGCCAGGTTGAAGACCGGCCAAAGGCCGGGCCCGATGTCGAGAAAATCCACCACCCAGCCGCGCCCCAGCCGGTCGACGGCGTTGCCCAGCGCACCGGCCGCGACCAGCGAGAGCGCGAAGGCGAGCAAGGGCGCGCTACGGGCGCGCGCCAGGTAGACGAGCAGCACGAAGCCGACGAGCAGGCTGAACCCGCCCAGCAGCGTGGGGTTGCCCTTGAAGAGCCCGAAGGCCACCCCGGTGTTCTGCACCAGCGTCAGGTAGAGGCCGGGCAGCAGCCGGTCGGGGATGGGGTCCAGGAAGCGCAGCGCCAGCAGCTTGCTGATCTGGTCGGCCGCCAGCAGGAGCGGGATCAGGACGGTGGGCATGGGGTGAGTCTAGCACGGGCGCCGGTGGCTGTGGTATACTCGCGTTTGCTGGCTTTGGCCTGCGGCCGAAGCACCCCCGGAGGACCCTATGTCGAGAGTGTGCGAAATCAGCGGAAAACGGCCCACCGTGGCCCGTAAAATCACCCAGCGCGGTAAGGCCAAGCGGCTGGGCGGCGTCGGCCGCAAGACCACCGGCATCCACAAGCACTGGCAGGCCCCCAACCTGCGCAAGGTGACGATCCGCGTCGGCGGCAAGCCCGTCACCTTCCGCGTGGCCATGTCCCACGTGCACAAGGTCTACGAGCTGGCCGAACGGGCCAAGGGCATGAATTTCGACGGGCTTTCCGAGAAGCAGATCAAGGCCCGCCTGCTCGCGCTGCTCGACAAGTAAGCGACCCGCACCCCCGCCGCCCGGGACCGCCCGGGCGGCTTCGCTGTGCAAGAATGGGGGCGTGAGAACGGGGCTCAAACCGGGTTGGTACGTGCTGATCGCGCTGGTGCTCTATGCGCTGGTCGTCACCCTCGCCTGGCGGCACGATCGGGCGGAGCTGCACCGGCTGCGCGCGGCCCTGGCGGGCGCCCCCGTTCCCGAGGCCAGCGGCGGACCCGAGCGCTACGTCCTGCCGCTGCCGGGGGCCTGCCTGCCCCAGGAGCCCGAGAACCTGCCGGGCTACCCCCGCCCCTACCGCAAGGGCGCGAACCAGGGGTTCATCTTCACCGGCGGCGACGCCTGCGTGCCCGTCGTCTACGGCACCGGGGTGGTGGCGGCCCAGCGGGGCCGGGTGCTCAAGGCCGAGCAGGACTACCGAGAGCTCACGGCCGCCGAGTTCAACGCCCTCGTCGAGGCGGTGGCCGGCGGCGCCAGCCCCGAGCAGATGGACCGGCTGCGCGGCCGCGAGGTCTGGATCGAGCACCCCGACGGCCGCATCACCGTCTACGCCCACCTCTCGGGGCTGCGCCCCGACCTGGCCGTGGGCCGGCTGGTCGAGCGCGGCGAGTGGATCGGCTACGTGGGCAACAGCGGCACCCGCCCGGCCTCGCGCGGGAGCCGGGAGGGCGCGCGGCTCCTGCTCGAGGTCTGGCGGGGCAACGTGGACACCGGCACCTACCTGGGCAAGGGCCTCGACCCGCGCGAGAACAAGGACAAGCTGCTCACCCTGGCGCGCGCGTTGTTTGCGGTACCCTAGGTCCATGCGGGACGCGCTGCGGCAGGTCTGGGCCAACCCTTACGTGCGGGTGGCCGTGCTGCTTTTGGGGCTGTGGGCCTTGGGCGGGCTGCTGCTGCGTACGGCCGCGGTCTGGGTGGGGTTTTTGATCGCCTATACCCTGGCCTACCTGGCCGACCCGCTGGTGAGCGGGCTCGAGCGCCGCCGGGTGCGGCGCGCCTTCGGGGTGCTGCTCGTCTACGCCCTCTTCTTCGTCTTCCTGGGGCTGGCGAGCGTGCTGCTCGCCGAGGTGGTGGTGCAGCTCTCGCAGCTTTCCGAGCGCATCCCCGAGGTGCTGCGGCCGATCAACGGCTGGATCGAGCGGCTGCCCGGGCTGGTGCGCGGCTGGGCCCAGAGCCCCGAGGTGCAGGCGGTGCTGGTGCACACCGCCGACGCCCTCAAAGCCCTGCTCCAGGGCTTCTCGGCGACGCTGGTGGGCTGGCTGGGGACGCTGCTGGGCAAGGGTGGGAACCTGGTCGCCGGGCTGGCGGCGCTGGCGGGCGGGCTGGTGCAGCTGCTGGCGGTCTTCGTGGTGACGGGCTACCTGATGGTCGATTTCCCGCGCATCAACGCGGCACTGCTGGACGCGCTGCCGCGGCCCTGGCAGCCCCTGGCGCTCGAGCTGGCGGGCAAGCTGGACCGCGCGGTGGGCGGCTACATCCGCGGCCAGCTGCTCGTGGCCGCGCTGGTGGGCCTGGCCGTGGGCCTGGGGCTCGCCCTCGCGGGGGTGCCGATGGCCGCGGCGCTGGGCTTCATCGCCGGGGTCTTCAACCTGGTGCCCTACCTGGGCGTCGTCGTCTCCATCGTGCCGGCGCTGCTGCTGGCGCTGACGGTCTCCGCCTGGAAGGTCGTCCTCGTGCTCGTCGTCTTCCTGGTCGCCAACCAGCTCGAGTCCCACGTCTTCTCGCCCTACATCCTGGGGCGCGCCACCGCGCTGCACCCCGTCACCGTGGTCCTCTCGATCCTCGCCGGGGCGACCCTCTTCGGACTGTGGGGGGCGATGCTCGCCGTGCCCGTGGTGGCCTTCGCCAAGGTGCTCTACACCGACTACTACCTGCCGAGCCGCTGCCACGAACGGGGGTGCTAGGGGGCGGCGCTCTGCGCCGACCCGTACCCGGTGCGTGGTCGTTGGTCGAAGGTCGTTACCACGAACTACGTACCACGCACTACGAACCCTGTTCCTCCCACTTCCAGTCCTTGAACTGCTCGCGCAGCTTCGCCTTCATGAACTTGCCGGTGCTGGTGCGCGGGATCTCGTCGACGAAGACGATGGCGTCGGGCAGCCACCACTTGGCGAACTTGGGGGCCAGGAAGTCGCGCAGCTCCTCCGCGGTCAGCTGCTCGCCCTCGCGCAGCACCACCGCCGCCAGCGGCCGCTCGGCCCACTTGGGGTGGGGCACGGCGATCACCGCCGCCTCGGCCACCGCCGGGTGGCTCATCAGGGCGTTCTCCAGGTCCTGCGAGCTGATCCATTCGCCGCCCGACTTGATCAGGTCCTTGGTGCGGTCGGTGATCTTGACGTAGCCCTCGGCGTCGATCGTCACCACGTCGCCGGTGCGGAACCAGCCGTCGGGGGTCCACTTGTCGGTTTCGGAGGGGAGGTTGTAGTAGCTCGCGGCCACCCAGGCGCCGCGCACCTGCAGCTCGCCCATCGTCTTGCCGTCCCAGGGAGCCTCGCCGTCGTCGGTCATGGCGCGCACCTCGACGAGCGGCACCGGCAGGCCCTGCTTGGCGCGGTAGGCGTACTGGGCGTCCTCGTCGAGCTCCTGCAGGTGCGGCTTGAGCAGGCTGACCGTGCCCAGGGGGCTGGTCTCGGTCATCCCCCAGGCGTGGATGACCCGCAGGTTGAACTTGTCGAAGGCGCGGATCATGCTCTCGGGCGCGGCCGAGCCGCCCACGACCATGCGCATGCCGGGCACCAGCTTCCAGCGGTCGGGCTCCTTCTCCAGCGCCTGCAGGATGCCCAGCCAGATCGTGGGCACGCCCGCGGTCGCGGTCACGCGTTCGCGTTCGTAGAGGTCGAGCAGGTTCTCGGCGTCCAGGTAGGGGCCGGGGTGGACCTGCTTGGTGCCCGTCATCACCGCCGCGTAGGGCAGCCCCCAGGCGTTGACGTGGAACATCGGCACCACCGGGGTGAAAACGTCGTGCATCGAGAGCGAGAGGGCGTCGGGCAGGGCGATGCCGAAGGAGTGCAGGATCGTCGAGCGGTGGGTGTAGACCACGCCCTTGGGCCGGCCCGTCGTCCCCGAGGTGTAGCACATGCCCAGCGGGTCGTTCTCGTCGAGGTCGGGGTAGCGGAACTTCCCCTCGGCGGTGTCGAGGAACTGCTCGTAGTCCATGAAGCCCTCGGGCACCGGCTGGCCGGTGAGGGGCACCACGATGATCTCCTCGACGCCCGGGATGTGCTCGCGGATGGCCAGCACCAGCTTGAGGAGCACGTCGTCGACGATCAGGAAGCGGTCGCCGCCGTGGTTGATGATGTAGGCGATGTCGCTGGGGTGGAGGCGCAGGTTGAGGGTGTGCAGCACCCCGCCGGCGATGGGCACGCCGAAGTAGGCCTCCAGGTGGGCGTAGTGGTTCCACATCAGCGTGCCCACGCGGTCGCCCTTTTTGAGCCCCAGCTTCCCTAGCGCTTCGGCCAGCGCCTTGCTGCGCTTGTAGAAGTCGGCGTAGGTGTAGCGGTGCAGCGACTTGTCGGGCATGCGGCTGACCACCTCCACCTTGGGGAAGAGCTTGCCGGCGCGCTCGAGCATGTGGGGCAGCGTCAGGGGAAAGTTCATCATCGTTCCTTGCATGGCGTCCTCCTTGTCCGTCACCTGGCTAACATTTTACATGCGTTCACGAAAAGGGCGGCCCCTTGGGGCCGCCCCCTGCCGCACCCCGACGTTCACACCGTCGAGGCCTCGGGCCACAGTTCGCGCAGCTCGCGCGGCAGGATGCGCACCACGTCCTCGATCTCCCCCTCGCTCACGCGCCGGGCCAGGACCCGGAAGACGGCGCGGGCGACCTCCTCGGGGTCGACGTCCGGCTCGCCGTAGCGGGTGGTCTTGAAGTAGTTGTAGATGTGGCGCAGGAACTCCTCCTTGTGGCGCTCCTTCAGGGGTTTGCCCGTCGGGTCCCAGCCCTCGTAGTAGAAGCCGCGGATCAGCATCGGGAGCTGGGCGCCCAGCTGCGCCACTTCCTCGACGGTCAGGCGGTCGCGCAGGGCGTGCAGCACGGCGCGCAAGGCGAGGTAGGCCTTGTGCCGGTCGTCGGTCCCGAGTTCCCGCATGACCTCGCCCAGCCAGGCGTGGGTCTTCTGCAGGGTGGTGTCGAAGACCGCGAGTCCGGTGGCTGCCATACCGCTCACCTCCTTTCCCTGGCGTTTGTATTATATTATCTGCGCTTGTTGGTATCAAGATTACCGGAACCCGAACCCCGCCCACCCTTCTTGTCCCAGGCTTGGGGCGTCGGCGACGCCGCACTTAGTCGAGTACGTACGCGCGGTCAGCGGACTTGGCGCGGTACAGGCGTTCGTCGGCCACGCGGAGCAGGGTTTCGGGGTCGTCGCCGTCGTCGGGGAAGACGGCCATGCCCAGATTGATCCCAAGTTGAACGTCTTTCAGGCGAACCGGCTCCATTCCGGCCACCAGCCGCCGCACGCTGGAGAGGGCCCCCTCTAGGTCGGTGCACGGCAGCAAGGCCGCAAACTCGTCCCCACCCCAGCGATAGACGAGGTCGGCGCTGCGCAGCGTTTCGCGCAACAGCTGGGCCACCCGCTTCAGGGCGCGGTCCCCTGCTGCGTGGCCGTAGCGATCGTTTACGAGTTTAAAGCGGCGCAGATCGCAGAGCACGACCGTCAGCGAACACTCTTGGCGCTGTGCCCGGGCCAGCTCGGCAGAAAACTGCTGCTCGAACGACCGGCGGTTGCCCAGGCCGGTAAGCGGATCGGTGAGGGCCGCTCGTTCGAGCAGGCGCCGTCGGGAAGCCTCGTGCAGCATCGCCGACACTTGAACGGCAAACTCCATGGCCACCTGCATGGATTCTTCATCGAACGCTTCTTC
>JALSIA010000214.1 GCA_026981865.1 Thermaceae bacterium
CACCCCGGCATCCCGGACGGCGGCCTCCCCTACCCAGTGCCCCTCCTGGTAGCCGAACCGGCCCTCGATCCGACCGTACTGCCCGCCCTGCCACCAGAAGCGGCTCAGCGCCAGGTCGCCCGCGAAGCTCGTCGACCATTCACCGGACGCGCGCAACGTGAGCTCGCCCGCGAGGGCGCCGTCGGCGGTCTCCACCCGCCAGGCAAACCGGGGCAGCGCGCCGGAAACTTCGGCCCGGTAGGACGGCAGTGCGAAGCGCGGCCAGGCCGCGCTCTCGAGCCGCACGTCTTGGAGGACGAGACGGGCGAGTTCCGGCTGCAAGCCGCCCGTACCCGCCGCGCCCCCCAGTGCGGGGAGCGCCCCCGGGTCCAGCCGCACGGTCCCGCCCCTCAGCTCGACCGCAAGCGGAAGCCGACCGCTCAGCGCCGCGAAGAGGTTGTAACCGAGGCGGAGTTCGCCCACGCGGGCGACGAGGCCCGGGGCGTCAACCCGCACGTCCTCGAAGCGCAGCCCGGTGAGGGCATATCCGCTAACCCGGGCCCATTCCACCCGAAAGGGCCGGTCCCGAAGCGCCTGCTCGAGCCCCCACTGGATCAGCGGCGGAAAACCCGGCAGCGCCGCGAGCACCGCCAGGAGCAAAAAGAGCCAGCGCTTCCTGAACCGCACGTTCCTATCGTATCCGGCGGCGGCTGGGATAGATGAAGGTTTTCACGTAATCTAGGGCCATGAAACGCCGCATCGTCGCCCTCGTTTCCGGCCGGGTGCAGGGCGTGGGCTACCGCGCCTTCGCCCGCAAGCACGCTCTGGAGCTGGGCCTGGCCGGCTACGCCGAAAACCTGCCCGACGGCCGGGTGGAGATCGTGGCCGAGGGGCCCGAAGACGCACTGGAACACTTCCTGCACTTCCTGCGCCAGGGCCCGCGCCTGTCCAAGGTCGAGGAAGTCGAGGTGCAGTGGAGCGACCCGGTGGGGCTCGAGGGGTTTCACGTTTATTGAAAAAAGTGCGTGGTTCGTGGTGCGCAGTACCTGGTGCGTAGTTCGCGGTACGTGGTAACAGGAGAAGGTCGCAAAACGGGCCCGTGGCCTGTAGCCTGTGGCCCGTGGTGGGCCGGTCGACAGCACCCCAACCATGGCTTCTCACCCAGCCTGGACCGATGCCGCGCCATGAAGCCACGGTTGAGTCTGCGGTTCCGTCACCGGTCATGGGTCGATTCACAACAACCAAATCTCGGATTCTTGCACGGCACGGACCCCGGATCTTGGCAGCCCGGTGGTTGCCTCGTCCAGGAACGCGGAAAAAGCTGGAGGAGGGGGGTGATGTAGGTTTCGTTTTGGGAAGTCGGCGAACGTACTCCGGGCGCCCTTGCCCGGCACGAAGCTCGACCATCCCACCCCCTGCCCCTACCCACTGCGCCCCCACCTCCCACCTCCCACCTCCCACGCCCAAAGATTCCCGCCCCTTACGGGGCGGGCGGGCACATGGAAACGCCGCGCGAACGGCGCGCGGACTACTTGATCGGGTAGCCCTCGGCCTCCAGCACCGCGCCGGCGATCCGACGCTCGAGCGCCACCTGGTTCACCGGCTCGTGCTTGGTCAGCCGGCGGGCAGCGGCCAGGAGCACCCGCAGGTCGTCACCCTCCTCCAGGTAGGGCAGCACCGCCTGGGCCAGCTGGGCCGCCTTGTCCTGGGCGCGGGTCAGGTAGTAGCGGGTCATGGCCGCCTCGAGCTCGCCCCCGCGCTTCTGCGTGCGCAGCAGCGCGCTCTCGGCGGTGTAGGCGTCGATGAGGACGTCGGCCGTCGCCATGAGCACTTCCTGCTCCTTGACGATCTTCTCGCCGAACTTCTGGCTGGCGATGCCGGCGATCATCAGCGCCAGCTTCTTCAACCCGGTCACGTAGGCCCACTCGCGGTCCCACTCGTTTTCGTACTCCTCGCCGAACGAGGGCTCGAGCAGCTCCTCCTGCAGCTTCATCGCCGCCTCGACCAGCGGCAGTTCTCCCTTGAGGGCCCGGCGCAGCAGCATGCCGGGGATGAGCAGGCGGTTGATCTCGTTGGTGCCCTCGAAGATGCGGTTGATGCGGCTGTCGCGGTAGGCCCGCTCGACCATGTACTCCTCGATGTAGCCGTAGCCGCCGTGGATCTGCACGCCCTCGTCCACCGCGTAGTCGAGCACCTCGCTGCCCAGCACCTTGATGATCGAGGCCTCGATGGCGTACTCCTCGATGGCGTCGACGATCTCGTCCTTGCCGCGGGCCTCGATCTCGTCGTCGATCAAGCCTACGGTGCGGTAGGTGGCCGACTCGGCGGCGTAGATGAGCGCCGCCATGCGCGCCAGCTTCTGCTTGATGGCGCCGAACTTGGCGATGGGCAGGTTGAACTGCTGGCGCTGCAGGGCGTACTTGGCCGACTCCTTCAGCACCTCCTTGGCCGCCCCCACCGCCGCCGCGCCCAGCTTGTAGCGGCCGATGTTGAGCACGTTGAAGGCGATCTTGTGGCCCTTGCCGATCTCGCCCAGCACGTTCTCCACCGGCACCTTGACGTCCTCGAGGATCACCTGGCGGGTGCTCGAGGAGCGGATGCCCATCTTGTGCTCCTCGGGGCCCAGACTGAGGCCGGGGGTGTCCTTTTCCACGATGAAGCCGGTGAACTTCTCGCCGTCGATCTTGGCGAAGACGATGAAGACGTCGGCGAAGCCGGCGTTGGTGATGAACTGCTTGGTGCCGTTCAAGACGTAGTGCTGGCCGTCTTCGCTCAGGGTCGCGGTGGTCTTGGCCGCAAGCGCGTCGGAGCCCGAGCCGGGCTCGGTGAGGCAGTAGGCGCTGATCCACTCGCCCGAGGCCAGCTTGGGCAGGTACTTGGCCTTCTGCTCGGGGGTGCCGAAGTAGACGATCGGCAGGGTACCGATGCCGGTGTGGGCGCTGAAGGTCACCGAGAAGCCGCCGGTGACGGCGATGTTCTCGGCCACCACGCTGGTGACCACCTTGGGCAGGTCGAGCCCGCCGTACTCCTCGGGCACGTCGGGGCCCAAAAGGCCCTGCTCGCCGGCCTTCTGCATGAGCCGCACCGAGTGCTCGTACATCTTTCCCTTGTCGTGCTCCATCTCGTCGAGCACCGGCAGCACCTCGCGCTCGGCGAAGGTGCGGGTGGTCTCGGCGATCATGCGCACGGTCTCGTCGAAGTCCTCGGGGGTGAGCGCCTGCTCGGGCTTCTCGAGCAACCAGCCGCCGCCCTTCTTCCACAGGGGTTTATCCGCCATCGTTACGACCTCCTCGTTAAGCTCCGTACACCTCAAAGAGTCCGGCTGCGCCCATGCCGCCGCCGATGCACATCGTCACCAAACCCTTGCCGCCGCCGCGCCGGCGCAGCTCGTGGATCAGCTGGGTGGTCAGCTTGGCGCCGGTCGCCCCCAGCGGGTGGCCCAGGGCGATGGCGCCGCCGTTGACGTTGACCTTCTCCTCGGGCATTTCCAGCTCGCGGATCACGGCCAGCACCTGGGCCGCGAAGGCCTCGTTGAACTCGATCAGGTCGAGGTCGTCCATCTTCCACCCGGCCTTCGCCAGCGCCCCCGGCACGGCCTTGGCCGGCCCCACACCCATCACGTCGGGCTCGACGCCGGCCACCTGGAAGGTCACGAACCGGGCCAGGATGGGCAGGCCCAGCGCCTCGGCCACGGAGCGTTCCATCACCAGCACGCCGGCGGCGCCGTCGGAGTAGGGGCTGGCGTTGCCGGCGGTCACGGTGCCGCCCTCCTTGAAGGCCGGGCGCAGCTTGGCGAGCGCCTCCAGGCTGGTGTCGGGACGGATCAGCTCTTCGTAGTCGAAGACCACTTCCTCGACCTTCTTCTTGCGCCCCTGCCAGCTCACCTTCTGCACCGGTACGGGAACGGTCTCGTCCTTGAAGCGGCCTTCGGACTGGGCGGCGTGGGCCCGCTGGTGGCTGCGCAGCGCCCACTTGTCCTGGTCCTCGCGGCTGATGTTCCAGCGCTCGGCCACGCGCTCGGCGGTGAAGCCCATGCCGATGTAGCTCGAGTAGGTCTCGGGGCTCCAGGCGTCCGGGGTCAGGCTCTCCTCGAGCCGGTAGTGGAAGCCTGACATCGGCACCTGGCTCATCATCTCGACGCCGCCGGCCAGCACCACGTCGTTAATTCCGCTGATGATGGCCTGAGCGGCCAGGGCCACGGTCTGCAAACCGCTCGAGCAGAAGCGGTTGATCGTCGCCCCCGGGACGTCCACCGGGAAGCCGGCCTTCAGCAGGGCCAGCCGGGCGATGTTCAACCCCTGCGAGGCCTCGGGCATGGCGCAGCCCCAAAGGACGTCGTCGAGCTTGGCGGGGTCGAGGCCGGCGCGGCCCACGGTCTCCTTCATCACCAGGGCGCTCAGCTCCACGGGGTGGACGCTGGCGAGCGCCCCGTTCTTCTTGCCCTTCGCCACCGGCGTGCGGGCGGCGCTTACGATTACGGCTTCGCGCATCGTCGTCTCCTCCTTTAGTTGCGCAGCGTCTTGCCCGTCTTGAGGGTGTGGGCGATCCGCTCCTGGGTCTTGCGGGTTCCGAGCAGCTTGAGGAAGGCCTCACGCTCGAGGTCGAGGATGTCCCACTCGCTCACCTCGCGGCGCGGACCGTCGCCGCCCGAGAGCACGTAGGCGAGTTCGCTGGCGATCCTGACCTCGTGGTCGGTGATCTGCCCCGCCTCGCGGAAGCTCCAGACGGCGTACTTGAGGTTGCCCAGCGCCTCCTTGCCGAGCGCGGTGATCCTGCCGCGCACCGGGCTGACGTAGTCGGGCGCCAGGTCGAGCACCCGTTGCTTGGCGTCGGCGAGGAGGCGGTCCTTGTTCATCGAGATTCGGTCGCCCTTCTGCAGGTAACCGATCTCGAAGGCCTCGAGCGCGCTCGTCGAGGTCTTGGCCATGGCGATGACCTCGAAGGCCCGCTTGACCGCGGCGAAGGGGTCGGCCTCCGCCCCCATGGCGCCCGTGTACGGGGTCAGGTCCTCGGTGAAGCGGAAGAGCAGCTCCTTGGTGCCGCCGCCCGCGGGAATGAGGCCCACGCCCACCTCGACCAGGCCGATGTAGCTCTCGGCCGCCGCCTGCACCCGGTCGGCGTGCAGCGTCATCTCCGCGCCGCCGCCCAGGGTGAGTCCGAAGGGCGCGACCACCACCGGGAAGGGGGCCTCGCGCAGCCGCATCGTGCTCTTCTGGAAGAGCTTGACCGCCATCTCCAGCTCGTCCCACTCGCCCTCCTGGGCGAGCATGAGGATGAGCGCCAGGTTGGCCCCGGCGGAGAAGGCGCGCTCGTCCTCGCGACCGATCACCAGGCCGGCGAGGTCGTTTTGTTCGATGTACTTCAGGCCGTAATCGAGCATCTTGAAGATGCCCTCGCCCAGCGCGCCCATCTTGGTGCGGAACTCGAGCAGCAGCACGCCGTCGCCGAGGTCGTAGAGGCCGGCGTCCTTGGACTCCTTGACGATCTTGCCGGTGTCCTTGAGGGTCTGGATCTCGATGACGCCGGGCCGCTCGGGCACGGGAACGTAGCCGCCCTCGAGGGCCAGCATCTGGCGACGCGCGCCCTCCTTCTTGTAGAACGCGCCCTCGGCCTTCGCCAGCAGCTCGGGTTTTTCGAGCCCGGCGGCCTCGATCAGCTCGGCGGTCTTGTCGAGCCCCACCGCGTCCATCTGCTCGAAGGGCCCCATCCGCCAGCCGAAGCCCCACCCCAGGGCGCGGTCGACGCTCACGATGTCGTAAGCGATCTCCGGTGTCTTGGCCAGGGTGTAGTGGCTGCCGATGGCGAAGAGGTCGCGCATGAAAGCGCCGTACTTGCCGGGCAGGTCGAGCACGGCGGCGATCCGCTTGGGCAAGGGAAGCTGCTTTGCCTCGTCCACGCCGGGAATCTTGGGCTTTTCGCGCGGCTTGTACTCGAGCGTCTTCCAGTCGAGGGTGTAGATCTCCTTGCCCTCCTTCTTGTAGAAGCCGCACCGCGTCTTGTCGCCCAGGCAGCCGCCGTCGATGATCTTTTGCACCCACGCGGGCAAGGCGAAGTCCTCGCCGGTGGTGCGGGCCAGCTCCTCGGCCACCATCTTGAGCACGTCCAGGCCGGTCAGGTCGGCGGTGCGGAAGATGGCGCTCTTGGGCCGGCCGATCAGCGGACCGGTGAGCGCGTCCACCTCGTCGATGGTGAGGTCGTGCTTCTCCATCAGCGCCACCGCCTGGAGCATGCCGTAGACCCCCAGGCGGTTGGCGATGAAGCCGGGCACGTCCTTGGCGCGCACCAGCCCTTTGCCCAGGATGCGGTCGCCGAAGTTCTCGATCGCCTCGAGCACCGCCGGGTCGGTGTGGGGGGTGGGGATGATCTCCAGCAGGTGCAGGTAGCGCGGCGGGTTGAAGAAGTGGGTGCCCAAAAAACGCTTCTTGAAGCCCTCGCTGCGCCCCTCGAGCAGCGCCTTCATGGGGATTCCCGAGGTGTTCGAGCTCACGATCGCATGCTCGGGAAGAACCTTTTCGAGGCGCGCGTACAGCTCCTGCTTGGGCTCGAGCTTCTCGATGATGGCCTCGATGACCCAGTCGGCGTCCGCGAGCAGCTCCAGGTCGTCGCGGGTGTTGCCGATCGTGATCAACGCGGCGCGGTCCTTCCGCATGAAGGCCGCGGGCTTCGCCTTCTTCGCGCGCTCGAGCCCCCGCTTCACGAACTCGAGCGGGTCGTCCTTGCCGGGTATGTCCAAGAGCACCACCGGCACGCCGGCCGAGGCCAGCAGGGCGGCGATGCCGCTGCCCATGGTCCCTGCGCCGACTACGCCTACTTTCTTGATTCGCATAGCCTCCTCCTTATACCGAGTATAAACTTATACCGACACCACACCCCTTGTCCAGTGCCGCCGCCACGTTTCGCGTCGGGACCATTCTACCCTCTGGGGGTCCCGCCCGCGAGCCGGGTCTTACGCCCTGGCCGCCGCCGCGCCAAACCCGTTATATTGACCCCGATGCAATCTTGTACCGGGTCCACCGGCACACCGCGGAGGCGCGCATGAACGAACCCCTTTGGCGAGAGCACTACGACGACGGCGTTTCCTTCCAGCTCCCCCCGCTCGAACCGTTGCCGACCACGCTCCGGCGCGTCGCCGAACGCCAGCCCCGCAGCACCGCGATCGTGTTCCTGGGCTCGCGGATCCGCTACCGGCGGCTGTGGAACGAGGCCCGGAGCTTCGCGAAGGCGCTCGCGGCCTCCGGCATCGAGCCCGGTGACCGCGTGGCCCTGATGCTGCCCAACAGCCCCCAGTTCGTCGTCGCCTTCTACGGCGCCCTGCTGGCCGGTGCGACGGTCGTGAACGTCAACCCCATGTACACTGCGCGCGAGCTGGCCCACCAGCTCGGCGACTCTGGGGCTCGAGCGCTCGTGCTGCTCGATCTGCTCTGGCCCCGCTTCGAAGAAATCCAGGACGAGTTCGCCCTTAAGGCCGTGGTGCGAACCGGCATCCAGGACTACCTGCCCTTTCCGGGGAACCGGCTCTTTCCGCTCAAGGCCCGGCGCGAAGGCACCTGGCCCGAACGCCTCGGCGGCACCCCCTGGAAGGCCTTCCTGCGCAGCGGTCGGGAAGGTGCGCCCCCGCCGCGGGAGCCACGGCTCGACGATCTGGCGCTGCTGCAGTACACCGGGGGCACGACCGGAAGGCCCAAAGGCGCGATGCTCACCCACCGCAATCTGGCCGCGAACGCCCACCAGGTCAAGGCCTGGATCCCCGATTTTCGCGAGGGCGGCGAGGTGATCCTCGGGGTCATCCCCTTCTTCCACGTCTACGGCATGACCGTGGCCATGAACCTCGCCGTCGTCGGCGGCGCACGGCTGGTGCTGCTGCCGCGCTGGGACACCAAGCTGACGCTCGAGACCATCCAGCGCGAGCGCCCCTCCCTCTTCCCCGGTGTGCCCACGATGTACGTGGCCATCAACACCTCGCCGCTCACGCCGCGTTACCGGCTCGACTCGATCCGGGCGTGCATCTCCGGCTCCGCCCCGCTCCCGGTCGAGGTGGCCCAGGCCTTCGAAAAGATCACCGGCGCCAAACTCGTCGAGGGGTACGGCCTCACCGAGTCCTCGCCCGTCACCCACGCCAACCCCATCTACGGCCGCAGGAAGAAAGGGGCCAT
>JALSIA010000215.1 GCA_026981865.1 Thermaceae bacterium
GCTGGTCTTCGATCGCCTCCACCACCACGTCGGGGCGCAGCACCATGCCCGCGCCCCCGCCGTAAGGGTAGTCGTCCACCTGGCGGTGCTTGCCCGGGGCGTAGTCGCGAATGTCGCGGATGTCGATCCGGATCAGGTCGCGCTGGATGGCCTTGGCCAGGAGCGCCTCTTCGGTCCAGGGCCGGATGAGGCGGGGAAACAGGGTGAGGACGGTGTACCGGAGCACCGCTACTCCAACAGCCCCTCGGGAGGCTCGACAAGGCGCACCGCCCCCTCGGCGACCTCGACGTAAGGCGCCTGCAAGGGAACGAGCAGCCGGCGTGCGCCCCTGCGGACGACGAGCACGTCCTGCGCCCCGGTGTCCATCACGTCCACGACCTCGCCCAAGGCTTCCTCGCCCAGGAAGACCGGAAGGCCGACGAGCTGGAAGTAGTACCAGCCTCCTTCGGGTTCGGGCAGGTTCTCGGGCTCGAGCAGGACGTCGCGGCCCGCGAGTTCCTCGGCCGCTTCGCGCGACTCCACGCCCATGAAGTAGACGACCAAGTCCTCCCCCAGGGGCTCCACGCGCGCCACGGCGCGCCAGCCCAGACCCTCAAGGTAGACCCGGGGCTGGTCGAGCAACGCTTCGGGGGCTTCGCTGCGGAACTTCAGGCCGCCCCCGAGGGCGTGCGGCCGGCCCAAACGACCGATGCGAACCAGGTTCACCGCACCTCGACGGAAACCTTACCGCGCGCGAAGGCGCGCACCACCGTGCGAATGCTTTCGATTACCCGGCCGCGGCGTCCGATGATGCGGCCCTTCTCCTCGGCCGGCACCTCGATGTAGTAGACGACCCCGCCCTTGGCGCGGCGTTCCTCCACCCGCACGCCCTCCGGGTGGTCCACCACGGCCTTGGCCAGGTACTCGACGACCTCGCGCATCAGGATTCGGCGGCGGCTTCCTCGGCGGGGGCGGGCTCGCCCTTGCGGTAGACGCCGGCGAGTTTGAGGATGCGGCGCGCGGTGTTCGTGGGCTGGGCGCCGACGGAAAGCCAGTAGCGGGCGCGCTCCACGTCGACCTTGTACCAGTTCGGCGTGGTCTTGCGCGGATCGTAGTACCCGATCTTCTCGATGTACTTGCCGTCGCGCTTCTGGCGCACGTCGGTCACGACGATGCGGTAGTGGGGGTTGAACTTCGAACCGAAACGAGCCAAACGAATCTTTACCATTGCGTTCCTACCTCCTGCCGAAGAAACCGCGGCGCTTGCGCGGGCTCTTGGCGAGCGTTTTCATCATGCCCTTCGTCTCCTCGAAGGTCTTGATGAGCCGGTTGATCTCCTGCACGCTGGTGCCGCTGCCCCGGGCGATGCGGCGCCGGCGTGAGGCGTTGAGGATCCGCGGGTTCCTGCGCTCCGCGGGGGTCATGGACTGGATGATGGCCTCCAGGTGCTTGGTGGCTTTGGGGTCGAGCTGGAAGTTCTGGGGCAGGGCCCGGCTGAGGCCCGGAATCATCTTGATCAGCTCCGTCATCGAGCCCATCTTCTGGATCTGCTTCATCTGGGCGAGCAGGTCGTTGAGGTCGAACTCGTGCGGGGCCTTGTCGGGCTCTTCCAACTCGGCGGCCTGAGCGCGCTCCATCAGCGTCTGGATGTCGCCCATGCCGAGGATGCGCTGGGCCAGGCGGTCGGGGTAGAACGGTTCGATACCGTCGAGCTTTTCCGAGGTGCCGCCGAAGTAGATGGGCTTGCCCGTCACGTAGCGGGCGGAAAGCGCCGCACCGCCGCGAGCGTCGCCGTCGAGCTTGGTGAGGATGAGGCCAGACACGCCGATGCGCTCGTCGAAGGTGCGGGAGACGCCCAGCGCCTCCTGCCCCATCATGGCGTCGACGACGAGCAGGGTCTCGGTGGGCTCGAGCTCGTCCTTGAGTCGGGCCAGCTCGTCCATCAGGGCCTCGTCGATCTGCAAGCGGCCCGCGGTGTCGACGATGACTAGGTCGCGGTAGTCCTTCGCCAGGTGCTCGCGCAGGCGGCGGGCGGTTTCGGCCGGCTTTTCGCCGTTCTGCACCTCGAGCACCGGAACCCCCACCTGCTCGGCGAGGATGCGCAGCTGGTCGCGGGCCGCGGGCCGCTGGGTATCGGCGGCCACCAGGAGCGGCCGGCGGCCTTTGCTCTTGTAGAGCCGGGCCAGCTTGCCGGCGGCGGTGGTCTTACCGGTACCCTGGAGGCCAACCAGGAACCAGACGTTGCCCTCGTGCTTCAGCTCGGGCTGCTTGGGCTCGGAGCCCAAAAGCTCCTTGAGCTCGTCGTAGACGATGGTGTAGATCTGCTCGGCGGGCGTGAGCGACTCGTAGACCTTCTGCCCCAGCGCCTTTTCCTGAACGCGTTTGGTAAAGGCCTTGGCCACCTCGAAGTTGACGTCGGCCTCGAGCAGGCTCATGCGGATCTCGCGCATGACCTTCTTGAGGTCGGCCTCGCCGATGCGCCCGCGGCCGCGCAGGCCGTCGAGCGTTTGTTGTAGTCTGCGGCTCAGGTTCTCGAACATAGCGCTCCCGGCTCCAGGCCAGCGCTAAGCATAGCCCCACGACCTTGAGCATGTCAACCGCAATTTATCTGATGTTTTAAGCGATGCGCCCAGCGCGGTATGCACCCTTGCCCACGCGGTTATCCAGCGGCGTGCAAACGGAGGATTTCGCGTTACGTGCTAGACTGAGCTTTGGCTTTCTCGAAGCCGAATCCCCGCTGCAGGAGGCTCCATGCGGACCCAGGTGCGCGAAAACTTGTTCGATTCCCTGACCCGCGCCCTGCAAAAAGGGGACGTGGCGCTCGTCCAGGCGCTGGGCGACAAGATCCACCCCCAGGAGATCCTGGAGCACTGGGACGACCTTCCGGGCGAACACCAGTACGTCCTCCTCACCTACCTGGACGCCGAAGCCGCCGCCCAGGTCTTCAGCGAGCTCGACCCCGAGGACCAGGCGGAGTTTCTGGAAACCCTGCCCCCCTGGCGGGTGCGCCAGATCCTCGAGGAGCTGGACCCCGACGACCTGACCGACGCACTGCAGGCGGTCGAGGAAGAAGACCCGGCCCTGGCGCGCCAGCTCAAGGAGTGGCTCGACCCCAAGACGCGGGCCGAGGTCGAAGCGCTTTCGGCCTACGACGAGGACGACGCCGGCGGCCTGATGACGCCGGAGTACGTGGCGGTCCGCGCAGGCATGACGGTGGACGAGGTGCTCCGGTTCCTGCGGCGCGCCGCCCCGGACGCGGAAACCGTCTACTACCTCTACGTGCTCGACGACGAGGGCCACCTCGTGGGCGTGCTCAGCCTGCGGGACCTGATCGTGGCCGACCCGTCGATGCGGGTGGCCGAGATCATGAACCCCGACGTCATCCACGTGACCACCGGGACCGACCAGGAAGAGGTGGCCCGGGTAATGGCCGACTACGACCTCACCGTCGTTCCCGTCACCGACGACGAGGGCCGGCTCGTCGGGATCGTGACCATCGACGACGTGATCGACGTGCTCGAGGAAGAGGCCACCGAGGACATCCACCGCCTGGGCGCGGTGGACGCCCCCGAGCTGGTCTACAGCCGCTCGAACGCCTGGGAACTGTGGAGTGCCCGTGCCCGCTGGCTGGTCATCCTGATCGTCACCGGCATGTTCACCTCCACCATCCTGGCGGGCTTCTCGTCGGTGCTCGAGGCCACCACCGCCCTGGCGTTCTACATTCCGGTACTCCTGGGCACCGGAGGCAACACCGGCAACCAGTCGTCCACCCTGATCGTGCGCGCCCTGGCCACCCGCGACATCGACCTGAGCGACTGGCCGCACGTGCTCTTCAAGGAGCTGGGCGTCGGCGTTCTCCTGGGCCTCACCCTCTCGGCGCTGATCGCCCTCAAGGTGGCCCTCGACGGCTACCTGGGCGTCACACCGGTGGTGGCGCTGGCGCTCTTCCTGCTCGTCATCGTCGCCAACCTGGCGGGCGCGCTGCTGCCGATCGTGCTGGAAAAGCTGGGGCTGGATCCGGCCCTCATCTCGAACCCGCTCATTGCCACCGTCTCCGACGTTTCCGGACTCGTCATCTACCTGAGCGTGGCGCGCGTGCTCCTGGGGACGGGATGAAGCTGGAGGTCGCCCGCGAGCGGTCCAAGGGCCGCCGGGAACGCCGAGAGAGGAGCCGCGGGCCGGGTCAACTGCGGCTTTCCCCCGGCGTCACGAATCCCGCCGACGGTGGGGAAGCGGACGGGGTGGTGCTGGGGCCGCCGAAATCGCGAACGCACCCCCCGCGGGTGGGACCCGTACGGCTCGCCGGCGGCGCATTCTAACCGTAGCGCCCTCGCAGATCGAGCGCTTCGGCGGCGAGGTCGCCGAGCACGGCCGTGTCGACCCCCGACCGCAGACCGCGCGCTTCCAGGTGCGGCACCACCACCTCGGTCGGAAGGTTGCCCACCAGCTCGTCGCCGGCGAAAGGGCAGCCGCCCACACCGCCCAGCGCCCCCTCGAGCCAGCGCACGCCCGCGTCCAGCACCGCGTCCACCTTGGCCCGCACCTCGTCCGGATCGGGGCGGCTGTGCAGGTGGGCGCCCAGGTCGGCAGCGCCGTGCGCGGCGGCTACGGCCGCCAGCACCTGGTGGATGCGCTCGGGTCCGGCCACCCCGTAGGTGTCGGCGATGGCAATGCGGCGCACGCCCAGGCCGCGCAGGCGGCCGACGAAGTCCACCACCGCTTCGGGGCCCCAGGGGTCGCCGTAGGGGTTGCCGAAGCCCATGGAGACGTAGACCACCAGCTCGAGCCCGCTGCTCCGCGCGCGCCCCAACATCCGTTCCACCAGCGGCCACGAGTCCGCGATCGAGCGGCGGGTGTTCTTCTGCTGGAAGGTCTCGCTGATCGAAAAGGGGTAGCCCACCGAGGTCAGGTTCTCCGCCTCGAGCGCCCGCTCCATCCCCCGCTCGTTGGCGACGATGGCCAGGTAGTCGCGCCCGTCGGGCGGGGGCAGCTGCGCGAGCACCTCTTCGGAACCGGCCATCTGCGGCACCCACTTGGGCGAAACGAAGCTGGCCAGGTCGAGGTGATCGAAGCCGGCATCCAGCAACCGCCGCAGGAAGGCCACCTTTTCTTCGGTGGGGATGACCCGGGCCAGACCCTGCCAGGCGTCCCGGGGGCACTCAACGTAGACCGCGCGCCCTTCCACCGCCGCCCCCTATACCTGGAAGACGCCCGTCTCGAGCGGTTCTTCCGTGTCGTCCAGGCTCACCGCCTCGAGCGCCCGGATCAGGCGCTCGCGGGTCTCGTGGGGAAAGATGATCTCGTCCACCCACAGCCGCGCCGCGGCGTAGCGGGGGTCGAGGGTGGCGTCGTAGCGGCTCTTGATCTGTTCGTAGAGCCGCTCGAGCTCCTCGGTGCTCGGCTCCTGGCCCTTGCGCTTCAACTGCGCCACCTCGAGCTGCAAGAGGGTGCTCGCCGCCTGGGTCCCCCCCATCACCGCGTACTTGGCGCTGGGCCAGGCGAAGAGCAGCCGCGGGGCGTAGGCCTTGCCCGCGAGCGCATAGTTGCCCGCGCCGAACGAGCCGCCCAGGATGACCGTGATCTTGGGCACCACCGAGTTGGAAACGGCGTTCACCAGCTTGGCCCCGCGGCGGATGATCCCCGCCTCCTCCGAGGCCTTGCCCACCATGAAACCGCTGACGTCCTGTAGGAACAAGAGGGGAATGCGCATCTGGTTGACGTCGAGGATGAAGCGGGCCGCCTTGTCGGCCGCCTCGGCGTAGATGACCCCGCCCACCTCGATGCGGCCCTTCTTCTTGATGACGAGCCGCTGGTTGGCGACGATGCCCACCGGGAACCCGCCGATGCGGGCGAAGCCGGTGACCAGCGTCTCGCCCCACCGGGCCTTGTACTCGTGGAACTCGGAGGCGTCCACCAGCCGCGCGATCACCTCGCGCACGTCGTAGGGGCTCTCCCCTTCCGGGTGCACCAGGCCGTAGAGGTCACGGGCGTCGTAAGCCGGCGGCGCGGCCTCCTTGCGGTCCTGCGCCCAGCGGGCTCGGCGCGGCGCGGCATAAAGGCCGGCAAGGGTGCGCACCCGTTCGAGCGCCGCTTTGTCGTTTGGCTCGTAGAAGTCGACCGTGCCCGAAACCTCGGCGTGCATCCGCGCCCCGCCCAGATCCTCGGAGCTCACCTCCTGGCCGATGGCCGCCTTGACGAGCGCCGGCCCCGCCAGGTAGAGGCCCGAGCCCTCGGTCATCACCAGAGCGTCGGTCATCACCGGCAGGTAGGCCCCGCCGGCCACGCAGTTGCCCATGATGGCACTGATCTGGGGAATGCCCGCGGCGCTCATGCGGGCGTTGAGGTAGAAGATGCGGCCGAAGTCGTCCTGGTCGGGGAAGACTTCGTCCTGCAACGGCAGGAAGACGCCGGCCGAGTCCACCAGGTAGACGGTGGGGATCTTGTTCTCGAAGGCGATCGTCTGGGCCCGGATCACCTTCTTGGCGGTGATCGGGAAAAAGGCCCCGGCCTTGACGGTGGCGTCGTTGGCGATGATCATCCACTCGCGGCCGTGGATGCGGCCGATGCCGGTCACGGTGCCGCCGCCGGGGGCGCCGCCCCACGCCTCGTACATGCCCCAGCCAGCAAAGGTCATCAACTCGTCGAAGGAGCTGCCCTCGTCCACCAGGCGGGCGATGCGTTCGCGGGCGGTGAGGCGGCCCTTTTCGTGCTGGCGCTGGATCGCGCGCTCCCCGCCCCCCTGGCGCAGTGCGGCCAAGGTCTCGCGGTAGGCGGTAATGCGGTCCACCCAGGCGCTGGCGTTGGCGCGGAAGGTTTCCGAAGCCCTGCCTTCGTCGTCGAGCGCGGTCGGGAGCATGGCTTCAGTATATCGGTTTTAAAGCGCTCGGTCGTTTTTTCGTTATACGTTGGGGCCCGCCGCGAAGCGCTGCTATACTCGGGACAAGGCCGCCCCTGGCCTTGAACAGGGGCCTGCTCGGGAGGAGTAGGCGGCCCGCCCGGCTCCAGAGAGGGCCCCCACGGCTGGAAGGGGCCCGCCGGAGCCCCGCCGAACGTCGCCCGAGCCGCCGCGGGAAGAACCGCCGCAAGGCTCAGTAGACCCCGCCGGGTGCGCCCGTTACAGCGCGTAAGAGTGCGGGATTTGGCATGTGGCGTGTGGCTTGTGGCTCGCAGGATCGATCGACACCACGAACCACCTACCACTAGCTACAGGCCGCGGCCGCAGGCCGCTCCCGAAGCGCGGTGGTACCGCGGGGAGTCCTCCTCGTCCGCGCGCGGACGTGGGGCTTTTTCTTGGCCCCCTACCGGAGGTACGCATGAAGGAACTGTCCAAAGCCTACGATCCCCACCAGGTCGAGCCCCGCTGGGCCGAACGCTGGGCCGAGCGGCCCTTCACCGCCGATCCGCACAGCGGCAGGCCCCCCTTCGTCATCGTCATGCCGCCGCCCAACGTGACCGGCGTGCTGCACATGGGCCACGCCCTCGACAACGCCCTCCAGGACGCGCTGACGCGCTACAAGCGGCTGCGCGGCTACGAGGCGTTGTGGCTGCCCGGCACCGACCACGCCGGCATCGCCACCCAGGTGGTCGTCGAGCGGCTGCTGGCGGGAGAAGGCAAGACCCGCCACGACCTGGGACGGGAAAAGTTCCTGGAGCGCGTCTGGCGGTGGCGCGAAGAATCGGGCGGTCAGATCCTGGAGCAGCTGAAGCGCCTCGGCGCCAGCGCCGACTGGAGCCGCCTGGCCTTCACCATGGACGAGGTGCGCAGCCGCGCGGTGCGCTACGCCTTCGTCCGCTACCACCACGAGGGCCTGATCTACCGCGGCGAGCGCCTGCTCAACTGGTGCCCGCGCTGCGAGACGACGCTCTCCGACCTGGAGGTGGACAACACCCCCACCCAGGGCACGCTCTACACCCTCGCCTACCCGCTCGAAGGCGGCGGGGAGATCCGGATCGCCACGGTGCGGCCGGAGACGATCTTCGCCGACGTGGCCATCGCGGTGCATCCGGAAGACGACCGCTACAAGGACCTGATCGGCAAGAAGGCGCGCATCCCGCTGACCGAGATCTGGATCCCGATCCTCGCCGACGAGGCGGTGGAGCGCGAGTTCGGCACCGGGGCCCTCAAGATCACCCCCGCGCACGACCCGACCGACTACGAGGTGGGCCGGCGCCACGGACTGCCCGAGCCGAGCGTGATCGACCTGGAAGGAAGGCTGGTCTCGGAGCGGGTGCCCGAGCGCTTCCGCGGACTGGACCGCTTCGAGGCGCGGAAGGCCGTGGCGCAGGCGCTGGAAGAAGAAGGCTACCTGCGCGCGGCGGAGCCCTACCAGATCGCGCTGGCCACTTGCGACCGCTGCGGTACCGCGGTCGAGTACGCCCTTTTTCCGCAGTGGTGGCTCAAAATGAAACCGCTCGCGGACGAGGTGCTGCCCAAACTTAAGGAAGGCGACATCAAGTTCTACCCGGAGCGCTGGCGTAAGGTCAACATCGATTGGTTCGAGAACATCCGCGACTGGAACATCAGCCGCCAGCTCTGGTGGGGCCACCAGATCCCCGCCTGGTACTGCCCCGAGGGGCACGTGACCGTGCCCGAGCCGGACCGCTTCGACGAGGACCCGAAAGCCTGCGCGGTCTGCGGGAGCCCCGAGCTCGAGCGCGACCCCGACGTCCTCGACACCTGGTTCTCCTCGGCGCTGTGGCCGCTCTCGACCCTGGGCTGGCCGGAAGAGACCGACGACTTCAAGACCTTCTACCCCACCAGCGTGCTGGTGACCGGCTACGACATCCTCTTCCTCTGGGTCAGCCGCATGGAGGTCTCGGGCTACCACTTCGACGGCCGCCGCCCCTTCGAGGCGGTGATGCTTCATGGCCTGGTCCTCGACGAGAAGGGCAAGAAGATGTCCAAGTCGAAGGGCAACGTGGTGGACCCGCTCGAGCTGGTGGAGCAGTACGGCGCCGACGCGCTGCGCTTCGCCCTCATCCACCTGGCCACCGGCGGCCAGGACATCCGCTTCGACCGCCGCTGGGTGGAGATGGGCCGCAACTTCGCCAACAAGCTCTGGAACGCCGCCCGCTTCGTCTTCATGAACCGCGACGGCTTCGAGGCCCGGTCCGACGAACCCACCCTGGCCGACCGCTGGATGGCGGCGCGGCTGCGCGAGGGCGTCCGCAACATCACCCAGCTCTACGACGCCTACGAGCTTGCGCTCGCCAGCCGCGAGGTCTACCAGCTGGTCTGGAGCGAGTTCTGCGACTGGTACATCGAAGCCGCCAAGCCGGCGCTGCGCGCGGGCAACGCCGCGACGCTGCGGGGGCTGGAGACGGCGCTCGAGGCGCTCCTAGAGCTCCTCCACCCCTTCATGCCCTTCGTCACCAGCGAGATCTACACCGCCCTGAAGCGGGACCCCGAAGCCGAGCTGGCGCGGGCCGACTGGCCCGAGGCCGAGGCCTTCGCGGCCGACGAGGAGGCCCTGACCGCCTTCAAGGTGCTCCAGGACGCGGTCACCGCCACCCGCAGCCTGCGGGCCGAGCTGGGCCTGCCGCCGCAGCAGGAGATCACCGTCCACGCCGAGGGACCGGGGGCGGCGGTGCTGCTCGAGAACGCCGAACTGTTCCGCTTCCTCGCCCGCGCCGAGGTGCAGGGAGGGCGGCCGGAGAAGGCCGTCAGCGCGGTCACGCCCCAGGTCACGATCTGGCTCGAGCTCGAGGGGCTGGTGGACGTCGCGGCCTGGAAGCAGAAGCAGCAGAAGAAGGCCGCCGACCTGGAACGCCGCATCGCCGGGCTGGAGAAAAAGCTGGCCAACCCCGGCTTCACCGAGCGCGCCCCGGCCGAGGTGGTCGAACGCGAACGGCGCAACCTGGAAGAGGCGAAAAACCAGCTCGAACGCATCCGTGAAGTGCTGGTGCGCTTCTAACCCCCGAACCGTTCACCCGGCCGCGCCCTTCTAACGAAAGAGCGTGAGCCGGGTGTCTTCGTCGTCCAGCCGCGGGGCCTCCATGATGCCCAGGATGCGGTGAACGTTGACGGTCACGAACTCGAAGGTCTGGCGAACCTCGAGCTCCCGCGCCGGAGTGTCGCCGGCGAGCGCGTAGAGCTTGACGTCCGTAAGGGTCTGGAAGGGTTTGGCAGCGGCCAGGAAATCGGAAAGCCGCACACCTGCGGGGGTGACGAGCACCCCCACGAGCACGCAGCAACCAAAAAGCAGCGCCATGCGCTGCTTTTTCACGGGCACGCCCGGCATTTCGAGACGGTCGGGGCGGCCACCCACGACCCATAGAATCTCGCGCTTCTGTACCGCAAGGAAATCGGCGGTGGCGCGCATCTCCTCGGCCCGCGGCGGGTGTTCGTACCCGGGAGCGTAGACCAGCACCCCCGTCATGGGCACGAGGGGCCGGCGGTCCTTGTTCAAGAACGTCGCCGTACCCCCGCCCTTGGGCAGGTGCATCATCCCATAGATGCGAAAATCCGCGGTGTGAACCCGAACCTCGTGGGGTTCTGTGGATCGCGCGTACACGGCGTCACCCCCGTGGGGCCATTGTACGGGGTCAGTCGGGAAAGATGACCCCTTTCCTGAGGAGAATGCAGGCGTAAAGCTTGGTCTCGCTGGTGGCCACGACGGCGTAGGCGTCCTGGGCGCGGTCGTAGTACTCGAAGCGGTCGATCGCGCGAACGCGGGCCGCCTCACCCGAGGCCGCCATCACCGCGTCGAACTCCTTCCAGACCGCCGGCTTCACCTCCTCGCCGTTGTCCATGTACCAGACGTTGACGTCGCTGAAGGTGTCGAGCGGCATCAGCCGCAAGACCGCCGCCACCAGTTCGGGCGCGCCCAGGCCGTCGGCACGGATCACCGGCGGCCCCGAGGAGTGCGCCGGGTAGTTGCCGTCCACGATGGCGATCTCGTCGCCGTGGCCCATCTCGGCGAGCGTCGCCAGCAGTTCGGGGGAAAGCTCGGGGGGAACGCCTTTGAGCATGGACATCTCGTCCCTCCTTAGACCTCGCTGGGTCGGTTCTTGAGGCTGTCGATCATCACCGCCAGAAAGATGACCGCGCCCTTGAGGAAGCTCTGCCAGAACGGCGGAACGTTGAGCAGGTTCATGCCGTTGTTGATCACGCCGATCAGCAGCACGCCAATGATCGTCCCGACGATCGTGCCCTTGCCGCCCATCAGGGAGGCGCCGCCGATGATGACCGCGGCGATGGCGTCGAGCTCGTAACCCATGGCCGCGGTGGGCATGGCCGCACCCAGGCGCCCGGTGAGCACCAGACCGGCAATGGCGCAGGAAACCCCCGAGACGATGTAGACGAAGTAGAGCACCCCGTGGGTGCGGATCCCCGAGAGCGCGGCGGCCTTGATGTTGGAGCCGACGGCGTAGATGTTTCGCCCCAGCACGGTGCTGCGCAGCACCACCTCGGCCACCAGCGCGTAGAGCAGGAAGATGACGACGGCGACCGAGATCGGGCCGATCTGCCCGGCACCGAAGAACTCGAACGCCGCGGGGAAGTCGAAGATCGTCTTGCCGTCGGAAAAGACCATGGTAAGGCCGCGGGCCATGGCCATCGTCGCCAGGGTGACGATGAAGGGGGCCATGCCGATCTTGGTGATGGAAAATCCGTGGAAGAGCCCGACCGCGACGCCGAAGGCCAGGTTGATGAGGATCACCGCCCAGACCGGTACGCCGCCGTGCAGCATCAGCGCCATGAGCACGCCCGAGAGCGCCACCACCGAACCCACGGAGAGGTCGATGCCGGCGGTGAGGATTACGAAGGTCATGCCGATGGCGATGATGCCCTGGATCGAAGACTGCAGCAGGATGTTGAGCAGGTTGAACTTGGTCAGGAAGACGGGCGAGGTGAAGGCGAAGAAGGCCCCCACCGCCAGGAGCCCCAGGAAGACGATGAACTCGCTGCTGGACAAAAGGGATTTGTTCAACTTCATGACGCAGCCTCCCCCGGCGAAGCGGTTTGCAGGCAGTAGCGGAGCACGTTCTCCTCGGTAATCGCATCGCCCACCAGCTCGGCGGTGATGCGCCCGCCGGCCATCGTGTAGACGCGGTCGGCGCAGCCGATGACCTCTGGAAGCTCCGAGCTCACGAAGACCACGGCCTTTCCCTGGTCGGCCAGTTCGGCGATGAGCTTGTAGATCTCGAGTTTCGCCCCTACGTCGATGCCGCGCGTCGGTTCGTCAAGCAGCACTACCTCGGGATCGTTGATCAGGGCCTTGGCCAGGCAGACCTTCTGCTGGTTCCCGCCCGAGAGGTGGTAGACGTCCACGTCGACCGAAGGCGCTTTGACGCCCAGCTTGCGGCTGAAGGCGTCCGCGGCCCTGCGCTCCTCGGCCACCTGGGCGAACCCCATGCGCACGAAGCGGCCGATCTGCAGCGCCAGGTAGGTCTCGTTCTTCCAGATGGGCTGACCGAAGAAGAGGTTCTCGCCCTTACGGTCCTCCGACGAGTAGATCACCCCCGCGCGCGCCGCCTCCTGAGGGTGGCGAAAACGCACCGGCCGACCGTGCAGGCGCACCTCGCCCGAGCGCAGCGGCCGCGCCCCGACGATCGCCTTGAGCAGCTCGGTACGGCCCGAGCCGAGCAGACCGTAGATGCCCACCACCTCGGAGCGGCGTACGTGAAAGTCGACGCCGCCCAGGACCGCATCGCTGAGGCCGCGTGCCTCGAGCGCCACTTCCCCGGGACGGTGGTCCCCTTTGTAGTAGATGTCCTGAAGGTCGCGGCCCACCATGCGGGCGACGATCGCCTCCTCGGTCGTAGCGGACGTGGGCATCTCGACGACCGTGCGGCCGTCGCGCAGGACGTGCACGCGGTCGGTGATCTCGAAGATCTCGTCGAGGTGGTGCGAGACGTAGACGATGCCGATGCCCCGTTCCTGCAGCCGGCGGATCACCCCGAAGAGGTTTTCGATCTCGGGTCCCGTGAGCGAGGAGGTGGGCTCGTCGAGGAGGAGCACCCGGGCGTCGTAGGAAAGCGCCCTGGCGATCTCCACCGACTGCTTCACGCCGATGGGCAGTCCGCTCACGATCGCGCGCGGATCGATCTCCCCCATGCCGCTCGCTTCGAGGATGCGGGCGGCGTCGCGGTACAGCCGCCCCCAGTCCACGAAGCCGTGCCGGCGCGGCAGCCGGTTGATGAAGATGTTCTCGGCCACGCTCAGGTGGAGGATCAGGTTGAGTTCCTGATAGACGATCGAGATGCCGGCGTCGAGCGCGTCCTTGGGGGTGCGGAACTGCACCTCCTCCCCGCGGTAACGGATGCGGCCGCGCGTCGGCGGAAAAACCCCGCCGATCAGCTTCATCAGCGTGGACTTGCCCGCGCCGTTCTCGCCCACCAGCCCCAGGACCTCGCCGGGGTAGAGGGTGAGCGAGACGTCGTCGAGGGCGACGACGCCGGGAAAGACCTTGGTCAGGTTGAGGGTTTCCAGTACGGGGGTGGGTTTCATCGTGGGGTGCGGTGCCTCTGGAAACGGAGGTGGGAAAACCGGACCGGGTGTACGCCCGGTCCGGTTTCCGGTTATTCGGCCCAGTTCTGGCGCTTGTCGACGTTGTCCTTGGTCACCGGGGTGAAGGGGGTGTAGAAGTGCTTCGGCACCTCTTCGCCCTTCAGGTACTTGACCGCGAACTCGACGGCCTTCTCGCCCATGAGCACCGGCTCCTGGGAGATCGTGCAGTCGATGTAGCCCTGGCGGATCAGATCAAGGGCCTGCTTGATGCCGTCGATGCCGACGATGTAGATGTGGCCGGGATCGCCCACCTTCTTGAGGCGGCCCATGGCCTTGAGCGCGCGGGCGGCGCCTACGGTGTTGTCGTCGTTGTGGCCGTAGATGGCGTCCACGTCGGGATGCGCCAGCACCAGGTTGCTGGTCACGTTGAAGGCCTTTTCCTGGTTGAAGTCGGCCGGTTGCGAGGCGACCAGCTTGAGGCCCGGGTACTTCTTGAGCTGTTCGTGGAAGCCCTTGCCGCGGTCGCGGGCGGCGGTGGTCCCGACCAGACCCACGAGCTCGATGACGTTGCCCTTTACCTCGCCGTACTTGGCCTTCATGGCCTCGGCGATCAGGTCGGCGGCCAGCCGGCCCATGGCCACGTTGTCGGTCTCGAGGAAGGAAGTCACCTCCACACCGGTCACGCCGCGGTCGAGCGCAAAGACGGGAATGCCGGCGTCGAGGGCCTTCTTGACCGCGGGAGCGATGGCCTCGGCGTCGCGCGGGTTGATGATGATCGCGTCCACGCCCTTGGTGATCAGGTCCTCCACGTCGGCGACCTGCTTGGCCGAGTCGCCGTTGGCGTTGACGGTGATCAGCTCGACCCCAAACTTCTTCGCGCCGTTCTCGACGCCCTTCGTCATGCCAACGAAGAAGGCGTTGTTCAGGGTGCTGATCGAGTACCCAATCACCACCTTGTCGCCTTGGGCGAAGGCCCCGAGGGCGAGAGCGAAAAGGGCGGCTAATACGGCTCTCATGTATTTTTTCATTTCCTACCTCCTTATAGTTTTTTTACCACATGATTGGGCCATCCGAAGTGTAGCGCAGCGCGAAAAAGAAGTCAATAAACCTTTACCTGTGGTGATAATTATTCGTGGGAGAACTGCGCCCGGGCGGCCCACCAGTCTTCGAGGGCGCGGCCCAGGCAGCGGGGATCGCCGCGGCGAAAAGCCGTGCGCAGCCGCTCGAGCGCGGCCCGCGCCAGCCGCCAGCTCCGGTAGGCGGGCGAGACCTCGATCCAGCGATGGGGTTCGTGGCCCTGGATCTCGGCGAGCAAGGGAGCGAGCGCCGGGTCGGCGGCCGCACCCTTGCGGACGGTCTCGAGCAGCTCCCTGCGGCTCGCGGGAACGAGCAGTCGTTCGAGCGTCCGTTCGCTCACCGCCAGCCGCGCCTGCGGGCGCGCCACCGGCTCCGGCGGCACCGCGAACCAGACGTCGGCGGCCTCGGGGGCAACCAGGCGGTAGCCCTGGGCCTCCAAATAGGCCCGCCCCTCCCCCGCCCCCCAGACGCCCCAACCCTCACGGCGGGCCCGCTCGAGCGCGGCCCGGGGATCGAGCGCCTCCACGGCAAGGTCCCCGCCCTCGCAAGAAAACCCTGCGGGCGCGCGGTAGGCCACGGCCCGAAGTTCGAGGTTGCGCACGCCCCGCCAGGCGTTCTCGACGAGCTGGGCCGCCACCTCGAGCTCGCGCCCCTCCTCGACCCCGTTCCCTTCGTCCTTCCACTTGATCACCCGCACGCCCCCGAGGCTGAAGGAGATGTGCCGCCCTTCCGAGAGCGGCCGCACCCGGGCGACGGAACCGCTCGCGTAGAAGACGGGCTCGGGGTTGCCCTCGCCGAAAGGCTCGAGCAGCAACAGGCTCCGGTAGACCTCGTCCATCACGTCGGCGTCGAGGGGGCCGTCGAGGCGTACCTCGGGCCGGGGCGCGGGGTGGCGGCGGGCGTAGGCGTGGACGGCGGCTTCGAACTCGGGTACGCGCTCCGGGTCGATCGAGAACCCCGCCGCCCCGGCGTGCCCGCCGTAGCCCTTCAGGTGCTCGGCGGCGGCGGCCAGCGCCCCCACGGCGCTGATGCCGGGGGTGCTGCGCACCGAGCCCTTGCCCCGGGCGACGATGAAGACCGGCTTGTAAAAACGCTCGAGCACCCGGCTGGCCACGATGCCCATAACGCCCGGATGGCCCTCGGGGTCGTGAATCACGATCGCCGGGTCGTCGGGGTTGACGGTGGGAAGGACGCGCTCGAGCATCGCTTCCTCCACCTGCTGGCGTTCGCGGTTGAGGGCGTCGAGGCGGTCGGCCAGCGCCGCCGCCTCCAACGCGTCGTCGGTAACGAGCGCCCGGAAGGCCGTTTCCGCCTCGCCCAGCCGCCCCGCGGCGTTGATGCGGGGGGCGATGCGGAAGGCCACCTCGACGGCGTCGTAGTTCGTGCAGTGGCGCTGGGCCAGCGTGCGCAGCCCCACGTGGCGGCTTTCCCGCAGCCGCCGCAGCCCCTCCTTGACCAGGGCGCGGTTGACGCCCAGAAGCGGCACCACGTCGGCCACGGTGCCGATCGCGGCCAGGTCGGCGAAGTCGAACGGGGGCGGCTTGCCCAGCGCCTCGCGCACCGCCCAGAGCACGAAGAAGGCCACCCCGGCCCCCGTGGGCCAGGGCCGCCCCTCGAGGGCGGGGCTGTAGGCGGGGTGGACGATCAGGCCCTCCGGGGGCTCGTCCGGGACCGCGTGGTGGTCGGTGACGATCACCGAGACGCCGCCCTCGGTGAGCGCGGCCAGCTCGGCGGCGTTGCTGACGCCGCAGTCGACGGTGACGAGCAGGTCAGCGGCGGCGCGGTGCTCCGGCACCCGCGCCATGTTGAGGCCGTAGCCGTCGTGCAGGCGGTGGGGTATGAAGGCGTGCACGTCGGCGCCCAGCTCCCCAAGCCCCAGCGTCAGGATCGCCGCGGCGGTCACACCGTCGGCGTCGTAGTCGCCGTGGATGCGAATCCGCTCGCCGCGCTCGATGGCGCGCACGATGCGCGCCGCCGCCTCATGGATTCCCGGCAGCGGCGGCGGTTCGAGCGGCGGGTCGAGGTCTTCGGGATCGCGAAAGCCGCGGTCGAGCAGGACCGCCGCCACCTCGGGCGGCACCGCGAGGCGCTCCATCAGGCGCGCCACCTCGCCCACCGCGGGCCAGGGCCTTAGGGTCCAGCGTTCGGGTTCGCTCACGCGCCGGCTTCGTCGGGGTCGGGCACGGGCCGGTCGGGGATGCGCGGCACCTCCTCCAGCTGGCGGGGCCGCAGCTCGGCCAGTTCCGCCTCCAAGCGGGCGCGTTCACGTTTCCAGGCGCGCCGCTCGCGCGAAAGCGCCCAGGCGTAGCCGGGAAGGTAAACCCAGCCAGCGAGGAAGCCCAGGGCGAAGACCAGGCCCAGCACCCACAAGAGCGGCACCGTTCCCAGACCGGGGACGGCCAGCCGGGCCGCGGGCTGGACCACCTGCACCGCCACGACGGTGATCAGGGCCAGCAGCGCCAGCAGGAACGAAAGCCAGTGTACGAGTCGCATACCCCCTCCTTGCTGCCCTGAGTATACGGCAGCAAGGCGCCGCCCCCGCGGGGGCGGCGTCCATGGGATGCGCTCAGGTGCGCGCCTTCTTGCGCGGCGCCGGCTGGCGCATCTTCCACCAGGTGACGAGCGAACCCACCACGTAGATCGAGGAGAACGTCCCCACCAGGATGCCGATGAGCAGCGCGATCGAGAAGTCGCGCAACACCGGGCCGCCGATGAAGAGCAGAGCGAAGAGCGGCAGCATGGTGGTGAACGAGGTCATCACCGTACGCGAGAGCGTCTGGTTGATGGAGAGGTCGACCAGCTCGTTGTAGGGGATGCCGCGCACCACCTTCTGGTTCTCGCGGATGCGGTCGGAGACGATGATCGAGTCGTTGATCGAGTAACCGATGATGGTGAGCAGCGCCGCCACGATGGGGATGGTGAACTCGAGTCCCATGAGGCTGAAGGCGCCCGCGGTGATGGCCACGTCGTGCCCCACGGCGATCACCGAGGCCACCCCGAAGATCCAGTCGAAACGGAAGGCCATGTAGATCAGGATCAGCCCTAGGCCCACGAGCACGGCCAGAACGGTGTTGCGCCGCAGCTCGGCACCGACGGCAGGCCCCACCACCTCCGACTGCAGCACCTCGGCGTTCAGCTTCTCCTCGAAGGCCTTGCGCAGCGCGATCACCCCGTCGTTCGAAAGCAGGCCCACGCGCACCGAAAACTCCTTGTAGTCGGCCAGCGGACTCTCTACCTCGGTGATGATCGCCTCCTTGGCGCTGACGCCCTGGATCTGCGCCTCGTCCAGGAAGCTGCGGATGCGGTCGACGGTCACCTCGGGGCCGGTGCGCACCAGGTAGGCGGTGCCGCCGGTGAAGTCGATGCCGAAGTTGAAGCCGTTGAAGAAGACGACCGCGCCCATCAACGCCGCAAAGGCCAGGGTCGCGGGGGTGAAGATGCGCGCCTCCTTGAGGAAGGGAATCTTGGTGCCCCAGATCCAGTAGGGCGGGACGACCTCGCGGGCGGCGGCGATCCGCTCGAGCATCCAGCGGCTGAAGACCAGGTTCGAAAAGACCGCGACCACGATACCGATGGCCAGCATCACCGCGAAGCCGCGCACCGGGCCGGTGGAGTACTGGTAGAGGGCGGCGGCGGCGAGCAGCGTCGAGATGTTGGCGTCGAGGATCGTGACCGTCGAGTGCACGAAGCCGTCGGGGATGGCCTGGCGCAGCTTCTTGCCCAGCTTGAGCTCCTCTTTGATGCGCTCGAACGAGAGCACGTTGCCGTCCACGGCCGCGCCCAGGGTGAGGATGAAGCCGGCGATGCCGGGAAGGGTGAGCACCGCGCCGAGGCCCGAGAGCACGCCCATGATCAGCAGGCCGATGTAGAGCAGGCCGACGGCGGCGACGCTGCCGAACCAGAACCCGTAGTAGAGGTAGAGGAGCACGAAGATCAAGAGCGCCCCCACGACCGAGGCGACGATGCCGGCGCGGATCGCGTCCTTGCCCAGGGTGGGGCCGATGGCGCGCACCTCCTCGACGTGCAGCGGCACCGGCAGCGAGCCCGAACGCAGCACCAGGGCGATCTGGGTGGCCTCGTCAAGGTCGTTGATGCCGGTGATGACCGCCCGCCCGTCGGTGATTGCGGTCTGGATGTTGGGGGCCGAGTAGATCGTGCCGTCGAGAACGATGGCCAGACGACGGCCGATGTTGTTGCGGGTCAGGTCGGCGAACTTCTTCGCCCCTTCGGGGGTGAACTCGAGCGCCACCTCGGGCCGGTTGAAGCGGTCGAACTGCACCCGGGCGTCGACGAGGTCGGAACCCTTGAGCTCGACCGGGCCCAGGTCGTCCAGGGTCAGCTCGGAGGTCGCCTTGCCCTGGGCGTCCTGCTTGACGATGCGGAACTCGAGCACCGCCTGCTGGCCGATCAGCTTGAGGGCCTTGTCCTGCTCCTCGGGCGAGAGGCCGGGCAGCTCGACGACGATGCGGTTGGGCTGGGCGATCTGGATCAGCGGTTCGGCCACGCCCAGGCCGTTGATGCGGTTCTCGATGACCAGCCGCGCCTTCTCCAGGTCGTCCGGGTCGGGGTCGGGGTTGTCGGTCTGCAAGACGACGCGCAGGCCGCCCTTGAGGTCGAGGCCCAGGTTGATCATGGGCTCGTTCGGCGCCCAGGGCTTCCACATCGCCGCGATCGCGGCCACGAAAAGGACGAACAACAAAATGGCTGTGGTGTCGATCTTCTTCATACGTACTCCTGCAGGATCGTAGGGTCGAACGGACTTGGGGTCGAGGGGCCTTTCCGCAAACCGCCGCGGCTAGCCGCCCTCGAGCTGCAGGCGCATCCACTGCAGGAAGCGGCGGCGGACCGGTCGCTCCGGCGCGGCCGCGCGCAGGCGCTCGGAGGTCGGACGTCGCCAGGCCCGCTGCCGGAGCGGCCCGATGGCGGGCAGCGCCTGGGCCGCGAGCAACGGCCCGGTGCCGGCGGCGTCCAGGTAGGCCCGCTCCGAACCCAACCCCGGCCCCGACCCCGGCCCGGGGGCCGCCGGGGAATGCGGCGCCAGCCCCCAGGAGAGGCCGAGGACGAAGAGGAAGGCAAGGGCGAGGCGGCGCATAACTCTATGCAGTCTACTGGGCCTCGCTGACCTCGACCTGACGCACGGCCTCGAGCACGTCGCCCTCCTGGAAGTCGTCGAAGCCGGCCAGGCGGATGCCGCACTCGTAGCCCTGGGCCACCTCGCGCACGTCGTCCTTGAAGCGCTTGAGGCTGTCGATGCGGCCGCTCCAGATCTCCTCCCCGCCCCTGAGCACGCGGATCTCGGCGTTGCGCACGATCTTGCCGTCGGTCACCATGCAACCCGCCACCTTGCCGCCCTTGGGCAGCTTGAAGACGGCGCGCACCTCGGCGTGGCCCACGACCTCCTCCTTCATCTCGGGTTCGGTCTGGGCCCGGATCATCTCGCGCACCTCGTCGATCAGGTCGTAGATGACGCGGAAGCTCTTGAGGAGCACCCCTTTCTGTTCGGCCTTCTTCTTGACCGATCCCGGGGGGTTGACCCCGAACGAGAGGATCGCGGCGTTCTCGGTGGTGCTGGCCAGCAGGATGTCGCCCTCGGTGGGCGCGCCCACGGCCTCGAGCAGCACGTTGATCTTGACGTCCTCGGTCTCCTCCTTGGCGAGGATGCCCTTGATGGCCTCGAGCGATCCCTGGGTGTCGGCGCGCAGGATCAGGTTGATCTCGGCCTTCTGGCCCTCCTGCATCTGCCGCAGCAGGTCGGCCATGCTCTTCACCTTGCGGCGCTCGGCCTCCTCCTGCTCGCGCGCCTTGCGCTCTTCCTGGCGCTCCTCGGCGATGTGCTTGGCGGCCACCTCGTCGGGCACCCACTCCACCGTGGTGCCCGCCTCGGGCAGGTCGCGGAAGCCCAGCACCTGCACCGCGGTGCCCGGGGTCGCCTCCTTCACCTGCTTGCCGTCGGGGTCGATCATCGCACGGATCTTGCCCCAGACGTCGCCCGCGACCAGGTAGTCGCCGACGCGAAAGGTGCCCTCCTGCACCAGCAGGGTCACGAGCACCCCCGCTTTCTTGTCGCGCTTGGACTCGAGGATGACGCCGCGCGGCTCGGCCTCGGGGTCGGCGCGCAGGTCCTCCATCTCGGCGACCAGCAGGATCATGTCGAGCAGCTCGTCCACGTTCTCACCGGTCTTGGCGCTGATCGGCACCACGATGGCGTCGCCCCCGTAGGCCTCGGGAACGAAGCCCTCCTTCATCAAGTCCTGCATCACCTTGTCCACGTCGGCGCGGGGCAGGTCGATCTTGTTGACCGCGAAGATCATCGGTACGCCCGCGGCCTTGGCGTGGGCGATGGCCTCCTTGGTCTGGGGCATGATGCCGTCGTCGGCGGCGATCACGATCACCGCGATGTCGGCCACCCGCGCCCCGCGTTCGCGGATCGTGGTGAAGGCCTCGTGGCCCGGGGTGTCGATGAAGACGATCCTGCCCTGGGGCGTTTCGACGGTGAACGCCCCCACGTGCTGGGTGATGCCGCCGGCCTCGCGCTCGGCGATGCGGCTGTGCCGCAGGTAGTCGAGCAGGGTCGTCTTGCCGTGGTCGACGTGACCCATGATCGTGACCACGGGGGGGCGTTTCGGAAGCGCCGCCCGCGCCTCCTCGGCCTTCTTCTTCTCTTCTAGCCCCTTTTGCTCGGCGACGATCTCCTTGACGGCCGCCGCGGTCTCCTCGTCGAGCGTGGAAGCGTGGGACTTATACTCCACCCCCATCGTGTCCAGGAGCTCCATGAGCTCCTTGTTCTCCATGCCCAGCTCTTTGGCCAGTTGGTAAATGCGAACCTTCGCCATCTTCTCCTCCAAAATGGGCGGCGAGCGCTTCGGCCAGGGCCCCAGCCCCGGCTCCGGCCCAGCGCCTCAGTTTCTTTTCTTCCCAGCAGGCGGGATCGTCGGGGCAGACGTAGGCCCCGCGGCCCGGCGCCTTACCGGTGGGGTCGACCCGCCAGCCCGTGGACGTGCGCACCACGCGCAGCAGCTCGCGCTTCGGCCGCCGGCGGCGGCAGGTGGCGCACATGCGCACGGGAACGTGGCCCTTACGCTTCACCTTCGGACCCGGTCTCCCCTTCCTCGGCCTCGGCGGTGTCGGCGAAGAGGCTGTCGAAGCGCGCCTTGGCGCCCGCGTCGACGGCCACCTCTTCGGTCTTCTCGGAGGCGCGCAGCAGGGCTTCGTCGAGGTCGGAGACCTCCTCGGCCTCCTTGAAGTCGATCTCGAAGCCGGTCAGCTTCGAGGCCAGGCGCACGTTCTGACCGCCGCGGCCGATCGCCACCGAGTGCTGGTCCTTGCCGACGGAGACGACGGCGCGCCCCGCCTCGGTGTCGATCTCGATGTTGCCGACCGTGGCCGGCGAGAGGGCGTTGCGGATGAACTCGCGCGGGTTCGAGCTCCAGGGGATGACGTCGATCTTCTCGCGGCCCAGCTCGGCGCTCACCGCCTGGATGCGCTGCCCCTTGTGGCCGATGCAGGCGCCGATCGGGTCCACGTTGGGGTTGTGGCTGACCACGGCGACCTTGCTGCGGCTGCCGGGCTCGCGGGCGACGACCTTGATCTCGACCGTGCCCTCGGCGATCTCGGGCACCTCCTGGCGCATCAGGTACTTGAGCAGCTCCTCGTGGGCCCGCGAAACGATGAGGCTCGGGCCCTTGGAGCTGCGGCGCACCTCCTTGAGGTAGACCTTGACGCGCTGGCCCGGGTGGTAGCGCTCGCCGGGGATCTGTTCCCGCGGCGGCATCAGCGCCTCGCCCCGGCCCAGGTCGACGTAGACGTTGCCGCGGTTGTCGACGCGGGTCACCTGGCCGGTGATGATCTCGCCCTCGCGGTCCTTGTACTCCTCGTAGACGCGGTTGCGCTCGGCCTCCTTGAGGCGCTGGGTGAGGATCTGCTTGGCCGCCTGCACCGCGATGCGGCTGAACTCGTCGGGGTCGACGGGGAACTCCATCTCCTCGCCCACCTGGACTTCGGGGTCGTACTTCTTGGCCTCCTCGAGCGGAATGTCGCGGTCGGGGTTCTCGACCTCCTCGACGACGCGGCGGATCTCCAGCACCTCGATCTCGCCGGTCGAGGGCTCGAGGTGCACCTCGACCAGGGGCCCGAGACCTTCCTCGACCTCTTTGGGCTTGAACCCCTTGTGGCGCAGGTAGGCCTTGGCCAGGGCCTCCTCGAAGGCCTCGATCAGCTCGTCGGTGCTGACGCCGCGCTCGAGCGCGACGTGCTGCAGGGCTTCTACGAATTCTCTGTTCATCGCTCCAAAATCCTCCTGTACTAGCGCGGCTCGCTGGGCCATTCGGCCAGCGTGGCCTTGAAACCGCCCAGCGGCAGGGTGCGGCGCTCGCCGCCGGCAAGCTCGAAGGTGACGGCGTCCTCGCCGACCGCCACGACGCGGCCGGTGAAGCCGCCCTCTTCGGTGCGCACCTTGACCTTGAGGCCCGCGAAGCGCTCGAAGTGGCGCCGGGTGATCAGCGGGCGGTCGGGGCCCGGCGACTCCACCTCGAGGCGGTAGCTGCCGCGGATGGGATCCGCACGGTCGAGCTCGAGCCCGATGACCCGGTTGGCGCGCTGCAGGTCGGCGACGGTGATCGGGGCCTCGTCCAGGCGCTCGAGCCGAACCGTGAGCACCTGCGTCTTCCCCACCCCGTGCAGGCGGACCTCCAGCGGCTCGTACCCGAGCGGCCGCACCACGTTTTCGACCAGTTCCCAAAGATCCATCTGCTGCTCCGTCGTGCGCCCCCTTTTCAGCAACAAAGGGTGGGTTTCCACCCACCCTGCATACGCCAGGGGACTACATGCATAGGATAGCACAAACGCCCGGGTTTTTCAGCCTCGCCGTTGGGAAGGCCGCCGCCTAGCGCCGCTGGCAGCGCGGGCAGACGTGGGTGGAGCGCCCGCCGAGGACGAGGCGTTCGATCGTCCGTCCGCAGCGCGGGCAGGCCTCGCCGGCGCGGCCGTAGACCGCGTGCTCGATCTGGAAGTAGCCGGGCTCGCCGTCGGGCCTCGTGTAGGCCCCGTCGCCCAGCGTCGAACCGCCCAGGTCGACGGCGCGGCGCAGCACCCCGCGCACCGCACGGTGAAGCCTTTGCACCTCCTCAAAGGCGAGCGCGTTCGCGATTCGGGCCGGATGCAGCCGCGCCTTCCACAGCGCCTCGTCGGCGTAGATGTTGCCCAGCCCCGCCACCGGCTCCTGGCTGAGCAGGGCCGTTTTGAGCACGCGGGAGGTGCGCGCCAGGCGAGCGGCAAGGGCACGGGCCGTGAAGCCGCGGTCGAGCGGTTCCGGACCCATGCGGGCGAGCGTGGGCAGCGCCCGGTAATCGCCCGCGGGTACCGCCCGCAGTCTGCCGAAGCGGCGCGGGTCGTTGAAGAAGACGGTGGCCCCCTCGAACTCGAGCCGCACACGGGTGTGCGTCCCCTCATCCAAGCGCAGGCTGCCGCTCATCCCCAGGTGCACGATCAGTTCGAGCCGGCCCTCGAGCGCGAAGATGAGGTACTTGCCGCGGCGACGCAGCGCGCGCACCCGCCGTCCCGCCGCGCCTTCCGCGCCGCGGTAGCGCGCCGGATCGTCGTGCTCCAGCCCCAGCAGCCTGCGGCCGACCACGACCGGGGCCAGCATGCGCCGAACCGTCTCAACCTCGGGAAGCTCGGGCATCTCCGTCGTTCAGGAAGCCCACCAGCGGCGGCCGTCGACCGCGCCCTCGTAGAGCGCCTTGCCCACGATCGCGCCCTCCACCCCCAGGCGCTCGAGCCCCTCCAGGTCGGCGTCGCTGGCGACTCCGCCCCCGGCGATCAGCTCGTGCGGCCAGGCCTCGCGCACGCGGGCGATCACTTCCAGATCGAGCCCTTCGAGGGTGCCGTCGCGACGCACGTCGGTGTAGATCAGGGTGCGGAACCCCATCGCGTCGGCGGCGCGCGCCAGCTCGAGCACGTCGCCCGCCTGCCCCTCCTGCCAGCCGGCCACCGCGGCCTCGAGCCCGCGCCCATCCACGCTGGGGACGACCCGTTCGGAGCCCAGGGCCTCGAGCATCCGCGCCGCCTCGCGCGGCGCCCGCACCAGCACCGTGCCGATGATCACCCGCTCGGCCCCCAGCCCCAGCACCGCTTCGGCCTCGTCCAGGGTGCGTACGCCGCCCCCAACCTCGAAACCCATGGCCAGCGCCGCCGCAATGCGGCGGATCTGCGCGCGGTTGTCCCCGCGCCCCAGCGCGGCATCGAGATCGACGACGTGCAGCAGCGAGGCGCCCTGTTCTTCCCAGTAGAGCGCTGCGCCCACCGGGTCTTCGAAGTAGACGGTCTCGCGCTTCGGATCGCCTTCCACCAAGCGCACGGCCTTGCCGCCCTGGATGTCCACCGCCGGGATCAACTTCATGGCCCCAGCATACCCAGGACCGGCGCGTCCTGCGGCTGGATTGACGTCATTTACTTTACGTTGTAAAGTTATTTACGGAGGAACGAATGGACACCAACGGGTTCGGCGCCAAAGAAGCCTTGCGCGAAGCGAGCGCGGCGCGCGGTAAAGCCGAGAAGGTGCTGACCGTGTTCAGCGGCCGGCTGCTCGTCTTGTGGGGCTCGGTCTACCTCGTCATGTACGGCGGCGGCGCCATGGGCTGGGCGCCGCCCTGGCTCTGGCTGCCCCTCGACGCGGCCGCCTTTGCGCTCAGCTTCGCGCTGGGTAGCCGCGTGGGCGAGGCCTTCCGTACCGAAGTCGGGTCGAGGCTGCGGCGCATCTGGCTTGGGTTCGGCGGGCTGACGGCGCTCACGCTGCTCGCCTTCATGCTGAGGGGAACGGCGGACCCTCTCTTTTCCTTCGTGGTCAACCAACTGGTGGCCTTCGCCCTCGTCGAAAGCGGCCAAGCGATGGGGCAGCGCGGCCTGGTGCGCGGCGGGTGGACCCTTGCGGTCGTGAACGCGCTCTTCTTCGCGCTCTGGCCGGACGCCTACCCCTACGCCCTCGCGGGCATGGGTGCGCTCGCGGTGGCGGCGGGCCTCGGGCGGGTGAGGTGACGTGCGCTTCGATGAGCTCATCCACCAACCCACGCGGCTCAAGATCATGGCCTACCTTACGGGCCTGGGGGCCGACGCACAGGTGGAGTTCGGAACCCTGCAGCGCGAGCTCGAGCTCACCGAGGGCAACCTCTCGCGCCACCTCGCCAGGTTGGAAAAAGCGGGGTACGTGCGCATCGAAAAAGGCTACGAAAAGAAACGGCCGCGAACCTGGATCCGCCTCACCGGTGCGGGCCGCGACGCACTCGAAGACCACCTGGCGGCCCTGGAAGAGCTGGCGCGCACGGCCCGCTATCCGGGCGCGGCCGTCCGGGAGGAACAATGATCGCAGCGGTCGAAAACGTCCACAAAAGGTTGGGCAAGGTCCAAGCGCTTCGGGGCGTCTCGCTCGACGTGCGGGAGGGTGAGCTGCTCGCCCTGCTGGGCCCCAACGGCGCTGGAAAGACCACCCTGGTCAGCCTGCTCGTCGGGCTGCGCGCCCCCGACCGGGGTAAAGTGCGGCTGGCGGGCGGCGACCCGCGCCAACCCGCAACCCGCCGCGTCCTGGGCCTCACCCCGCAGGCCACCGGCTTCCCGCCCGCGCTGCGGGTGCGCGAGGTGGTCGAGCTGGTGCGGGCCCACTATTCCCATCCCCAACCCACGGATGCGCTGCTCGATCGCTTCGGCCTGGGCGAGCTGGCCGCGCGCAACGTGCAGGCCCTCTCCGGTGGGCAGGCGCGTCGCCTGGCCGTGGCTCTGGCCTTCGCCGGAAACCCCCGCCTGGCGGTGCTGGACGAGCCCACGACCGGCCTCGACGTCGAATCGCGCCGGGCGCTGTGGCGCGAAATCGAGCGCTTCAAGCAGGAAGGCGGGACGGTGCTGCTCACCACCCACTACCTCGAGGAGGCGGAGGCCCTCGCCGACCGGGTCGCGGTCATGAACCGCGGCCGCGTCGTGAGCGAGGGCAGCCCCGAGGCCATCAAGCGCCGGGTCGGGCTCAAACGCGTGCGTTTCCGCGCGGCCGAGCGCCCCGAACTGGCCGGCGTGGAGCGCTACGAACGCGAAGGTGACCTCCACACCTTCTGGACCGCCGACGCCGACGCGCTGGTGCGCCGCATCGCCGAACAAGGCGTGGCGTTTGCCGACCTGGAGGTCCTTCCGATCAGTCTGGAAGAGGCGTTCCTGGCCGTGCTCGACGGAGAGGTGCAGGCATGAAGCTCTGGATGGCTCACACCAAGGCCGAGCTGCTCGCGCTGCTGCGCACCCCCGGCTTCCTGATCCCCACCATGCTGTTCCCTTCGATGTTCTTCCTGATGTTCGCGGCCCCCAACCTTCCCAGCACCGCCGCCGCCAACTTCGCCACCGGTTCGTTCATGACCTTCGCGGTCTTCACGGTCACCTTCTTCCAGTTCGGCGTGGGCACGGCGAACGAGCGGGAAAACCCCTGGAGCAGCTTCGTGCGCACGCTCCCGGCCTCCCCCCTCTACCGCAACGCCGCCAAGGTGACCACCGCCGCGGTGCTCGCGCTGCTCGCCGCGCTGGTGCTCGTCCTCGCCTCCGCCGCCTCCACACCGCTCGACCTTCCGCTCGCGCGCTGGCCCCGCATCTTCCTGGCCCTCGCTGCGGGGGGCGTGATGATGGGCATGCTGGGGACCGCCCTCGCCTACCTGGTCACGCCCAAGGCGGCGCTGCCGCTCGCCAACCTGATCTACCTGCCCCTCGCCTTCATAGGCGGCATGTGGATGCCTCCGGAGCTGCTGCCAAAGATCGTTCAGGAAATCAGCCCCTACCTGCCCTCGCGTCAATGGATGGAACTGGTGTGGCCGGCTGTCGGCGACGGTTCTTGGGACGTCGGGCACTGGCTGGCCGTCGCTGGGTTCACGGTGGCGTTCGCTGCCCTCGCCGGCTGGGCGCAGCGGCGCGACGAGGCCGTGCGCTGACGGCGGCCCTCGCTTAGAATGAAAGGGAGCGTTCCAGGAAGGCGGTGAGGGCTTTGCGAAAGAAACGCGACCGCAGCAACGTCTTCGTAGGCTTCATGTTCCTGGGCATGGGCCTTGGCTGGCTGCTCGGCCACCTCGCGGCCGGCCTCTTCATTGGCATGGGGCTGGGGTTCATCGCCCAGGCCTTTCTGGAAGAAAGAGGGGCCGACGAGCGAGCCGAACCCGAGGAACCCGAGATTCCCGAGCGCGAACCCGCGGAGGCGGCCCCGACCACCCCGGCGCACGAAGCCGGGACGCCCCCGGTCGCGGAGGCGCACGCCGACCGACCCGACGTCGACGCCGTGTGGGCGCGCATCGCCGCGCACCAGGGCGAGACCTTTCACCTGCTCAAGGGGCAGCCGTTCACCTACCGCGTCGAGGGCCACGCGGTCGTACCCAGCACCGCCAAGGTCCGGATCCAGAAGAGCCAGTTCGCCAAGGCGCTCGGTGCCGTGCCTTTCGAGAAGGTGGCCGACGTGCCCAAGGACGTCTTCGGCCCTTCGTACGTCTACGCGATCCTGATGGACCCGCGGATCCGGGGCGACGACTGGTAGTTCGGCACCCCGCAACCCGCCGGCAGTAGGCTGTGCGCCCGCCATCCAGGACGAACCCTGCAGGGGTAAGCTTCGTGGCCTGCCCCGGGCTCGACCCGGGATCGCACGGGCCTGCGACCGCACGTACGGAACGGCGGGGTTGTTGCAACGTGCGTACACTTCCTTTTGCGTTAACGCGAACGAGCCCTGCAGAAACGAGGTCCGGGCCTGCCCTGGATGCGGTCCGACACCGCACAGTCCGTCCAAGCCGACTAAACTATGAATCATCCACGTTTCGCGTCCCCGACACCACAAACCGGGGTTCCGCGCTCAGAGGATCTTCTTACCCAGAAGGCTCGCGGCCAGCTCGACGACGATCTCGGCCGTACGGTTCCGTTCGTCGAGGATCGGGTTGACCTCCACCAGATCCAGGCTGGTCACGATGCCCGCATCGGAAAGGAGCTCCATCAACAGGTGGGCCTCGCGGTAGGTCAGCCCCCCGGGCACGGGCGTGCCCACGCCGGGCGCCACCGTGGGGTCGAGCACGTCGGCGTCGAAGGAGACGTGCACCCGTTCCACGCGCTCGAGCTGGGCCACCACGTTAGCCGCCACCGTGGGAACGCCCATGCGGTCGATCTCCTTCATCGTGTACACCGTCACCCCGGCCCGCTGCAGCAGCTCCCGCTCGCCGGGGTCGACGCTGCGCACCCCGACGAGGACGACGTCCTGCGGCTCGAGGGGTTCGCCGCCCCCGATCCGCACCAGCCGTTCGTCGCCGTAACCCAGGAGCGCAGCCAACGGCATGCCGTGGATGTTGCCCGAAGGGCTGGTCTCCGGGGTGTTGAAGTCGGCGTGGGCGTCGATCCAGATCAGCCCCGTTCGACCGCGCTGCACGCCGCGTACGGAACCCATGCTGATCGAATGGTCGCCCCCCAACACCACCGGTAGGGCGGCGTCGTCGAGGGCGGACAGCTCCCGGGCCAGCGCCTCGCAGGTCGAACGGATCGGTTCCAGGTGGTGCAGTCCTCCGGGGACACCCCCGTTCTTCTTGAGGGTTTCGACGACCGGCACCTCCAGGTCGCCCAGATCGAGGACGGCATAGTCGAGGGCGCGAATGGCCTCGTGCAACCGCGCGTAGCGGATGGCGCTGGGCCCCATGTCCACGCCGCGCCGACCGGCGCCAAGGTCCATGGGCACCCCTACGATGACGGCCTGCTTCATGGCCTGTATTGTAGCAGAAGGAAACACAAATATTAGCGTCTGTATCTTATTTCTTCAATTATGCATACCTTTGCATACATCTTGACCCGCGGTCGAAACGGGCGTATACTTACAAGGATGGACGTACGCGAACTGCAAAGCATCAACCTCGCCCAGATTCTCAAGGAGCCGGGCACCGCCGCAGCGGAGGGCGTGATCCGCGAAGCGATCACCGCCGGCGAGGACGTGTTGCCGCTCCAGGGCGAGGCCGAATGGAGCGTCACCGTCACCAGCGCGGGCGAGGAGTTCTGGCTCTCCGGCGAGGTGCACGGCACGGTCCTGATGGAGTGCCGGCGCTGCCTCAAGCCCACGCCCCAACCGGTGGACGCCTACTTTCAGCACCTGCTCGAGTTCCACCCCGAGGTCGAAGAACTGACGCTGGTGCAGAACGAGGACGACGAGGACGTCTACCGCTTCGGCGAGCCGGATCTGGACCTCAGCTTCTTCCTGGCCCAGGCCTTCGCCCTGGCCATGCCCTACACCGCCCTTTGCGACGAGTCCTGCAAGGGCCTCTGCCCCGTCTGCGGCGCCGACCTGAACGTCACCGACTGCGGCCACGTCCAGGGGGATGCCGTCTCCGGGGCCTTGGCCGAGCTCGGCAAATTCCTGGACGAGGTGTAGAGAAAACCCCGTTCGGGTGCTATAATGCGCGGGTCTGCCCCGAGCGGGCACGAGGAGGAGAGAGATGGCGAAGCACCCCGTACCCAAGAAGAAAACTTCCAAGGCGCGCAAGGGCGCCCGGCGCAGCCACCACGCCCTGAGCGCGCCCACGCTGGTCACCTGCCCGCAGTGCCACGCCAAGAAGCCGCCGCACACCGTCTGCCCCGAGTGCGGTTACTACGACGGCCGCCCCGTGCTCGACCTCGGCACCCCGGAGGCGTAACGTGGCCGCCGGGCTGCTTGCCCTGGGCACCTACGCACCTTCCAAGGTCCTTCACAACAAGGACCTTGAGTCTTTTATGGACACCTCGGACGAGTGGATCACCACCCGGACGGGGATCCGGGAGCGTAGGGTCTCGGAGCTGAACGAGTACGCCTCGGACCTGGCCGTGAAGGCCGTGCGGGACCTGGTCCGCCGCCACGGCGAGCAGGCGCTCGAGGGCGTGGACCAGGTCGTCGTCGCCACGAACACCCCCGACGCCTTCTTCCCCAACACCGCCGCGCTCGTCGCCAACGAACTGGGCCTCAAGGGGGCCGCAGGGTACGACCTGCTCGCGGGCTGCCCCGGCTGGCTCTACGCGCTTGCGCAGGCGGCGGGGCAGGTGGAAGCGGGCGTCGCCCGCAAGGTGCTGGTCATCGGCTCCGAGGTGCTGACCAAGATCGTCGACTGGCGCGACCGTTCCTCGGCGGTGCTCTTCGGCGACGCCGCAGGTGCGGCCGTCGTGGGCCCGGTTGCCGAAGGGCACGGCTTCCGCTCGTTCGTGCTGGGCGCCGACGGCTCCGGAGGCGGGGCGCTGCACTTCGCCGCCATCGCCTCGAGCCTCCCCGACGGCACCCGCATGGGGGCGGCCGCCTACATGAACGGCCGCGAGGTCTTCAAGTTCGCGGTGCGCGTGATGGACACGGCCACCGTCGAGGCCATCGAAAAGGCGGGCATGCACCCCGACGACATCAGCCTCTTCGTCCCCCACCAGGCCAACGAGCGCATCATCGACGCGGCCCGCGAACGCCTGGGCCTGGAATGGGATCGCGTGGTCATGAACCTCGACCGCTACGGCAACACCTCGACGGCCTCGATCCCGCTGGCGCTCCAGGAGGCGCTCGACGCCGGCAAGATCAAGGAAGGCGACCACCTGCTCTTCGTCAGCTTCGGCGCCGGCCTCACCTGGGCCGCGACCGTGCTCACCTGGGGGGGCGCCTAGCCGTGTTCGCCGCGCTCTTTCCCGGCCAGGGGTCGCAAAGGGTCGGCATGGGGCGGGCCTTCTACCAGGAATCGGCGGCCGCCCGCGAGGTGCTCGACCGCGCCGAAGCGGTGCTGCCCGGCCTGCTCGACACGATCTGGGAGGGCCCCGAGGAAGCCTTGCGCCTCACCGAGAACCAGCAGCCGGCGCTGCTGGCGGTTTCGGCCGCAGCCTGGGCTGCCTGGCGCGAGGCCGGCGGCCCCGACCCCGCCTACGCCGCGGGGCACTCGCTGGGGGAATGGAGCGCCCACGTGGCCGCGGACACCCTCGAGCTCGAGGACGCGCTGCGCCTGGTGCGCCTGCGCGGCCGCTACATGCAGCAGGCCGTCCCCGAGGGCGAAGGGGCCATGGCCGCGATCCTAAAGCTCGACGAGGCCGTGGTGCGCGAGGTGGTCCAGCGCACCGAAGGCGTCTGGATTGCGAACCTCAACAGCCCTGGACAGGTGGTGATCAGCGGCCGCAAGGAGGCCGTGGAGGCGGCGGTCGCGGAGCTGAAGGAACGGCGCGGCCGGGCGGTGCCGCTCAAGGTTTCGGCCCCGTTCCATTCGGAGCTGATGGCCCCCGCCCGCGAAGCGCTGGCCCGCGATCTGGCGCAGGTCGAGCTGCGGACCCCGCGCTTCCCGGTTTTTTCGAACGTGACCGCCGAACCCGCAACCGACCCGGACCGCATCCGCGAGCTGCTGCTCGCGCAGATCACCGCGCCGGTACGCTGGGTGGAAATCCTGGAAGGGATGCACGGGCGCGGGGTGGCGACCTTCGTGGAACTGGGGTCGGGGAACGTCCTTTCGGGCCTCGTCCGCCGCACCCTGCCTGAGGCCCGGGCCCTGAACGCGGAAGATCCCGAGGGGCTCGCCGCCGCGCTTGAGGAGGTGGCATCGTGAAACACGCCCTGGTCACCGGTTCCAGCCGCGGCATCGGCCGCGCGATCGCACTCGAGCTCGCCCGGCGCGGTTTCGCGCTGGCCGTCCATTACGCCCGCGGCGAGGCCGCCGCCCGCGAGGTGGCCGCCGAGGCCGAACGCCTCGGCGCGCCCAAGGTGGCCGTGCTGGGCGCGGACCTGAGCCAGAAGGAGGCCGCGGCCGAACTGGTCGCCCGCACCCATACCGAGCTGGGCGGGCTCGACGTCCTGGTGAACAACGCCGGCATCACCCGCGACGGCCTGCTCATCCGCATGAAGGACGACGACTGGGACGCGGTCCTCGAAACCAACCTCTCGGCCGTCTTCCGCCTCACCCGCGAGGCCGTGAAGCGAATGATGAAGGCGCGTTGGGGCCGCATCGTCAACGTTGCCAGCGTGGTGGGCCTGATGGGCAACCCCGGCCAGGCCAACTACGTCGCCGCCAAGGCCGGCCTGATCGGCTTCACCAAGACGATCGCCAAGGAGTACGGCGGGCGCGGCATCACCGCCAACGCCGTGGCCCCGGGCTTCATCGAGTCCGACATGACCGCCGCCTTACCCGAAAAGGTGCAGCAGGAGTACCTGAGCGCGATCCCCACCGGCCGCTTCGGCAAGCCCGAAGAGGTGGCCGGGCTGGTGGCCTTCCTGGCCTCCGACGCCGCCGCCTACATCAACGGCCAGACGATCGCCATCGACGGCGGGCTCTACCCGCACTAAACCCGGTTCAAACACGCTTTCTGGCGTGTGTTAAACTCCCGAAGGAGGTTCGCATGGACATTTTGGACAAAGTCAAGGCCGTTGTCGTGGAAAAACTCGGGGTGGAAGCCGACAAGGTCACGCCCGAAGCGCGCTTCATCGAAGACCTCGGCGCCGACTCGCTCGACATCGTCGAGCTGGTGATGGGCCTGGAAGACGAATTCGGACTGGAGATCTCCGACGAGGAGGCCGAAAACATCCGCACCGTCGGGGACGCGATCAAGTTCATCCAAGAAAAGGTCGCCTGAGCGCAGGCGATCGGGGCCGCGGACCGGTCCGAACGGACCCCTCCGCGGCCCCCTTATACTGAACCCATGCGAAGAGTCGTGATCACCGGCCTGGGCCCCGTGACCCCCATCGGGGTCGGCGCCGAGGCCTTCCACCAAGCCCAACTCGCGGGCAAGAGCGGCATCCGCCGCATCACCCGCTACGACCCCGACGCCTATCAGCTGAACGTCAAGATCGCGGGCGAGGTGGACGTCGACATCGACGACTACCTCGACCGCAAGGAGGCGCGAAGACTCGACCGCTTCGTGCAGCTTGCGCTGATCGCCGCGGAACTGGCGCTGCGGGACGCGGGGCTCGAAACGGGAGAACTCGAGCCCGAAACCACCGGGGTGCTCATCGGCAGCGGCATCGGCGGCATCAAGACCTGGGAAGACCAGTTCAAGATCTACTTCCAGCGCGGCCCCCACCGCCTCAGCCCCTTTTTCATCCCCATGGTCATCTCCAACATGGCCTCGGGCCACGTGGCCATGAAGTACGGTTTCCAGGGACCCAGCTCCACCGTCGTCACCGCCTGCGCCACCGGCACCGACTCGGTGGGGAGCGCCGCGCGGATGATCCAGCACGGCGAGGCCGACGTGATGATCGCCGGGGGCACCGAAGCCGCCGTGACGCCGATGGCCATCGGCGGTTTTGCCGTCATGCGCGCGCTTTCGACCCGCAACGACGAACCCGAGAAGGCGAGCCGCCCCTTCGACAAGGACCGCGACGGCTTCGTGCTGGCCGAGGGCGCAGGGGTGCTGGTCCTCGAAGAGTACGAACACGCCAAGCGGCGCGGGGCCACGATCTACGCGGAGGTGGCCGGCTTCGGCCGCAGCGAGGACGCCCACCACATCACCGAGCCCCACCCCGAGGGCAAGGGCGCCTTGCTGGCCATGAAGGCGGCGATGCGCGACGGCGGGGTCACCCCGGAACAGATCGGTTACATCAACGCCCACGGCACCTCGACGCCGCTCAACGACCGCGCCGAGACCCTCGCCATCAAGAAGCTCTTCGGCGAACACGCCTACAAGCTCCTGGTTTCCTCGACCAAGTCGATGACCGGCCACCTGCTGGGGGCGGCCGGCGCCATCGAGGCGATCGCCACCGCACAGGCGCTGGCCAGCGGCGTGATCCCACCGACGATCAACCTGGTCGAGTCCGAACCCGAGCTCGACCTCGACTACGTTCCCGGCGAACCGCGGGAGGCGGCCGTGGAGTACGCGCTCTCGAACTCGTTCGCCTTCGGCGGTCAGAACGCGGTGCTGCTGCTGAAACGCGTCTGACCGCAGGCTTGCTAAAAGCGCCCGGACGCATCCGTCCGGGCGCTTTTCCGTGGGCCGGCTCAGGCCTGCGGACCCTCGGGGCCCGGCAGGCCGCCGCCGGGGAGGTCGGGGATGGGGCCGTACTGGGCCTCGTACTTGCGGATGTTGTCGGCCAGGGAACGCATCAGCGCTTTGGCGTGCTGAGGGCTGGTGATGATCCGCGCCACCACCTGGGCCACACCCTGGGGCTGCACCAGGGCGAAGTCGAGAAAGAACTCGCTGGGGGTGTGGCTAAAAACGGCGAGGTTGCTGTAGTGACCCTTGGCCGTCTCCTTGTCGATGTCGAGGCGCAGTTCCCCGCTCACGCCAGCGCCTCCTGCAGGCGGGCGCGCACCTTCTTGAGTTGGAAGCGCACCCGGCCCAGGTTCTGGGCCCCCGCCAGGAGCAGCACCAGGCTGTAGGTGGTGCCCGAGGCCTGGATGGGCTCGAGCAGCATCGGCCCTTCGTCGAACTCGACCATGACCTCCTCGACCTCGCCCTTCTTCAGGTGGTCGGCCAGGGCACGCGAGCTGGCCATCGCCGAGGTGGCGGCGCCCCCGACGAAGTCGAGGTCGGCGGCCCCCTCCTTGCTCACGCTCTCGATTACGAAGCCGTCCTCGCCCACCAGCGCCACGGCCTTGACGCCCTCGTCTCCCGCAAGTTGCTCGAGCAGTTCTTGAATGGACATCTCGCCTCCTAAACCTAGAGCTGATCCACCAGGCGCATGGCCAGGTTCGTCAGCGTCTGCCCCACCACGGCGCGTTCGCCGCCGCGCTCGATCAACGCACCCAGGCAGTAGCCCTCGAAGCAGACGGCAAGGATCTCGTAACTCGCCGTCGCCAAGGTGAAACGGCGCAAGTCCTCGCCCAAAGCACCGGTGATGCCCTGCATGGCCCGCACCAGGGCGGCCATCTCCGCCGCCATCACCGAGTCCGACAGGCCGCCGCGCCCCACCGACTCGATGACCAATCCGTCCATACCGGCCAAAACGGCGCGGCGCACCGAGGGAAGGGCTTCCAGTTCACTGAGCCAGCTCACGACAGCACCCCCTTCAGCACATCCGCCGCCTGCGTTGCCTTGAGCCGCAGCTGGCCGAGGTTCACCTCGGGGCCGGCAACGCAGAGCAGGAAGTATTCGTCGCTGATCGGCTTCACGTATCCGACGATCGGGTCGCCCACGGCCAACCACTCCTGGATCGCCGGGGTGCTCATCGTGGCCGCGTAGCGCTCACGCGTCGCCCGCAAGAGGCCGGCGTGCTCCGCCACCGCGCTTTCCAGATCGACGGCCTGCGCGCGCGAAAACCCCTCGATCATCAAGCCGTCGACGCCGCCCAGGGCGGCGGCGTAGAGCCCGCCCACCTCGACGACCAAATTGCTGAGAACGGCTTCGAACTCTCGCATGACCCTCCCTACTCGGACACGGGTTGACGGTGCGCCAGCGCCCGGGCCAACGTGACCTCGTCCACGTATTCTAAAGTACCTCCGACCGGAAGGCCGTACGCCGGCCGGCTCAGCTTCGCCGGACCGCCGGCGAGACGTTCGCTCAGGTAGGCGGCGGTGGCCTCACCCTCGACGGTCATCGAGGTGGCCAGGATGACCTCGCGCGCCGAGCGCGCCCGCTCGAGCAGGCTCTCGACGCGCAGCTGCTCGGGACCCACGCCCTCGAGCGGGTTGAGCGCACCGCCGAGTACGTGGTAGACCCCGGTGTACTCCCCGCTCTTCTCGATGGCCAGCACGTCGGCCGCGGTCTCGACGACGGCGATCACCGCCGCGTCGCGCGCGGGATCGGCGCAGACCGGGCAGAGCGGCCCTTCGGCCAGGTTGCCGCAGCGTTCGCACACGCCGACGTGACGCCGCACCTCTTCGAGCGCCGCGGCCAGCTCGCCGGCCTCGGCCTTGTTCTGCGCCAGGTGGAGGCCCAGCTTCTGGGCGCTCTTGGGGCCTACGCCGGGGAGCCGGGCCAGTGCCCGGATCAGAGCGAGCAGCCGGTCGGGGTACCTCAAAAGAGGCCCCCCAGCATCTGCCCCATCTGCCCGAGGCCGCCCCCCATCTCCTTCTCCGAGAGCTCCGCGGCCTTGGCCTGGGCGTCCTGCACGGCCACCAGCAGCAGGTCTTCGAGGGCTTCCACGTCTTCGGGGTCCACGGCCTCGGGCTTGAGGCTGATGGCCACGATCTGGCCGTGGCCGTTGGCCGTCACCTCCACCAGCCCTCCGGCGGCGGTGCCCACGACGGTCATGCCGGCGAGCTTCTCCTGGATTTCAGCAGCTTTCTGCTGCGCTTTCTTCGCTTCTTTGAGCAGTTTCTGAAAGTTCATGCGCCCTCCGCCCCCCATTATAGGGAGGGGCGCAACGGTGCGTGTTTTTTTGTAACGTAAAGGGCATGGAACGCCCCCGCAGGTTGCGCCTACGCCCGAGCATGCGCCGGCTGGTACGCGAGATCAGCCTCGAGCCCCGCCACCTCGTCTGGCCGCTCTTCGTGCACCGCGGCCTCGATCCGGAGCCCATCGCCTCGATGCCGGGGCAGCTGCGCCACTCGATGGACAGCCTGCTTACCGCCGCCGCCGAGGCCGTGCACCTGCAACTCGGCGGCATCATGGTCTTCGGCGTGCTGCCGCAGCAAGAAAAGAACGCCACCGGCAGCGGCGCCTACGCCGAGGACGGCCTGGTGCAGGAGGCCATCCGCCGCATCAAGGCCGAACACCCGGACCTGCTCGTCCTGGCGGACACCTGCCTTTGCGAGTACACCGATCACGGCCACTGCGGCATCGTGCACGAAGGCACCGTGGACAACGACGCCACGCTCGAGCTCCTGGCCAAGACGGCCGTGAGCCAGGCCCGCGCGGGGGCCGACGTGATCGCCCCCAGCGCCATGATGGACGGGCAGGTCGCCGCGATCCGCGCCGCCCTCGACGGCGCAGGGTTCGCGGGCACCCCCATCCTTTCCTACGCGGTCAAGTACGCCTCGGCCTTCTACGGTCCCTTCCGCGACGCCGCCGACAGCGCGCCCGCCTTCGGCGACCGCAGCAGCTACCAGATGGACCCCGCGGGCGGATATTGGGACGCCCTGCGCGAGGCCGAGATTGACGACCGGGAGGGAGCGGACATGCTAATGGTCAAACCGGCCCTCCCCTACATGGACGTGCTGCCGCTGCTCAAACAGCGTTTCCACAAACCGCTGGCGGCCTACCACGTCTCGGGCGAGTACGCGATGGTCAAGGCCGCCGCCTTGAACGGCTGGATCGACGAGCGCCGGGTGGTGCTCGAGTCGCTCGTCGCCCTGCGCCGCGCCGGGGCCCAGTTCGTGCTCACCTACTTCGCTCCGGACGCCGCCCGCTGGCTGCTCGAGGGCTAACCCTCCTTGCGCTCGCCCCGGGCGGCGAGGGCGAAGCCGATGCCCACGAGCGCCGGCAGCGCCAGGCCCAGCAGGGCGTAGAGCAGGTAGCGGTTGGGCGTCGAGGTCTCGGGGAGTTCGAGCGCCAGCGTCGCCCCCGTGGGCGGCGGCGGCAGGCGCAGCGGTTTGGCCGCCACCGCGGCCTCCCCCTTGAAGGTGGTGTCCACTACGGCCAGGACGTAGTCCCCTGGCGGCAAGGCGGGGAGGCCCCCCCGGTACCCGCCCTCTTTGGGTTCCTCGAGCGGTACGCTGGCCAGCGGGGCGCCCAGGAGATCGGGGTCGCCGGCCTGGGAAACCGAACCGCCCCCCTCGTCGAGCAGCTTCTGCAGCTCTGGGGTGCGGGCGTAGAGGCGCGCCTCCACCACCGCGCCGCGGATGGGCAGGGTGCTGACCTCCCCCACCATTTGCACGTCGATCTTGAGTTCCGGCCCCGCCGGCGTCAGCACCACCACCACCTGCACCGGTTCGGCGTGCCCCCAGGCGATCCCCCCCAACAACGCGAACATTAACGTCCATCTCCAGCGTTTCAGCGTCATTTCAACCCTCCCGGCTGGCTTCCCGGATCCAGCAACGTACCGCGCATCTCCATAGGCTGCGCCAGCACCCACAGCGTCAAGATCACCAACAACACCAGATACGCGAACATCGGCAACGCCGCGCGGAGGCGGCCGAGCTTGCGCGCGCGGGCGAAGACCGCGTACGCCGAACCCATCAGACCCAGGTAGAGGATCCCCACCTGCAAGGGGTAGAGCAGGTTCTCCGGCACCAAAGCGGCAAGCTGCCAGTTGGGCTCCCCTACGGGCAGGCCCAGGTTGCCCAGCGCCTGCTGCGTTACGGGCACGATCGTGGCCCAACCCGTCAGGAAGTGGTAGGCGTAGTGCCCGGCCCACATGGCGAAGGTCAGCGGCAGAAAGGCCGCCCCCCACCGGCGCAACGAGACGAGTCCGGGGTCGCGCAGACCCGCGATGCGATCGGAGGCGCGGGCCACCAGCCACGTCAGCCCCAGACCCGCGCCCACCCAGAGCACGAAGGCCAGCATCA
>JALSIA010000216.1 GCA_026981865.1 Thermaceae bacterium
GGAGGCGTTGGAGATGATCTTGTGCTCCGGCTTCAGGTCCTGCTCGTTGACGCCGATCACCACGGTCACGTCCGGGTCCTTGGCGGGAGCGGTGATGATCACCTTCTTGGCCCCGGCCTTCAGGTGCTTGCCTGCACCCTCACGGTCGCGGAAGACGCCGGTGGACTCGATGACCACGTCCACGCCCATCTCGCCCCAGGGCAGTTCCTCGGGGTTGCGCGTGGCCGTAGCGTGGATCTTCTTTCCGTCTACTACGATGAATTCTTCGTCGTACGTAACCTCGCCCGGGAATCTGCCGTAGACCGAGTCGTACTTGAGCAGGTGGGCGAGGGTCTTGTTGTCGGTGAGGTCGTTGACGAGGACGACGTCGAGGCCGCGCTCGTGCATGATGCGGAAGACCTGCCTGCCGATTCTGCCGAATCCGTTGATGCCAATTTTCATGGTGTGCCTCCTTTGGGCGTTCCTTATCGATAAAACGCCTGCCACCTCCACTATAGCGCCCCCGTGGCGGAGCCGCCACGGGGGCCGGAACGGGGCGGAGTTTAGCGGATCTTGCCGGAAAGCAGGTCTTCGACCTGTTTCTGGGCCTTGTCCAAGGCTTCTTTCGGCGTGGCCTTGCCCAGGACGGCCTCGGTGATGGCCTGCCCCAGGATGTCGAAACGGATCTGCTCCCACTCGGGGATGGCCGGCTCGAAGGCGGCGTAGTTGGCCTGGTCGATCACGACCTGAAAATCGGGGTTTTCCATCAGGTGATCCTGGAGCACCGGCTCGTCGACCGCCTTCAGGTTGATGGGCACGTAGCCTGTGGCGGCGGCGAAGAGGGCCTGGGCCTTGGGGCCGCTGACGAAGTTGAGGAACTGGAAGGCGACCGCCTGCTGTTTAACGTCCACGTCCTTGAAAACGATCAGGTTGGTGCCCTGCACCAGCCCGTAACCGGGGTGCTCGGCCGTGCCCGGCAGCGTGGCGATGCCGAGGTCGAACTTGGCAGCACGCAGGTAGTAGGAGTAGCCCGCCGAGGAGTCGGTGGAAAAGCCGTAGACGCCCTTGCCGAAGTTCTGGTTGATGTAGCCCGAGGTGATCGGTTTGGCCCAGCCGTCCTTGACGCCCTGCACCAGGGTTTCCAGGGCTTTCACGCCCTCGGGGCTGTTGACGACCACCTTGCCGTCGTGCAGGTAGGTCCCGTCCATGTTGAAGAACCAGTAGGCGTAGGTCGAGGTGTCGGGGCGGAACCAGTAGACGGGTTCGCCCTCGGCTTCCGAGATCTTCTTGGCGGCGGCGATGAAGCCGTCGAGCGTTCCCGGAACGTCAACCCCGTGCTTGCTGAGTAGGTCGCGGTTGAAGTAGAGGACCTGCACCGACTTGTTGAAGGGCAGCCCGTAGAGCTTGCCGTTGAACTTGACCGCGTTCACGAAGAAGGGGTTAAGGTCACCCAGGTGCTCGAGCCTACCGTCGAGCGGCAGCAGCGCGTCGGCCTCGAGGTACAGGGCGATGTTGTTCTCGAAGGCCTGGGCCATCGCCGGAAGGTTGCCCGCGGCGAAGGCGGCCTTGATCTTCGTGGAGAGGTCGCGGTAACCGCCCTGGCTGATGGGGCGCACGCAACCCTTGCCGACGTTCATCTTGTTGAACTCGACGGCCAGGTTCTCGAGCGCAGCCCTGGGTGCGCCGCCGCGGAACCCGTGCCACAACTCGGCCACCACGGGGGCCTTTTCGCACTGGGCCTTGATCACGTCCTCGGCCTTCTGCTGGGCGGACGCCAGACCGGCCAACGCCAGCAACGCGAGCAGCACAGTCGCTTTCTTCATACCCACCTCCTCGTCCTTTCTCTTACTTGATACCACTTCGCGCGATACCTTGAATGAAATGGCGCTGCGCGAAGAAGTAACCGAGCACGATCGGCAGGATGGCCATAGTGGAGGCGGCCATCAGCTGCCCGTAGTCGCTGCCGGCCTCCCCGATGAAGGCCTGCAGGCCCACCTGGATGGTACGCATTTCCGGGCTCTGGGTAACGATCAGGGGCCAGAGCAGGGCGTTGTAGGCGCCGAGGAAGGCGAAGATGCCGTAGGTGACGAGGCCCGGAACCGCCAGCGGGAAGGCGATGCGCCAGAGCATGCCCCAGTAGCTGGCGCCGTCGATGCGGGCGGCGTCGAAGAGGTCCTGAGGCAGCGAGAGGAAGAACTGTCGCAGCAGAAATAAGCCAAAGACCGAGGCCAGCCAGGGCACGATCAGGGCGTAGAAGGTGTCCAGCCAATCGAGCTTGGCAAGCAGGATGTAGTTGGGAATGAGCAGCACCTCGCCGGGGATCATCATCGTGGCCACGAAGAGCAGGAAGACCGCCTCCCGCCCCGGAAAGCGGATGCGCGCAAAAGCGAAGGCGGCCATCGTAGCGATGAGCAGCCCGCCCAGGACCTGGGTGCCGGCGGTAAAGAAGGAAACGAAAAAGTAGCGGGCAAAGGGGGCGGCGTGCCAGGCCTCGCGGTAGTTGTGGAAGAGGTAGCCGAAGAGGCCGGGGGTAACGTTGACCCATTCCAGCCGCCAGAAGCCCCGCTGCGAACGCACGGCGTCCGGGGGCAGCTCGGCGCGGAACTTCCCGGCGTCCTTGGGGATCCAGACGACGAGCGGCAGGGTGGTGAAGCGTTGGGTGCCGGTGTTCTCGAGCACGATTTCCCAACCGCCGTTCGCGGCTTCGATGCGGATACGGGTCGATTCGCTGCGTGGGTCGCTGAAAACCGCCGGTGGCTTGGGCACGCGCGCCCGCAGAGGGCCGGCGTCGGGGTCTTCGACGCGGAGGCGGAGGGTTACCGTCCGCCCCGGGGCGAAGCCGCCCCACCAGGGGCGGTCGCCTTGGGCGCCCAGGCGCCAGGCGGTGCGCCAGTTGGCCGGCTGGATGCGTTCGGGGAACCAGATCGGCGCGGCCTGCTGGGCCTCCTGCGGGCTCTTCACGCTGGTTGCAATCATCCAGTAGAAAGGAAAGGCCATGACCACCGCGCCGGCGCTGAGGAGCGCGTAGATGATGACCCGGCCGAGCAGGTGACGCAGCCTAGTGTTCATAGGTCACCCTTCGCTCGAGCACCCGCCGCTGAACCAGCGTGAGCGCCAGGATGATGACGAACATCGTGACCGCGAGCGCCGAGGCGTAGGAGAAGTCGGAGTCGCGGAAGCCCTTGTTGTAAAGGTACATGGCGACGGTGAGCGTGTCGTTCAGCACCCCGCCCGTTGGCGTCATCACGTAGACCTGGGTAAAGACCTGGAAAGCCCCGATCAGGCCGATGATTGCCAGGAAGAAGGTGGTGGGGGAGAGCAACGGCCAGGTGACGTACAGTTGCATCTGCCACCAGCCCGCGCCGTCGAGCTCGGCGGCCTCGTAGTACTGCGCCGGAATGGACTGCAGTCCGGCGAGCAGGATGACTACGTTGTAGCCGAGGAAGTGCCAGACGGTCATGATCATGATGGCCGTGAAGGCCACGCTGGGGCCGGCCCAGAAGCCGCTGAGCTGGATCCCCAGCGGTGCGAGGGCCAGGGCGAAGATGCCGTCGGGGGTATGCAACCAGTCGAGGCCCGGGGTTCCGAGCAGCCAGTTCAAGAAGCCGAACTCGGGGTGGTAGATCCACTGCCAGACGGCTGCGGCGGCGGTCAAGGCGGTGATGTAGGGAAGGAAGTAGATCGTGCGGTAAAGCCCCAGTCCGCGGATACGCTCGTTGAGCAGCACCGCGACCACGGTACCGAGGAGGATCCCGGTGGGGACGGTGAGGACGACGTACCAGAAGGTGTTCGAAAGGGCGCGCCAGAAAAGCGGATCGCGCCAAAGTATCTCGTAGTTGAGCAGGCCCACGAAGCGGCTCTCGCCGATGTAGTTGAAGCGGTCGAAGAGGCTGATCCAGAGCGCGAAGAAGCTGGGGAAGATGTTCCAAATCAGCATCAGGGCGAGGGCCGGCCAGACGAAGACCCAGCCCCAGAACGCAGCGGCGTCGCGCTCGGGCAGCCGTGCCCGGCTCCCGGCGTAGGCGAGGAAGACGCCCGCCAGGGGCAACCAGTCCAGCGCGGGCGGAATCCAGAAACCTGCTGCCATGCCCGCGGCGAACAGCGCCAGGCCCAGACGCGTCCACGCCCCCGCAGGGAGCAAGCGCGCGGCCAAGTAGGCGGCGACCGGGCCCGCTAAGGCGAAGGCCAGAAAAAGCGCGCCCATGGGCGCGCGCACGATCTCGAACTGGGTGCTGAGGTGCAGCAGCCCCGAAAAAACGGCCAAGGCTAGGAGTCCGGGGAAGACGTAGGTTCGCACCACCCGCAGTATACCGAGTCCATGGAATGGACGTGGGGGCACGCCCGGTTCAGCCGACCTTCATGCGCCCCCGGGTAAAATGGTGGGGTGCTCGAGAACCGCAAGGCGCGCCACGACTACGAGATACTCGAAACCTACGAGGCCGGGATCGCCTTGAAGGGCACCGAGGTCAAGTCGGTCCGGGCCGGCAAGGTGGACTTTACCGGAGCGTTCGCGCGCTTCGACAACGGCGAGCTCTGGCTCGAAGACCTCTATATCGCGCCCTACGAAAAGGGCTCGTACAGCAACCACGAACCCCGGCGCCGCCGCAAGCTGCTGCTGCACCGCCACGAGCTGAACAAGCTGCGCGGCCGGGTCGAGCAGAAGGGGCTGACGCTGGTGCCGCTCAAGATCTACTTCAACGAACGGGGGTACGCCAAGGTGCTGCTCGCGCTCGCCCGCGGCAAGCGCGACTTCCAGAAGGAGCAGGACGATAAGAAGCGCGCCGTGGAACGGGAGCTGGAAAAGTGGTACTGAAACGCCCGATTCTAGCGCTCGCCCTGCTCCTGGCCGTCGCCTTCGCCCAGTCCGAAAAACCGCTCCTGGCCGGCGGCACCCTCCTCACCGCGGTGTATCCGGGCGACTTCGGCGTCTCCTACGTCGAGGCGCAGCCGTTCGCCCGCGCCCTGGGGTTGCTCTACTGGCAGGACCAGGGGCAGCTGATCCTGGGGCTGGGGGCCCGCCGCCTGCGCTACGTGGCCACCCCGCTGCCGGCTTCCAAGACGGCGCTAAAGAAGCTGGTGACCTCCGAGCCGCCGTCGGCGCTGCGCGACGGCGACCGCGTCCTGATCCCGCTGCGCGCGACCTCTCGGGCGCTGGGGGCGTTGTACAGTGGCAGCGAAGCCTCGCTCAGGGTACTGCTGCCCGAAGCCGTGCTGCGCGGCCTGAGCCACCGCGTCGAAGGCGGTCGGGACGTTTTGGTGCTGAAGTTGGACCGCGACCTCAACGCCGCTCCGGCGGGTGCGGGAAGCTGGTGGTTGTTGGGGTTGCGCACCGAGGAACAGGTGCGGGAGGTGCTGGGGCTGTACCTCAGCCGAGTTCGTTTTGAGCCCGGCCCGTACGGCGCCCGCCTCGTGTTGGAAGGGGCCGAAGGCTGGCCGGTGGAGGTGGCCTACTTTCCGTCGGAGGTGCGGTTCTACGTGGGGCCCCGAGCCCAGGCGGCCACCGAACGGCGGCCGCTGGTGGTGCTGGACCCGGGGCACGGCGGCGACGACGACGATGGGGTGCGCTACGGAAACCTTGCCGAAAAGGCGATCGTCCTGAAGGTGGCCCGCGAGGCGGCCGAGCGCCTGCGGCGCAGGGGTTACCGCGTCGTCCTGACCCGCGACGGCGACGAGAACCCCAGCGTCTATAGCCGGGCGCAATGGGCGGCTAAGGCCGACGTCTTCATCAGCTTGCACGTCGCCGGAAGCCCGGCGGTGCCGCCCGGACCTGTCCTCTACCGGTACGCGGGGTCGCGTGCCGACGTTCCCGTTTTCGTTGCCCGGGCGCGCACCCTGCTGGACCGGGGCGGCTTCCAGCCGGTGCTTCGCCGCTACGCGCGCTCTTCCCGGGACGTCGCGGCGCTCAGCGACGCCGTGGAAGAGGCGTTCGGACGCATCGGGCTGAGCGCGCGGCGCGCCGAAACGCCGCTCTATCTCCTCGAGCACGCTCCCGGAGCGGCGCTGCTCGTGGAACTGGGTTCACTCACCGACGCCAACGATCGCGCACGCCTCAGCAACGCGGCGCAGCAAAGTGCCTATGCACAGGTCATCGCACGTGCGGTCGCGCGCTTCCTGGGAGGCCAGCCTTGAAACGCTACCTGACGCTTTGGAACGTGCTTGGCTCGTTGCTCCTCCTCATCGGGCTCGCCGTATACCTTGCGAGCAGTCCCGCGCGGCAGAGCGGCGTCGTCAACCTGCCGACCGAGCAGGTGGAGCCGGAGGTTCCCCGGGAGGTCGAACTGCGCCTTTACTTCGCCAAGAACGACGCCACGGGCTTCCTGATCGAGAAACGAAAGGTCACCCTCGCCCCCGGGGAGTCCGCCTACCAGCGCGCCCTCGACGAACTGGTCGCCGGACCGACCCAGGGCGCCGCCCCCATCGTTCCTTCTGGCTTCCCTCCGCCCACCGTCTTCGTGCGCGGCACCACCGCCTACGTCGACCTGCCGGAGCGGTACGGACGCTTGGGCTACGGCACCACCGGGGAGACGCTCCTCGTCTACGGCATGGCCTACACGGTCCTCGACCAGGGCCCGGTCGAGGAGGTGCGCTACCTCTACCGCGGCCAGCCTGCGGCGACCTTGGGGCACCTGTCGCTGCTCGAACCGATCCGGAGAGCGCAGTGAGCCAACTTCAGGAGCGCGTCCGCCGCTTCGACGCGGACCGCGGTTGGGACCGCGTCCGTCCCGAGCACACCTACCTGCACCTGATGGAGGAGCTCGGCGAGGTGGCCCGCGAGCTGCTGCGGCGGGCGGCCTACAAGGAGGGGGCACCCAACCTGACCGAGGAACTCGCCGACGTCGGGTTACTCTTGTACAAGCTGGCCGACCAGCTCGGGGTTGACCTCGAGGCCGCAATGCTGCGCAAACTCGAAGCGAACGAGGCCCGCTACCCGCTGGCTGCGTCTCGGGAGTCCCTGGAGCGCTACCTGGCCCACGACGATGAAGATTGAACGCCTGACCCTGCACGGATTCAAGTCGTTCGCCGACCGCGTAGAACTTCACTTCGACCGCGGGATTTCGGGTGTCATCGGCCCCAACGGTTCCGGCAAGAGCAACGTCGTCGAAGCGATCCGCTTCGTGATGGGTTCGCGGGCTCGGGCCCTGCGGGCGCGCGAGGCGGAGGCGCTGATCTTTCACGGGGGCGACGGCCGCAAGCCCATGCCCTTCGCCGAAGTGGAGCTCGCACTCCGCAACGGAAGCGAGCGCTACGTGGTGCGCCGGCGCATCGACCGCTCCGGCGACCAGGACGTGCGCCTCAACGGCAAGCGGGCGACGTTTCGCCAGATCGAGCGCGTGCTCGCAGGTACAGGTCTGGGAAAAAATGCACATGCTCTCGTCGGGCAGGGGGAGGTCTCCACCATTCTGGAGTCCTCCCCGGACGCCCTTCTCGAGCGCCTCGAGGACGCCGCCGGCCTGAGGGTCGTGACCCTGGCGCTGCGCGAAACCCGGCAGCGCCTCGAGCGCGCGTCGCGGCACCTGGACACGCTGCGTGAGCAGCACGCGGGCCGGCTGGCCGAGCAGGCGCGGCTCGCAGCCGAGGCCGAGGAGGCGAAGCGCGCCGAGGCCCTGGCCCGCGAGCGGCTTGCAGTGCAGCGCGGTCTGTTTCGGGCGCGGCGGAGAGCCCTCGAAGAGGAGATCGCCCGGCTGCGCCGGCGCCTTGGCGAGCTCGAGCAGGCGCGTGCGGAGGCCGAGGAGGGACGCGTTGCCTCACAGGAGCGCGGCGAGGTGCTCGAGCGCGAACGGTCCGCCGCCGGTGAGGCGCTCGTGCAGGTGCAGGCTCGCCACGCCGCGCTGGAAAGCGAGCGTGACTTCCTTGAGCGCGAGCGTGCGCAACTGCACGGCGCACTCGAAAAGCTGGCGGCCGAGCGCGCCCGCCTCGACGAAGAGGCCGCACGCTTGGTGCAGCTGCAGCCGCCCGAACCCCCGACCCCGCCCGGCTCCGATGGGGAGAGGGAGCGCCTACGCGCGGAGTGGG
>JALSIA010000217.1 GCA_026981865.1 Thermaceae bacterium
GCGGGGTGGCCCAGGGCGAAGACGAGCGCCTGCAGCGCCAGCGCGGCCGGGGTTCCCAGCCCCTGGGCCAGCGCGTTCAGCAGCGCCCCGCGGAAGAAGAGCTCTTCCCCTACGGCGCTGGCCAGCACCAGCAGCATGGCGGCGTTGTGGCCCACGCCCGCGTCCTTCAACATGCGCCCGATGCCGTGCATCAGCCGGTCGAGCTCGCGGTAGGCGGCGGGGGCGAGGCGTTCGGTGAGGCGTTCCAGCAGCAGCAGCGCCGCGTAGCCGGCGAGGAAGTAGAGGGTGTCGTGCCAGGGCCTTGGGGCGGGGAAGAAGACGTAGCCGGCCAGCCGCATCCACAGCGCTCCGATCAGCGCGAGTGCGAGCTCGAGCGCGAGTAGGAAGGTCAGGGGCGAGGCGGCCACCGCGCCGTATTGTACGGCTGCTAAGGGTGGGGGGTGGAATGTGGGAAACCTCCCTTTTTCAAACGACCGCACCGGGTCGGGGGTTCGCCAGGATGCCAGGATGTGGGATGTAGGAAGTAGGGGGTGGGAACATCGGGTTTCGTTTTTGGCAGGCCGCCGTCGAACTTGCTCGCAGATTTTTCAAAACAAAACCTACCTCCCACACCCCACCCCCTACTTCCCGTTTTCTGTTGCCGCTGACGAGTACAAGCCGCAGGCCGCTGGCTGCAAGCCTGTACTGCCACCACGTACCACGCACTACGAACCGCGCGCCATAAACACCGACGGCGCGCGGTTGACGCCTTTCTTGAGAACCTCTAGAATGACGTTTGCTGAGCGTGGTGAGCGTAGCTCAGCTGGTTAGAGCACCGGTCTGTGGAACCGGGGGTCGTGGGTTCAAGTCCCATCGCTCACCCCATAAGAAATACCACCCCAGACGGGGTGGTATTCTCTAGGCGGGCGGCCCAACCGCCCACGCGAGGATGGCGGAACTGGTAGACGCGCCAGACTTAGGATCTGGTGGCTTCGGCCGTGGGGGTTCAAGTCCCCCTCCTCGCACCAGAGGGTTGGGCCGCCGCAGCCTTGAAGCGAGGAGCGTATATGGCCGAGATACTGGAACAATCGGGCGCGGGCGCCAAGGTGCGCGTCGAAGTGCCCGCCGAACAGGTGGAAAAGACCACCCGCGAACTGCTGAACGCATACCGCCGGCGGCTCAAGGTGCCCGGTTTCCGGCCGGGCAAGGCCCCGGACAAGGTGATCCTGGCCCGCGTGGGCGAGGAGGCGTTCTGGGACGAGGTGCGCGAGCGACTGATCGAGGCCAGCTACCCCGAGGCGGTCCGCGAGCTGGGCCTCGCGGCCATCGCGGCGCGCCTGGTCGAGGGCAGGGAAGCGCCTTTGGCGGGGGCGCCCTACGCCTACACCGTGGAGGTGGAGCTCTACCCCGAGGTGGAGCTGCCCGACTGGAAGGGCTTCGAGCTCGGGGTCGAGAAGCCCGAGGTCACCGAAGCGATGGTGGACGAAGCGATCGAAGACCTGCGCCGGCGCTACGCCGAGGTGCAGACGGTCGAACGCGAGGTGCAGGAGGGCGACCACGTCGTCGTCGAGGTGGACGACGGTTCGCGCTTCCCGATCGAGCTGGACCGCGCCGAGCCCCACGTGCGCGAGGCGCTTCTGGGAAAGAAGGCCGGCGACAGCTTCGAGATTCCCGTGATGAGCGAAGAGGGCGAGGTGGTGCGCCAGGTGCCCACCCGGCTGATCGAGGTCAAGGAGGCCAGGCTGCCCGAGCTCGACGAGGAGTTCGCCAAGACGCTCGAGGCCGAGAACCTGGACGACCTGCGGGCCAAGGTGCAGCGTAGCCTGGAGGCCGCCGCTGAGCGCGACCATCTGGAAGCGAAGAAGCAGGCCCTCCTGGAAAAGCTGGCCGAGGCCCTGGAGGTGGAGGTTCCGCCCTCGATGATCCGCGACGAGGAGCGCGCGGTGCTGCGTGACGTTGAAGAGGACCTGCAGCGCCAGGGGATTCCGCTCGCGGACTACCTGAAAGGCCTCGAGCGCGAGGGCAAGCTCGAGGAGTTCCAGGCCGATCTGCGCAAGCAGGCCGAGATGCGCGTGCGCCGCGGATTGGCGCTCGAGAAGCTTTCGGAAGACCTGGGCACCCAGGTCACCGACGAGGAGTGGGACGCCTACCTGAAGAGCTACGCCGAGCGCTACGGGCTGAAGGTGCCCGAGTTCAAGCAGGCCGTCGGCGAGGAGGCGCTCGAGAACCTCAAGCTGCGCCTGCTGCGCGACAAGGCGCTGACCGAAGCGGCCGCCCAGCTGGCCTAGCGGCCCCAGCGGGTGCGAGCGGGCCCGCGGGCCCGCTCTTCTCATCATCCGGGGTAGAATGGAGGCGGTTATGATTGTACCGTACGTCATCGAACAAACCGCGCGCGGCGAGCGCGTGTACGACATCTACTCGCGGCTGCTCAAGGACCGCATCATCTTCCTGGGCACGCCGATCGACAGCCAGGTGGCCAACACCATCGTGGCGCAGATGCTCTTCCTCGAGGCCCAGAACCCCAACCAGGAGATCAAGCTCTACATCAACTCGCCGGGCGGCGACGTTTACGCCGGGCTGGCGATCTACGACACCATGCAGTACGTCAAGAGCCCCGTGGCCACGATCGTCGTCGGCATGGCCGCCAGCATGGGGGCCTTCCTGCTGGCGGCGGGCGAGGCGGGTCAGCGGTACGCGCTGCCCCACGCCCGGGTGATGATCCACCAGCCCTGGGGCGGCGCCCAGGGGCAGGCCACGGACATCGCCATCCAGGCCGAACAGATCCTCAAGTCCAAGAAGCTGCTCAACGAACTGCTGGCGCGTCACACCGGCCAGCCGGTGGAAAAGGTGGAGGCCGACAGCGACCGCGACTTCTGGATGACCGCGGACGAGGCCAAGGACTACGGCCTCGTCGACCGGGTGATTGCGCGTGAAGACACCTGACCCCGCCTGCTCGTTCTGCGGCAAGACGGCCCGCGAAGGCGCCCGCTTGTTCGAGGCGCCCGTGGCCGACGTTTACATCTGCAGCGACTGCATCGAGCTGGCGCACGAGATGATCACCGCCCAGCGACCCGCGGCTGCGCCGGGTCTGGACGAGCTGCCCCGCCCGGCCGAGATCAAGGCTTTCCTCGACGACTACGTGATCGGCCAGGAGGAGGCCAAGAAGGTCCTGGCGGTGGCCGTCTACAACCACTACAAGCGGCTGCAGCACCCCGAGGCCGAGTTGGGCAAGTCGAACGTGCTCCTCATCGGCCCCACGGGCACGGGCAAGACGCTGCTCGCGGAGACCTTGGCGCGCCAGCTCAAGGTGCCCTTCGCGATCGCCGACGCCACCACCCTCACCGAGGCCGGCTACGTGGGCGACGACGTCGAGAACGTGCTCGTGCGGCTCCTGCAGGCCGCCGACTACAACGTAGAGGCCGCCGAGCGGGGCATCATCTACATCGACGAGATCGACAAGATCGCCCGCAAGTCCGAAGGCCCCTCGATCACCCGCGACGTCTCGGGCGAGGGGGTGCAGCAGGCACTGCTCAAGATCATCGAGGGCACGGTGGCCAACGTGCCGCCCCAGGGCGGGCGCAAGCACCCGCACCAGGAGACGATCGCCCTCAACACCCGCAACATCCTCTTCGTCCTCGGCGGCGCCTTCGACGGCCTGGAGGCCATTGTTAAGGCGCGCACCGACCAGACCCCGATCGGTTTCCGCACCCAGGCCCCCGAGGCCGGCACGCTGGAGGTCATCCCCGAGGACCTGGTCAAGTACGGCCTCATCCCCGAGTTCGTGGGCCGGGTGCCGGTCATCGTCCAGCTGCACGAGCTTTCCGAGGACGACCTGGTGCGCATCCTCACCGAGCCCAAGAACGCCCTGGTGCGCCAGTACCGTACCCTCTTCGAACTGGAGGGGGTGAACCTGGAGATCACCGAAGCGGCGCTGCGCGAGGTGGCCCGCCGGGCCCTCGAGCGCGGCACCGGGGCGCGCGGCCTGCGTTCGGTGATCGAGCGGGCGATGGTCGACCTGATGTACGAGGTGCCCGCGAGCGGCGTGCGCGAACTCCGCTTCGACGCGCCCCACCTGGACGAACCCCTGGAGGCGTTGCGCGAGGCGCGGCTGCGCCAAGCGAGCTGAACATCATGGAAAACCGTACCCTGGAACTCCCCGTTATTCCGCTCAGGAACACCGTGATCCTGCCCCACGCGACCTCGCCGGTCGACGTGGGCCGCCCCCGCTCCAAGGCGGCCGTCGAACAGGCGAGCGAGGGCGACCGCCACGTCTTTTTGGTCACCCAGAAGGCACCCGAGGTGGACGAGCCCGCCCCCGAGGACCTCTACGACACCGGGGTGCTCGCCGCGGTGAAGCAGGTGATGCGCCTGCCCGACGGCACCCTGCAGGTCGTCGTGGAGACCAAGGCGCGCGCGCGGCTGCTCGCCTACCGCGAGGAGCGCGGCTACGTGGCCGCCGCCGGCGAGCTGCTGGAGGACCCGCCGGCCTACGACGAAGCGATGGTGCGGGTGCTGATGCGCGAGCTCAAGGAGGCCTTCGAACGTTACGTCGAGGCCCACAAAGGGCTGCGCCTGGACCGCTACAAGGTCGAGGCGGTGCTCGGCATGGTGGACCCGGTGCGGCTGCCCGACGTGGCCGCCGGCTACGCCACCTGGAACGTCGAGGACAAGATGGCCGTCCTCGAGGCCGTGGGCGTCGAGAACCGGCTCAAGAAGGTGCTCGAACTGCTCTTGCGCGACCTGGAGCGTTTCGCCCTCGACTCCAAGATCGCCGCCCGCGTCAAGGAGCAGATGGACGCCAACCAGCGGGAATACTACCTGCGCGAGCAGATGAAGGCGATCCAGAAGGAGCTCGGCGGCGAGGACGCCGCGGGGGAGATGCTTGAGCTGCGCGAGCGCATCGAGGCCAGCGGCATGCCCGACGAGGTCAAGGAGAAGGCGCTCAAGGAGCTCGCGCGGCTCGAGCGCATGCAGCCCGGCAGCCCCGAGGCGACCGTGGCCCGCACCTACCTGGACTGGCTGCTCGACGTCCCCTGGACCGAGGCCTCGGGCGATGCGATCGACATCCAGCTCACCCGCCAGGTCCTCGACGAGGACCATTACGGCCTCGACGAGGTCAAGGAGCGCATCCTCGAGTTCCTGGCCGTGCGCCAGCTGGCCGAAGACGACGAGAGCTACAAGGGACCGATTCTCTGCCTGGTCGGGCCTCCCGGAGTGGGAAAAACTTCACTAGGCCGCTCCGTGGCACGGAGCATGAACCGCGAGTTCGTGCGCATCAGCCTGGGCGGGGTGCGTGACGAGGCCGAGATTCGCGGCCACCGCCGCACCTACATCGGCGCCCTGCCGGGCAAGATCATCCAGGCGATGAAGACCGCCGGGGTGGTCAACCCCGTCTTCTTGCTCGACGAGATCGACAAGATGGCCTCTGACTGGCGGGGCGATCCGGCGAGCGCGATGCTCGAGGTGCTCGACCCGGAGCAGAACAAGACCTTTACCGACCACTACCTCGACGTGCCCTACGACCTCAGCCGGGTCTTCTTCATCACCACCGCCAACAGCCTTTCCACCATTCCTGGACCGCTGCGCGACCGCATGGAGATCATCGAGATCCCCGGCTACACCGCCCTCGAAAAGGAGCGGATCGCGCGCGGCTTCCTCTGGCCGCGCCAGCTCGAGGCCGGGCGCATGCAGGGCCGCCTCACGGTCGAGGACGCCGCCATCCGCCGCGTCATCCACGAGTACACCCGCGAGGCGGGGGTACGCGAGCTCGAGCGCCAGCTGGCCAAACTGGTGCGGCGCGTCGCCAAGCGCTACATCGAGCGCCCCTGGGAGGGGGAGCGGCGCATCGGCGAGGCCGACCTGCCCGACTACCTGGGCGTGCCCAAATACCGTCCCGACAAGCGCGAGGACGCGCCCCAGGTGGGGGCGGCCCAGGGCCTGGCCTGGACGCCCGTGGGCGGTGCGCTGCTCACCGTCGAGGCCCTGGCCGTGCCCGGAAAGGGCAACCTCAAGCTCACCGGCAACCTGGGCGATGTGATGAAGGAGTCGGCCCAGGCGGCGCTCAGCTACCTGCGCGCCACCGCTTCACGCTGGGGCCTGCCCGAAGGCTTTCACACCCAGTGGGACCTGCACGTTCACGTGCCCGAAGGCGCCACGCCCAAGGACGGCCCCTCGGCGGGGATCACCATCGCCGTCGCCATCGCCTCGGCCCTCACCGGACGCCCCGCGCGCATGGACTGGGCCATGACCGGCGAGGTCACCCTGCGCGGCAAGGTGCTGGCCATCGGCGGCCTCAAGGAAAAGCTGCTGGCGGCCCACCAGTCGGGCATCCGCCAGGTGATCCTGCCGGCCGAGAACGAGCCCCAGCTGGCCGAGGTGCCCGAAGAGGTGCTGCGCGATTTGGAGGTCAAGCTGGTCGAACAGGTGGACGAGGTGCTCGAGACCGTGCTGCTCCCGGCCCCCGAGCCCGCCCCGCCGACCGACAAGCCTTCTTTGCGGCCGGAGGCTTAGGCGCGAGAAAAACCGACCGGCCGCCTGATCAGGCGGCCGGTCCTTCGTACAGGGCGGCCCGGAACTCACCGGGCCAGTCCCTGCGCAGCCGTTGAAGGACGGCGCAGCCGTGGTGAACGTGGCGCGGTTGCAGCACCAGCAGGAAGAGTGCGTGGCTCGTCGAGAACGCGAGCGGGCAGGCTTCGGGCAGCCGTTCCTCGAGCTCGCCGAGGAGGCGTTGGGTGAACGCGTAGCGGTTCTTCCTGGGGAAATGCTGGTACAGCAGAAGCGAGTTTTTTTGGTCCCAGAGCCGCCTGAGCTCGAGCCAGAAAACATACTTCTCGGAGCCGTGGTTGCCGAAGGACGCCGACTTCGATTCGACGCCGGCGTCGGGATCAAGGAAGACGAGATCGGCGCCGCTCGCCCGATCCATGAGCCGAGCGAGCCAGCGCTCACGTTCGTCGGCCCGCCGGGGCACCGGTTCGCGAAAGTAGTACGCGGGCGAAAGAAGCCCGCTTTGTTCCAGCACCTCGACGTCGCGCCGCCCTTCTCGGGTGACCGCTTTGCGCAGGGTTTCAAATAGCTCGGGGTCGAAGCGCGACCAGCGCTCGGGTTCTTGCAGATAGTCGATGCGTCCGCCGTCGGAGCTTCCGTCGTCTTCGGTCAGCATCCAGGCGACGAACAAACTCATCCTGCTGGCGGCAAGCACGCTCCTCAGCAATCCGTACTTGCGGTAGTCGTTGATGTCCCCGAAGTACTGGTTCTTCATGTAACCAGCCTAGCAAACTTGCTCGCCGTCGTCGCCGAATCCGAACGGTCGCAGCCGGGCGGCCGCCTGAACCCGGACATACACATCTGAGACCAAATCAATAAGAATGTGGGGACCACTCCAGGAGAGAGGAGGTCCCCACGAGTGCAGCTTACAACGGTTGGCCGGGAGGTATGGCGGGGGGCGAGGAAGGCCCAGGAACTTGTCGGGGCTGGCGCGGGCGATCCCACGGTCCAGGCCCGCTTACAAAAGCTCAAACAGGTCGAGGGGTTCCGGAAACACAAGGTGGACTGGCCCGAGATCCAGTCCCTGGTGGGGATCAGCCGGGCCACCTACTACCGCTGGAAAAAGCGACTCAGGGAAGAAGGCCTCAAAGGCCTTGTGCCCAGATCCAAACGCCCAAGGCGGTTGCGACGAAAGCTCCACTGGACGCCCGAACTTCTCATTGCGATTGAAACTTTGAGGAAGCAAAACCCCACCTGGGGCCGCTGGCCGATCTGGCTCGCTTTGCGAAAACAAGGTATCGGGATCAGCGAACGCACCGTGGGCCGCATCCTGGCCCACCTGGAAAGGCGGGGAAGGGTGGAAAGCGTGGCTTCCTTCCTGGCCCGCTCCCGGCGGGGGAAGGCGAGGAGGAAGACCAAACGCCCCTACGCCCGGAGGAAACCTAAAGGCTACGTCGTCTTTTCGCCTGGGGACCTGGTGCAGGTGGACACCCTCA
>JALSIA010000218.1 GCA_026981865.1 Thermaceae bacterium
GACGCCGATGGTGAGGGCGATGAAGCCCAGCACCATGAAGTAGAGCGACACCTTCTTCTCGGGATGGGTCGCGTAAATGTCTTCGGGGGAAACGCTACGTACGGCCATGTTACTTGTCCTCCACGATGATCTTGCCGATCATGTCCTGGTGCCCGAGGCCGCAGTATTCGTTGCAGATGACCAGGTACTCGCCGGCCTTGTCAAAGGTGTGCTCCACCTTGCCGACCTCGCCGGGGATCACCTGGACGTTGACGTTGGTGCCGCGAATGTGAAACCCGTGCTGAACGTCGGGGCTGGTAACGTAAAATACGACCTTGGCCCCCTTGGGGACGCGGATTTCGCCCGGCAGGAAGGTAAACGCCTGCGCCAGCACGTAGGCCGTGTAGACGTTGTCGCCCGTTTTTTCCACGCGGGGATTGGCGAAGAGGCTTCCCTCGTTGCGCACCGTCGTCGGGTCGATGCGCTCGGCCGCGCTGGGCACGTAGAAGGCGAAGCCGGTCAGGGTGTAGCCGATGAAGATCAGGAAGACCACGATCATGACGAGCGCGAAGAGCAGCCAGCTGCGCTCGTAGCGCTCGATCGCGTGGATCAGTTTCTCGTTGTCCATGGCTAGCCCCTTTGGATGAAGAGGTAGAACACGCCACCCCAGAAGACGAGGATCGTGGCTACCAGTACGCCGATGACGAACATGGTTCCTGTGGGCCGTTCTTCATTGCTCATCTTGATACACCTCCGCAAGCACTGACTTAAGCGTACGAAGACGACGTAGGACGTTTGTCCCATTCTACGCTCATCTTCGCGGCGCCGCGGCGGGGACGCGCTAAAATGGAAACGGCCATGAAAAACGCCGAGATCGCCCGCATCTTCTCGGAGATCGCCGACATGCTCGACTTCCTGGGGGACTCGCCCTTCCGGGTGCGCGCCTACCGCTCGGCGGCGCGTTACCTGATGGACATGGAGGAGCCGATCGAGCGCGTGGCCGAGGGGGGCGAGAAGGCGCTCGACGAACTGCCCTACATCGGTCACGACTTGGCCGCGAAGATTCTCGAGTACCTCGAGACCGGCCAGGTTAGGAAGCGCGAGGAGCTGAAGAAGCAGGTGCCGCCGGGGGTGCTCGAGGTGATGCGGGTTCCGGGGGTGGGACCCAAGACCGCCAAACTGCTCTACGACGAGCTGGGGGTCGACTCGCTGGCCGCGTTCAAGGAAGCGCTCGAGAGCGGCCGCGTCCTCGAGCTGCCAGGATTCGGCGAGAAGAAGCGGGCGCGGCTGCTGCACAACCTCGAGCTCGTGGAGGCCGCGGGCCGCCGCCGTCCGCTGGGGGAGGTGCTCTGGGTCGCGCGCGCGCTCGTCGAGCGGCTCGAGCAGCTGCCCCAGGTGGAGCACGCCGCGCTCGCGGGGTCGGCACGGCGTTACAAGGAAACCGTGGGCGACCTCGACCTGCTGGCCGCCAGCCGCCGCGGCCGCGCGGTCACCGACGCCTTCGTGCGCTTCCCCGAGGTGGACGAGGTGCTGCTCTCCGGGGCCAGCCGCGCCACCGTCTTCCTCAAGACGGGCCTGCAGGTGGACCTCAAGATCGTCGAGCCCGACGCCTGGGGCTCGGGACTGCAGTACTTCACCGGCAGCAAGGACCACTCGATCCACCTGCGCACGATGGCTCTGGACCGCGGACTCAAGATCAACGAGTACGGGGTCTGGAAGGGGGCCGAGCGCATTGCTGGGTGCACCGAGGAGGAGGTCTACGCGGCGCTGGGGCTGCCCTGGATTCCGCCGCCGCTGCGCGAGGACCGGGGCGAGATCGAAGCGGCCCAGGCGGGCGCGCTGCCCGAGCTGGTGCAGCTGGACCAGATCAGGGGCGACCTGCAGGTGCACTCGAGCTGGTCCGACGGCAAGGCGTCGCTTGAGGAGCTGGCGCAGGCCGCGGCCGCACGCGGCTACGAATACCTGGCCGTCACCGACCACTCGCCCGCGGTGCGGGTGGCCGGCGGGGTGCCGCCGGAGAAGGTCGCCGAGCGCATCGCTGCCGTCCGCGCGGTCAACGATAAGACCGGGGGCCGCCCCTACCTGCTGGCCGGTGCCGAGGTGGACATCCTGCCCGACGGCCGCCTCGACTACCCCGATGAGGTGCTGGCCCAGCTGGAGATCGTCCTCGTCTCCATCCACGCCCACTTCAACCTCAGCCGCGAGCGGCAGACGCAGCGGATCCTCAAGGCGCTCGAGAACCCCTACGTCCACGTCCTCGCCCACCCCACGGCCCGCCACCTGGGCAAGCGCGACCCCATCGAGGCCGACTGGGAGAAGATCTTCGAGCACGCCCGGGCGCTCGGCAAGGCCGTGGAAATCGACGGCTACTACGCCCGGCTCGACCTGCCCGACGTGCTGGCGCGGCGCGCCGGCGAGCTGGGGCTATGGGTCAGCCTTTCCACCGACGCCCACGCGCTCGACCACCTGCGCTTCATGGAGCTTGCGGTGGGCACGGCGCAGCGGGCCTGGTTGGGGCCCGACCGGGTCCTCAACACCCGCGGCCTGAAGGAGCTCCAGCGCTGGCTCAAGGACGTGCGCGGCTGAGCGCGGCTAGCCGCGCCGCCAGGGCAGCTCCAGCGGCGCCTCCCGGTAGGGGCGAACCGCCCGCAACGGCAGGCCGTGTTCGCGCCCCCAGGCCTCCCAGGCGTCGGCGCCCTTCGCGAGGAAGAAGGCCTCGAGCTCGCGCGCGAGCGCGGCGTCGTCTTCCGGATTCGTGCGGGGGGCGGCCCAGTCGGGCCGTCCGGCGGCTTCGCATAAGCGGGTCCAGAGGTGCGGTTCGAGCGCCGCCAACGCCACCCTCCCGGTGGCGGCGGGGTAGACGCGGTACGCGGGGTTCGATCCATCCAGTCCGGGGATCGCTGGGTAGCCGAAAGCGCCTGCCGCCTCGCCCAGGTAAACCTCGTAGAAGCCCCCGCCGCGGCGCAGCCCCTCGAGCGTCGCCAGCGCCGCCCAGAGCGCACCGCCGACGTCGGCGAGCTGGGCGTGCGGCCAGGCCTCCTCGAGCCGCTCGAGCAGCCCCGAGGCGGCCAGGTAGGTGAGGTCGTGCCCGGGGGCCGCGGGGTCTTCGCGGTGTCCGGCGAGGCGCACGTAGACGAGGCGGGGGTTCTGCGCGCGCAGCACCGGATACCCGAGCCCCAGCCGCTCCATCGCCCCGGCGCGGTTCGACTCGAGCAGAACCGCCGCGTCCTGCACGAGCTCGAGCAGCCGTGCACGGCCGCGCGTGCTCTTGAGGTCGAGGGTGACCGCCCGCTTGCCCTCGTTCAGCCAGGCGTGGGCCTCGGGCCGCCAGCGCGCCAGGTCGTCGCCCGCCGGCGGAAGCACCCGCAGCACCTCGAAGCCCAGGCGTTCGAGGATCCGGCCCGTGAGGGGCCCCGGCAGCAGCCGCGTAAGGTCGAGCACCCGGCCGCTCAATAGACCCGACCCCCCAGTGGAACGTCGCGCTCCACCGCCAGCAGCACGACCCGGCCCCGGTCGTCGGGCACGCCGAGGACGAGCACCTCGGAAGGGAAACCGGCGATGCGCCGCGTGCCCAGGTTGACGGCCGCGACCACGGTCCGCCCTTCCAGGTCCTCGGGGCGGTAGAGCTCGGTGAGCTGGGCGCTGGAGGTCTTCAGGCCGAGCGGGCCGAAGTCGATCCAGAGGCGGTAGGCGGGGACGCGCGCGCGGTCGTGGACCTCCGCGCGCACGACCCTGCCGACGCGCAGGTCCAGCTCGGACCAGGCCTGCAGCGCGTTCGTGGGGTTTTCGTCCGGTTTCGCCATCCCCTTCATCGTAGTACGCGGACCCCGCGCCGGATTCCGGCGCGGGGTCCGCGCCACTGGAGGCGGCGTCAACCCTAGGGGCCTTGCAGTTCCCAGGCGGCGTCCACGTAGTCGAGGTAGTTGTAGACCTTGCGCAGGTAGCCGGTCCAGAGGTCCGCCAAGCGGATCTGCAGCTCGTAGAGTTGCAGCTCCAGCTCGTCGGCGGACGCTTCATCCGATCCGCCGCGGACGGCTGCCAGGCTTTCCTCCACGCTTCGCAGCTCCTCGAGGGCCAGCCGCACGCGGCGCTCGGCGAACGCGGCGCTCTGGCGGTAACGTTCCCGCTTCGTCTCCACGCGCGACCGGGCCTGCGCGAACCGCTCGCTGCGCTGCTGCAGCTCGAGCTGCGCCCTGCGCACGGCCGTGTACGCCGTCGCGTCCAGCGGTACGGTAAGGGCGAGCTCGAAGCCGTACTCCCAGCTTCCGGTCCCGCTTCCCGGGGTCTTGACCACGAGCTGGGTCGAAGGGCCACGGCTGGAGGCGGAAACCTGCAAGCGGCCGCCGTCGTTGCCCACCCCCGCCCAGACCGACAGGTCGGGGGCGAAGCCGGCCCAGAGGCGCCGGAGTTTGAAGCGCGCGCGCTGCAGCGCGTAGAAATCGCGCCGGTAGTCGGGCACGTCTTCGAGCGGTACCTCGGGCAGCCGGAAGAGCACGGGCGTGCCCGCCGGCGGGCCTTGCAGGCCGTAGGCGGAGGCCTCCCGCTGGGCCAGCTCGAACCGGGCCAGCGCTTCTTCGTGGTCGATCTCGGCTTTGGGGTCTGCCTCGCCTGCCGCCCGCGCCCGATCCCGCAGGCGTTGGCTGCGCTGGAGCTGTGCGTAACTCTTGTACAGCTCGGCGTAGGCCGCGAGCGCGTCGAAGACGCTGCGGCGCAGGCTGCGGCGCACCGTGCGCTCAGCGTTCTCCAAGGCCTGCTTGCGGCTGAGGAGCTGTTCCGGGGCGTACGTCCAGCCCAGGGATCCGCTCGCGGTGTAGGCCCCCCCTTGCTGGACCCTGGCCTTGAGCTGTCCGGAGACCCCCAGCTGCGCCGCGACGTAGTCGATCCGGGCGAGGAGCGCTTGCTCCACGAGCAGGTCGTGGTCGGGGGGGAGGTAGCCAAGCGCCTCTTCGGGCGCGGCCGCCCGGGCCCGGCCGCCGAGCGCGACCGCCGCGACCAGGACGAGCGCCAGGGCCAGGGACAGCGGAGCGGTCAGGCGGGTGGGGTGGCGCATCGCATCACTCCTCTCCAGACGGAGGCAGCGGGTACGACTCGACGGAGACCTCGCCGTCCTCCTTGAACGCGTGGCAGCGGATGCAGCCGTTTTGGAAGTGCTGGGGGAAGAGCTCTGAACGCATGAGGTGGAGCCGGTGCAGCAGGGGAGCCAGCTTCAGCTTCCCCTGGTGGCAGAGGGCGCAGTCGCGCGGGGCCTCCTTGATGAGGCCGAGCTCGAAGACCGGAGGGTGCCCGAGGCGCTCGCTCAGCGCCGCGATGGCGTCGGGCAGGGGGAACCCCCCGAGGGCGTGGCAGCCTACGCAACTGTTTGGCTCGACCTGTTGCTCGAGCTTCTCCGGGTAGGCATGGCAGTCGCGGCATAGCAGTGCGGGGCCGCGTCCGTGCGGGCGGGTTTCGAAGGCCGCCACGTCGGCGTCGGTGGCGCGGGTGGAGGGGTGGGGCCCGTGGCACTGGAAGCAGCCCAACGCGGGCGCGGCGACGTGCGCCTGCTGCACCTCGGCCGGGGAGACGGTGTCCACGGCGGGGCCGTCGGACTGGGCCAGCACCGCGACGAGGGCGCCGACGAGCAGACCGACCAGCCACCACGACGTTTTTCCGATCACGCTCTCAACCCCTTTGGGTTGCGGGCAGGAAGGGAGGACCCTTCCTGCCCGGCGATGCAGGCCGTACGGATCGGGCTACCGGTTCTTCCAGGTACCCGGATCGCCGGTCTTGAACCCCGCCGACACTTCATGGCAGACGAAGCAGGGGATGGTGTCCGCGTCGGGCGGAGGCGTCTCCTGGTAGGTCCCGGGTTCGGGGTGGTTGCCGTGGCAGTCGCTGCACTCGAGCGTGGGCGCCGACCCCGCGGGGGGGTGCTGGCCGCCGCCCGTTTGCGCAAACGCCATGCCCGGCAACTTCACGTTGGGCATGAGACCCACCAGGGCCAGAAGGCCGATACCGAGTCCAACGCCGAACACCACCACCGTTAGCAACTTCACAAGCGACCGAATCATAAGCGGCTCCCTTCTCTACTGACCCAAAAGCCTGAATGCGTGCATGGAATGGACGCTAAAGGTGTGCGCTGCGCCGAACGTACGCGTTCTCGCCTTCTCACCCCCCTTATACCCTTGAGTACATGATAATAAAGGGTATGAACACATAATCAAGAGTATGGATGTCCCGGGTCTTGGTGGGCGCTGCGGCCCGGAAGAATCACGAATGCGAAGGGGAAAACACGAACAAAGGAGCGAGGCCAACTAGGAAGGGGGTATGAATGACCCGGCCTCCAGCCCCTCGAGCAGGCGCCTCGCTTCGACGCGCGCCTGCTCGAGCAGGCGGTCCAGGCGTTCGTCCTCAAGGAAGACGGCCCGCGCCGCGAGCTTCTGGAGCGCGGCCGCCGGAGGCCAGGCCTCGAGGGTCTCGGCGAGCTCCGACAGCGTCAGCGCGTCCGGGTCGTCGAGAAAGGCGAGCAGGGCTTCTTTTGCATCCATGCCCCCATGGTAGTATGGCGCGTGTTCGAGCATGACGACCCCCGGCGGCGGGCCCTCGCCGCCGCCCCACCGGAAGAGCTGCGCCGGCAGTTGGAACGCTTGTTCGAAGAGCCCCCCTCGCCGTCGCGCGACGGAACGATCGCCTTCGTCTACCTGACCCTGGCGCGCCGCCTCGAAGGCGTCGAGGCAGAACGCTGCTTCGTGACCGGCTACAGTTACGCCCGAACCAGCCGCGACCCCCAGGCCCGGCCACTCGCCGAGCAGGTGCGGGAGGAGTTTCCGACATGGCGTCGCTAGGCACGTGGGCGGCCGCAGCCATTCTCGCCAGCGGGGTGCTGGTGGTCGTGGGCGTGCTGCTGATCCGCCGCGGCCGCCGCGACCTGCACCCCAAGGCGATGCTGGCCGCGGTCCTCCTGGCGGCCGCCTTTCTCGTTCTCTACCTCATCAAGTGGGCGTTCGTGGGGGCCACCCACTACGCGGGCCCCGAATGGGGGCGGGCGCCCTACCTGGCGTTGCTGCTGACCCACACGGTCGCCGCAACGGTGAACCTGCCGCTGGTGCTGGCCGCGGTCTACTGGGCGGTACGGGGCGAGTGGGTGCGGCACCGCGCCTGGGTCCGCTGGGCGGTCCCGGTCTGGCTCTATGCTGCACTCAGCGGCTGGGTGATCTACCTGGTGCTCGCCCGTTACGGCGTGCCCGCCTGAGCCGCGGAACGAAGAGAGCGCCGTGCCCCCGGGGGCACGGCGCTCGGGTTTTGGTTGCGGGGGCAGGATTTGAACCTGCGACCTTCGGGTTATGAGCCCGACGAGCTACCAGACTGCTCCACCCCGCGTCGCCATCGATTAATTTAACAAAGGCGCGGAAGGCTGTCAAGCGGCGTTCGAGGTCCGGACGGCCCTCCGGCGGCGCCGGGCCTCGGGGTAAAGGTGCCGATTTTCTTGTGACGGAAGTGAAGATCCTGATAGAATAGCGCAAAGAATGTCGGTACCGGGAGGAAGTCGTCTTATGAAACCAACGTGGATCATCCTACTGCTTCTCGGGAGTTGGTTCGCCTTTGCGCAAACCGCCCCGTCCGCCAGTCCCGATCCAGCGGCTTTGGAGGAGCAGCTGAAAAGTCAGCCGGGGGACCTGCCCACCATGGTCGCGCTGGGCCGCGCCTACCTGGACGTGGGCCGCTACGACGACGCGGCGCGGGTCTTCGAGGACGTGCTGGCGCTCGATTACGAGAACTTCCAGGCCCATTTCGGCCTCGGCCTCGCGCTCTACCGCAAGGGCGATCTACGCGGGGCCCTCTTCGAGTTCGACCAGGTGACCCGACTCTTCCCGGACCGTTTCGAAGGCTGGTACAACCTGGCCGTCGCCTACGCCGACCTGGGGCGCTGGAAGGAGGCCTCGGCGGCGTTCAAGAAGGCCCTCGCTCTCGGCGAGGAGCAGAACCTGGCCCCCGAAGTG
>JALSIA010000219.1 GCA_026981865.1 Thermaceae bacterium
CGTAGCGGCGGCGCAGAACTTCCAGGGCGTCTTCGCTGGGGGCCTTTCGGCCCTCCAGCATCGGCCCGCCGGAGCTGATGCGCCAAAGGGCCCACAGCGCCACCAGCATCAGGAGAAAGAAGAAGAACATCACGACGCCACCTCCAGCTCGTCCACGACCTCACGGAGCGCGGCCTCCACCGTCTGCGCCAGCCGTTCGAGCGTCGGGTTGCGCTCTCCGGTGGCGAGAACGAAGGCCTCCTCGGGGCGCAGGAAGGCCACCTCGACGGCGCCCTCCGGAAGTTCGCGCAAGGCGACCGCGCAGGGAAGCACCGCCCCCACGCCGCGCTCGGCCTCGAGGGCCTCGAAGGCCAGCCCTGGGTTGCAAACCCCCAGGCGAACGTAGGGTTCGATCTTCTTGCCGATCTTCTGCTCGAGCACCTCGTGGAACGCAATGCGGCTGAGTACGCCAAAGCCACGCTGCGCCAACCGGCGGACCAGCTCGGTCTCGACGTCCTCGAAGCGGCCTTGAATGTTTTTTCTAAACGCTGCCATGTCGTCTACCTCCAAGTGCATTGAACGCGCCGTGTGTAAAGCTTCGATAAAGGTACCCCGCCCCCGTAGGGGGTCAGGCCAGCTTGGCCCGGCGCAGGGAGATGGCGTTCAGTGAAACCACCACGGTCGAGAGGCTCATGAAGATCGCCCCCACGGCCGGGTTGAGCAGGATGCCCCAGCCGTAGGCCACGCCGGCCGCCAGCGGAATGGCCACTACGTTGTAACCCGTGGCCCAGACGAGGTTCTCGACCATCTTGCGGTAGGTGGCGCGCGCCAGTTTGAGCGCCAGCACTACATCGAGGGGGTCGTTCTCCACCAGGACCAGGTCCGCCGACTCGATGGCCACGTTGGTGCCGGCGCCGATGGCGACGCCCAGGTCGGCCTCCACCAACGCCGGGGCGTCGTTGATGCCGTCCCCCACGAAGGCGACGTGGCCGAGCTGCTTGAGCTCGCGGACGATGCGCGCCTTGTCCTGGGGCATGACGCGGGCGTAGTAGCGGCGGATGCCCAGGTCCCCCGCGACGGTGCGGGCCACGGCTTCGGCGTCGCCGGTGATCATCACCGGCTCCACGCCCATCTCGAGCAGACGGGCCACCGCGGTGCGGGCGCTGTCGCGCACCCGGTCCGCGAGCGCCAGCGCCCCGAGGATGCGGCCTTCCTCGAAGACGACGATCAGGCTCTCGCCGCGTTCCTCGGCGGCGGTCACGGCCGCGCGCACCGGATCGAGCGCGAGTCCGAACTCGTCGGTCCACTCGGGCCGGCCCACGTAGACCTTGCGGCCGCGGGTCGTGCCCACGACCCCCTGACCGGGGACCGCCTGGACCTCAACGGCTGCGGGCAGCTGGACGCCACGCTCCTCGGCGGCCTCTATAATCGCGCCTGCGAGCGGGTGGGAGCTCTGGCGTTCGATCGCGGCCGCCAGGGCCAACAGCTCGTCTTCCGTGACCGCGGCGGCGGCCACCCGGCTCACCGCGAAACGACCTTCGGTGAGGGTGCCGGTCTTGTCGAAGGCCACGACACGGATGTCGCGGGCGCGTTCGAAGGCCTCGCGGTTCCGCACCAGCACGCCGTTCTTGGCGGCCAGCGCGGTGGCGTTGACGTTGACCAGCGGGATGGCCAAGCCCAAGGCGTGGGGGCAGGCGATGACCAGCGTGGTCACGGCAACCCCCAGGGCGAAGTCGAACGGCTGCCCCAGAGCCAGCCAGACCCCGAAAGCCCCGCCGCCCACCACGACGGCGACGTAGAACAGCCAGGAAGCGGCGCGGTCGGCGAGCGCCTGGAAACGGCTGCGCGCCTGCTGCGCTTCCTTGACCAGGCGCATGATCTGGGAAAGGGTGGTGGCCTCGCCGGTGCGGGTCACCTTTACCTGGATCACGCCGTCGTTGTTGATGGCGGCGGCGACCACCTCGTCGCCCGCCTGCTTCTCCACCGGCTTCGACTCGCCGGTGAGGAAAGCCTCGTTCAGCGTCGTGCGCCCCGAGACGATGACGCCGTCGGCGGGCACCTGCTCTCCGGGCAGCACCATGATGACGTCGCCCTCACGCAGCTCGTTTACCGGAACGTCCTCGACCTTCTCTCCCACCACCCGGTGCGCGGTGGTGGGCATCAGCTTGGCCAGTGCCTCGAGCGCCCCCTGGGCCTGCTGCACGCTCTTCATCTCGATCCAGTGGCCGAGCAGCATCACGTCGATCAGGGTTGCGAGCTCCCAGTAGAAAGGTTTGCCGGGGAAGCCAAAGGAGACCGCCAGGCTGTAGGCGTAGGCCACGCTGATGGCCAGGGCGATCAGGCTCATCATCCCCGGGACGCGGTGACGGAACTCGCGCACCGCCCCCTCGAGGAAGGGGCCCCCGCCGTAGAAGTAGAGGATCGAACCCAGCACCGGGCCGACCCAGCGCCCCCAGGCCACGTCCCAGGCGGTGTAACCCAACCAGGCTTGCAGCTGCGGGGAGAAGTAGAGGATGGGGACGGTGAGCGCCAGGCTCAACCAGAAGCGGCGGCGGAACATCTCGGGGTCGTGTCCCGCGTGCTTGTCGTGCCCGCCGTGGTCGCCGTGTTCTCCGTGGCCCTCGTGGCTGGGCTGAGCGCCGTGGCCTTCGTGCCCGGCGTGCCCGCCGTGGGCGGCCTCGCCGTGGCCTCCATGACCTTCGTGGCCGGCGTGTTCGTCTTTGTGTTGCGCGTGCGCGTGCTCCTCGTGCGTCGCATGCGCTGCATCGTCGTGTTTGGGGTCCTTCATGCTGCCTCCTTTGCGCTTCCCCACCCCCGGGGGGGTGGGTCATGGGGATCGTCTTTAGCCTACCGCGGGCCCCTGAGAAACCTCTAACGTACCTTGGCCTCGGGGCCGCGGCCGCGGTAGGCATCGATGAAGACGGCGGCCGCGGCGGGATCGAAGGGATCGAGGACCAGCTTCTTCTGCCAGGCGGTGAGCACTACCTTGCGGCCCAGACCTTCCATAGGCGTAACCACGATCCCGTCCATCGGACCGCTGAAGGTGCGCGCCCATGCCTTCAGCACCTTGAGGGTGCTGGAGTCGGCGGCGTCGTAGTAGACGACGACGTTCCCGTGCTCGAGGTTGTGCACCAGCCGCTCCACGGACTGGGGCTTAGCGTAGAAGCCCGGCGGTAGGTCGTAGGGGCTGTGGGGCCCCGAGGTGGGGGTGGGCTCGCCGTAGCGGAAACGGGCCCCGGGTTGCAGGTGCGCCGAGCCCAGCGAGGGTTGCTCCTCCACCGCCAGCTCAAGCCCCTGCCCCTCGGCCAGGTAGCGGTCGAAACCGGCGGCCGCGGCGCGCCCCTGCCAAAGGGTGTAGCCCCCCCACGCCGCCAGGGCCGCCAGGGCGATCGGAAACCAGGGCAGGCCGCGCCGGCGCGGCGGTGCGAATCCGCCGGCCCGGCGCGTCTTGCGGCTACGGTCCTTCTTGGATTTCTTACCCATTACGCCCCCTCCTCGAAACGAACGATGCCCATCATCCCCAGGTCCTCGTGCTCGAGGATGTGGCAGTGGTAGACGGCGTTGCCCGGGAAGTCCTCGAAGGCGACCCGGAACCGCACCGATTGCCGCACCGGCACCAGCACGGTGTCCTTCCAGGCACGCAGCCGCTCGCGGCGCCCGCCGCGGGAAACGATCTGGAAAGGGTTGGTATGTAGGTGGAAGGGGTGGTCGAGGACGCCCATGTTGGCGATCTCCCACTCCTCAACGGTGCCCAAACGCACCGGGGTGTCGATCCGGCTCGGGTTGAAGACCTGACCGTTGATGGTAAAAACCATTCCCCGACCCGGCCGCATGCTGTGCCCCAGGACGAACCGGCGGCGGCGCACCGGCGCGCCCAGTTCGGGTACCCGGCCGGTGCGTTCGGGTAGGGGAAGCGGGGTCTTCCGCCGCCCCGCATAGACCAGGTGGGCCAGCGGCCGCGGGCGGGCGTCGCCCCCAACGCCGCCGCCCATCATGCCCCCGCCCATCCCCATGCCGCCGTTCCCGCGGTTGTAGGGCAGGGCCCAGAGGGTGTAGCGTCCGGGCTTGCGTTCACCGCGCACCAGCACCTCGGCACGTTCGCCCGGGGCGAGCAGCAGCTCGTCCAGCTCGTAGGGCTCCTCGAGCGCACCGCCGTCGGTGGCGATCAAGTAGAGCGGGTGGTCTTCCAGCTTCAAGCGGTAGAAGCGCGCCGTCGAGGCGTTGAGCAGGCGCAGGCGCAGCAGGCCGCCCTGCTCGAGGCTCCACTCGGGCTCCACCTCGCCGTTCACCGTCACCAGCGAGCCCTCACGGCCGCGTACGAACTCCATGGGGCTGGGCGGCGGCACCCGCCCGCCGGCAACCTCGAAGTCCTTGAGGACGGCGAACTGCTCGCGCGCCGCCGCCACCTCCGGAACTTGGTCGAGCTCCCCCCGCACCACGAAGAGGCCGGCCATCCCTAAAAAGACCTGCTTGGCCACCAGCCCATGCAGGTGCGGATGGTACCAGAAGGTACCCGCCGGGTGGTTCTCGGGAACCTTGAAACGGTAGGTCAGCCGCTCGCCCGCGGGGATCTCCAGGAAGATGTTGTCGGCATTCCCGGTCGGGGGCACGTGCAGGCCGTGGAAGTGCAGGTTCGTGGGCTCCGGCAGGGCGTTGCTGAACCGGAGCGTAACCTCGTCCCCGGGCCGCACTTCGATGCGCGGTCCCGGTACCCGGCCGCCGTAGCTGAAGAGGCGGGCGCTCCGCCCCGCGAGGGGGGTGGGCCCGAAACGGGCCTCGAGGTCCACCTCGATCGCACCCCCCCGGCTCACGAGGACGTCGGCATCGGGGGCCCGGGTCTGGGCCCGGGCCGGAAGGCCCAGGCCCAGGCCGGCGAGGCCGGCGCCCATCGCCAGGAAGGTTCTGCGGCTGTGTTTAGCTTTGGTCACGTGGAGTCTCCTTTAACGGTACATCGGTCACGCAGGTGGGGCTGTTCGCGAAGGTCGTGAGGGTCTTCCGGGCCTCCAGGCCGTCATAGCGCGCGGTGAAGGTGAAGCGCTGCCCGCGCGGCAGCCAGAGCTCGACGAAGCCGTTGGGCAACAGGGTGACCTCGCCTTCCTGAACGACCCGGCCGCCCTCGTCCTCTACCCGGATCCACACCTTCTCTCCGGCCAGCTCCCCCTGGCAGCTCGACATGAAGTGCACCTCGCAGCGGTGGGTGAAGCTTACGTAGGGCGCCACGGCTACGACCATGCGGTCCTTCGGCAGCGGCACCTTCACCTCCCGGCTCCCTGCAAGGCGGAAGACGACCGCTTCGGGGGTCACGTAGCTCTGCACCCCCTTGCCTTCCTGCTTCCAGGCGTTGGCGAGCGCCATCGCCTCCTCGGCGTCCGCGCCGGCGAGCGCGCTTGCAAAGGGGTCTTGATCCTTCGGTCCGAACGTCCACCAGACCAGCACCAGGCCAACCACCAGCAACGCGATTGCGGTATATCGTTTCATGTCGGGCAGCTTAGGGAAGAACTGTTAAGCTTTTGCAAAGGGCAGGGTGAAGCAGAACTCGGCGCCCTCGCCGGGGCGGGAGCGCAGCTCGATCTGCCCGCCCATGGCCTCGACCAGCCCCTTCGAGACCGTGAGACCCACCCCGCTGCCGCCCGAACCGCGGCTGCGGGCGGCGTCGAGCCGGAAGAAGCGCTCGAAGATGCGCTGCTGGTAGGCCTCGGGGATGCCCGGACCGCTGTCCCGCACGCAGAAACGGGCGAAGGTGCCGTGGGGCTCGAGGCGGAGGGCGACCGTGCCCCCCTCGGGGGTGTGGCGCAGGGCGTTCGAGAGCAGGTTGGCCAGCACCTGGTCTACGCGGCCGGCGTCGGCCCGCACCGGCGGCAACCCCTCCGCAGGCAGATCGAGCACGAGCTCCACCCCCGCGGAGGCGAAAACGCTGGCGAAGCGGTCGTGCGCGGCACGGAGCAGCTCCACGGGGTCGTACGGGGCCAGCTCCAGCTCGACCGAGCCCGCCTCGACCCGGGAGACCAGCGAGAGGTCACGGGCGAGGCGGTCCATCGCCGCCACCTCGCGGCTGATCGCCTGCGCCACCGCCTCCGGCGGCATCACCCCGTCGGCCGCCGCTTCGGCGTAGCCCTGCAGCGCCGCCAACGGGGTGCGCAGCTCGTGGGCCACGTTGCCGATCAACTCGACCCGGCTCTGCTCCACCCGGTCGAGCGCCTCGGCCAGGTTGTTGAAGTGGACGGCCAGCTCGGCCAGCTCGTCGCGGCCCTCGACGGGCAGGCGCAGCCGGTAGTCGCCGCTCGCCATGCGGCGGCTGCCCGCGGCCAGCAGGTTGGCGGTGCGGGCCAGCCGGCGGCTGACCCAGTAGGCGGTCACCGCCGCCAACAGCGCCGAGAGCGGCAGCGAGACCAGCAGCGCCGAGGTGAGTGTGGCCGAAAGCCCGTTTTCCAGGTCGACCCGCAGGCTATCGGCCATCGGCCCCATCCCCATCATCTGCACCACGTGCACCATGCGGGCCACGTGCTCGGCGAAGAAGCGCGGTGCGAAGAACTCGACCAGCACGAAGACCGCCGCCTCGGCGATGATCACGACGAGCAGGTGGCTGAGGAACAGCTTGGGGAAGAGCTTCATTCTGTCTCTTTGAAACGATACCCCACGCCCCGAACCGTTTCGATGAACCGGGGGCGGTCGGGCTCGTCGCCCAGCCGCTTGCGCAGCGAAGCGACGTGGACGTCCACCACGCGCTCGACCCCGAAGAAGTCGGCGCCCCAGACGCGCTCCAGGAGCCGCTCGCGGCTGAAGACCATGCCCGGGTGCTGAGCCAGCGTGAGCAGCAGGTCGAACTCGAGCTTGGAAAGCTCCACCGGACGCCCCGCAAGGTAGACCTCACGGCTCTTCGGTACGATCTCCAGCTCGCCGTAGACGAGGCGGTCGTGGATACCGGAGCGCCTGAGCAGGGCGCGCACCCGCGCCACCAGCTCGCGCGGGCTGAAGGGCTTGGTCACGTAGTCGTCGGCCCCCTCTTCGAAACCGCGCACCCGCTCCTCCTCCTCGCCGCGCGCCGTCAGCATAAGGATGGGCAGGTCAGGCAGGTCGCGCCGCAGGTGCCGCGCCACCTCCAGCCCGTCCATCTCGGGCAGCATCAGGTCGAGGACCACCAGGTCGGCGGCGGGGGCGAGCGCCAGCGCGCTCACCCCATCGGCCGCCTCGCTGAGTTCGTAGCCCTCGTGGCTCAGGTAGGCCCGGAGGATCTCCCGGATCGCCGGGTCGTCGTCCACGATCAGGATCTTGGCCAAACCTCACTCCTCCAGGTCGCGCTTCATGCGTTCGTAGGTCTCCTTGTCGATCTCACCGCGCGCGTAGCGTTTGCGCAAGAGCTCGAGGGCCGCGTCCTGCTTGCTGGAGCTTCCGCCCTGGAAGCCCCCCTGGCTAGCGATCCTCACCAGGGTGTAGATCCCCCAGGCGATCAGCGCGAACCAGAGCAGACCCCAGAGGAAGCCAAAGCCGCCCATACCGTATCCAGGTCCCCACCATCCCATCATGCCTCATCACCTCCTGGATCAAGGGTGGACCCGCCAGGTAAAGCTTCTGTAAAGCCTCACTCGAGGGGCACCAGCTCAATGCGCCAGGCTTCGCGGGTACCCCAGACCAGCACGGCCAGGAAGCGCGCCCGCACGTCCTCGCGGCCGAGCAGGTAGAGGGCGCTCTTCCGCATGCGTTCGAGCTTCCAGGGGCGGATGCTCTCGAGCGGCGTGCCGTAGCGGTCCGAGGCCCGCTGCTTGACCTCGGCGAAGACGGGGACGCCGCCTTGCTCGAG
>JALSIA010000220.1 GCA_026981865.1 Thermaceae bacterium
CGCGGTGGCCCAGCTCGTGGGCGACCACGAACTCGAGCCCCTCGGGTCCGATCTCCTCCAGCAGGGTGTCGAAAACCACCACCTCGAATCGGCCGCCCCGGGGCACCAGCGCGGCGTTGCCCTTCGTGGTCTTCTCTCCCGCCCGCAGCACGCGCACGCCGCCGTAGGCGAAACCGGCCCGCTCGAAGACCCGCCGCAGACGCTCGTTCAGCGCCTCGTCCTCGAGCGGCTCGGCTTTGAACTGGGCGCGGAGCACCAGCGGCTGCACCAGGTAGAGGCCCAGCATGAGAAGCGCCACCGCCCCCGTGAGGGCCGGAAGCCAGGCGGTGGGCCAAGTGCGGAAGACCAGGTAGACCGCCCAGAAGAAGACGCCGAAAAGCACGGTGCCGATCAATCCCTGCTTGAGCTGGTCGAGCAGCCAGCCACCCAGCGACTGGCGGCCTGTGCCCAGAAGCCGTTCCACCCGGTAGCCAAAAAACCAGCCGAGCGGTAGGGAGAAGAGGTTGTAGAGCGCCAGCAGCGCCAGCACCACCAGCAGGGCCCCGAACGCCCCGTGGCCGCCCAGCGCGTCGCGCAGCGCCGCCGCCCAGCCGGTGGGCAGCATCACCAGGGTAAAGAGGGCGACCCAGACGAGCTGCGCCAGCATACCCCAAAGCCGCATCTTCTCCTGCCAGCGGGCCTTCTTCAACCCTTCCTCGCCCAGTGCCGCGTAAATCTGTTCGAGCGCCGCCTTCGCCACGACCGTCTCCTAGGGGTTCAGGTGTTTCTCCAAGAACGCCTCGGCCCTGCGGTAGAAGTCGAGCCGGTTCTCCGCCTGCATGAAACCGTGCCCCTCGTCGGGGTACTCCACGTACTCCACCGGCTTGCCCTTTTCCTTTAGCGCCTCGACGATCTGCAGGCTCTCGGCGCGCTTGACCCGGGGGTCGTTGGCGCCCTGGCCGATGAGCAAGGGGGCGCGGATCCTGTCCGCGTGGAAGAGGGGCGAGGCCGCGCGCAGGAGGTCGGCGTCGCGTTCGGGATGGCCCATGCGGGCGTGGAAGAGGGCGATCATCGGCTTCCAGTAGGGCGGCACGGTCTCGAGCAGGGTGAAGAGGTTCGAGGGCCCGACGATGTCCACGCCCGCAGCGTAGAGCTCGGGGGTGAAGGCCAGCCCCGCCAGGGTGGCGTAGCCGCCGTAGGAACCGCCCATGATGGCGATGCGTTTGGGGTCGGCGATCCCCTGCTCCACCAACCAGCGCACGGCGTCCGTTAGGTCGTCCTGCATGGCCCGGCCCCACTGCTTGTTCCCGGCGTTCAGCAGGCCCTTGCCGTAGCCGGTGGAGCCGCGGAAGTTGGGCTGGAGCACCGCGAAGCCGCGGTTGGCGAGCCACTGGGCCCAGGGGTCGAAGCCCCAGGCGTCGCGGTGCCAGGGGCCGCCGTGGGGCGCGATCACCGCCGGCAGGCCCTGCGCCTCGCGCCCCGGCGGCAGCGTCAGGTAGGCCTCGATCTCGAGCCCGTCCTTGGCGCGGTAGCGCACCGGTCGCATGGGGGCCAGGGTGTAGCCGGCGAGCGCCGGAAGGACGTCGCCCAAAAGCTCGAGTTCGCGGGTTTCGCGGTCGTAGATCCAGTAGCGGGGGCTGCGGTGATCCAGCTCCTCGCGCACCGCCCAGACGCGGTTCGCCAGGTCGCGGCTGGTCACGTAGACGTCGCCTTCCAGCTCCTCGAGCCGCGCGAAGTCGGGCTCGAGCGCCGGATCGAGAACGATCCAGCCCAGCCGGTCGCGCATTACCGCCACCGCCTCGGGGCGTTCGGCGCGCGGGTGGAAGAGGAAACCCTGTTCGTCGGGCAGGTCGTAGTACGGGTCCTCCGCGAGCACCCGCTCTTCGCCCGTGACCAGGTCCACGGCCACCAGCGCCGCGGTGTTGCGGCCGATGGACGAGGCCATGTAGAGGGTGTTTCCGCGCAGCTCGAGGGGCCAGGTGCCCAGGCCGTCGTCCAGCTCCCAGCGCAGGAGGGGCTTCCAGGCGTCGCCCTCGCGCAGGTGGAGCTCGCCTCCGCCGTCGTCGGTGCTCTTGTGGGCCAGCCGCACCTCGAGCCGCTCGTCGGCCAGAAAGCCGATGAAACCGGGGTTATCGAGCACCCGGCGCCGCTCACCCGTGCGGGCGTTCACCCGCCAGACGTCGTGCAACGAGGGGTCGCGGTCGTTGAGCAGCACCAGCAACTCGTCGGGAGCGTCGGGGTGGGCCTTCAGGATGCGCGCCTGCACCCCTTCGCCCGGCGTGAGCAGCCGCGGCTCGCCGCCTTCGGGGTCCTGGGCGTAGAGGCGCCAGTTCTCGTCGCCGCCGGTGTCCTGCATGAAGACGAGAAGGCCGGAGGGCAGCCAACCGTAGGCGAGGATCCCGCGGCCGCGGTCGGCGGTCACGCGCCGGCGCTCGCCGCGGGTCAGGTCCTGCACCCACAGGTTCTTCACCCCCTCCCAGGGGGCGATGAAGGCGACGCGCCGTCCGTCGGGCGCGATCTGCACCTGACCCAGCTCGGGGTCGCCGAAAAGGACTTCGAGGGGAATCTTCTTTACGGACATACCCCAGTTTAGCGCGGCGTTCCGCCTGAGTTGCATGGTGTACTAGTGTTATAGTACACTCGATACGTGGAGGTGAGGTACTTGTGGCACATCGAACCCGAGAAGGGACCGATCTACGCCCAGATCGCCGCGGAGGTGAAGCGCATGCTGGCCCGCGGTGAGCTCGCCCCCGGGGTCAAGCTGCCCTCGGCGCGGACGTTGGCCGAGGAGGCGCGGGTCAACCCCAACACCGTGGTCCACGCCTACGCCGAGCTCGAACGTGCGGGCATCACCGAGACCCGCCGCGGCCTGGGCACCTTCGTGCGCGAGGACGTGGACGTGGCGGCGGTTCGCAGGAGCGAACTCGAGCGGGCGGCCCGCGCCTACCTGCGCACCGTGCGAGCGCTGGGCATGGACCTTGAGGCGGCGCGGGCCGCTTTGGAGGAGGTGGGCGATGCTGGTTGAACTGCAGGAGGTGACGCGGCGCTTCGGAGCTAACGTGGCGGTTGACGGACTCTCGCTCGTGCTTCCCGCTGGCGAGGTGGTGGGTCTTCTGGGCACCAACGGCGCGGGCAAGTCGACGACGCTCAAGCTGCTGGCCGGCCTGCTCTACCCCGAGGCCGGCGAGGTAAGGGTGGAGGGGAAACCGCCGCGTCGGGTGCGCGGACGGATCGCCTTTCTTCCCGAGCGCGGACAGCTCTACGAATGGCTCGACGCCAAGGGGGCCGTAGGGCTCTTCACGACCCTCTACCCCGACTTCCGGCCCCGGCGCTTCTACGAGCTGCTCGAGCAGCTGGAGGTACCGCAGCGCAGCTTGAGCCAGATGTCCAAGGGGCAGCGGGCGCGCTTTTTGCTCGCGGCCACGCTGGCCCGCAAGGTACGGCTCTACCTGCTCGACGAACCCCTGGGCGGGGTGGACCTGATCACCCGCGACCGCATCCTGGCGGCGCTGGTGAGCGAGTGGCGCGAAGACGCCACCTACCTGCTCTCCACCCACGAGGTGGCCGAGGCCGAGGGCATCTTCGACCGCGCCGTCTTCATGAAGGAGGGCCGGGTGGTCCTTTCCGCCTCGGCCGAGGAGCTGCGCGAGCGCGGTCAGAGCGTGGCCCAGGCCTTCCGGGAGGTGCTGGCGTGAACCTCTTCACCCTGGAACTGCGCAAACACCGGTTGTTGATCGCTGGACTCGCCCTGCTCCTGCTCGTCTGGGGGGCTTGGCTCGCCCGCGGGGTGACCGGCGGCGACCCCCTGCTCACCCTGGGGCTGGCGCTCAGTTCGTTGCTGGCCATCGCCCCCTTCGGCGTACTCGTGCCGATCGTGCTGGCGCGGGCCCTTGCTGGCGAGGCGGCCGGGCCCTTGGCCTTCCTGCTCGCCAGCCCCCGCAGCGGCCTGGCCCACGTGGCAGCGCGCTTCGGCGTCGGCTTCGCCGCCCTCGGCGTCTACTACGCCGCGCTCGTGGCCACGGTCCACTGGGTGGCGGCGGCGGCCGGGGTGCGCTACGACGCCTGGCTGCCGCTCGCGGTCTGGGCCTACACGATCGCCGGTTGGACGGCGCCGCTGCTGGCGCTGGGGCTGGTCTACGGGCTGCTGGTCAGCGCCTACCGCCCCGGCCGCGGCGGGCAGATCGTCGCCGTGGCCGCCAGCGCCGGGGTGCTGGCGGGGTGGTCGTGGCTGGGCCGCTTCGCCCTCGAACGCTTGGGCTTCCTGCCCCAGCTGCCCCTGCCCCTGGTCGTCCTGCCGGAAAAGGTCGGCCGTTTCCTCGGCGTCGCCGGTGGCCCCCTGGACCTGAAGACGGCGCTCGAGCCGCTGGTGCAAGGCGTCCCCACCGCGCCGATCTGGGTGGGGCTCTTCGTGACCCTGGCGCTGCTCGCGGTGGCGGCGCGGCTTTGGGAGGAGGCGGAGTGGGCATGAGCTACGAACTCTACCTGTACCTGCCGATCGCGCTCTTCTACCTGGCGCTGCTGGCGCTGGCCCTCTGGGGGGCCTGGCTGGGCTGGACCCGCAGCAAGAGCCCCACCGCGCGCGGCTTCGTGGTGGCCATGTCGCTGCTCTGGGCGGGGTTCACACTCACGGGTGCGGCCCAGACCTACCGGCAGATCCAGAGCGTCGGCCTCGAAAACCTGATGAAGGGCGAGCTCGAAACCCCGCTCACCGGCGGCTACCGCAGCTGCGTCCTCTGCTACGAGGGGCCCGCGGGCCGGGTCTACGTAGTGGCCGCCTCGCGCATCGAGGGCGCGCGCTACCACCTGACGGGGTCACGGCCGGTCCGCTACAGCGTTCGCTTCGAAAGCGGCACGGTTTCCGTGGACGGGCAGGCACTGGAGCCGGGCTGCCACGGGGGCGAGGCGGCCCCCGGAACGAACTTCGTCGTCCGCCGGGCGACCGGGTTCCGGCTCGAGGTCGGCGACGCCGCCGGCTGCGACTGAGCCCGCCGCCCCGGCGGCCCCCTCCGGCGCGCCGGAGGGGGTTTAGCATGGGGGTATGCTCCAGGTGGACTTTTCAAACCTCGACGCCTCCCGTATCGGACCCGACCAGGGCGTGGAGTGGGCCCGCGAGCTCGAGGCGGCCGCGCCGCGGCTCGAGGCCGCGCGCGACGCCCTGTGGGACCGGGTCGGTGATCCCGACGCGATGCTGGGCTGGGTGAACCTGCCCGAGGCCACCGACGTGCTGCGCAGCGTGCAGCGGTTCGCACTGGCCCAGGAAGGCGTTACCGACGTGCTGGTGCTGGGGATCGGCGGCTCGGCGCTGGGCGCCAAGGCCCTGAGCGCCGCCCTGGGCGGCGAAGGGGCGCGCCTGCACTTCGTCGACAACGTCGAGCCCGAGCCGGTGGCGGCCCTGCTGGACCGCCTGGACCCGGCCGCCACCCTGGTCAACGTGATCAGCAAGTCGGGAACCACCGCCGAAACGATGGCGGCCTTCCTGATCGCGCTGGACTGGCTGCGTCGGGCGCTGGGCCCGCGCTGGAAGGACCGGGTCGTCGTCACCACCGACCCCGAGCGCGGGGTGCTGCGCCCCTACGCCGAGCGCCACGGCCTGGTCGCCTTCGAGATCCCGCCCGACGTGGGCGGCCGCTTCAGCGTCTTCAGCCCCGTGGGGCTCCTCCCCTTGGCGCTCGCCGGGGTGGACGTCGCCGGCCTGCTCGCGGGCGCGCGCATGGCGGGCGCGCTCGCGCGCGCCGACGCCGGGGGCAACCTGCCCGCGCAGACGGCGCTCGCCCAGTACCTGGCCTGGCGCAAGGGCCAGCGCATCAGCGTGCTCATGCCCTACTCGACGCGGCTGGCGCTCCTGCCCGCGTGGTTCGTACAGCTCCACGCCGAAAGCCTGGGCAAGGCCTACGACCGCTCGGGGAGCCGCGTCCACGTGGGCCCCACCCCGCTGGCCGCGGTGGGCGCCACCGACCAGCACGCCCAGGTGCAGCTCTTCCGCGAGGGGCCCTTCGACAAGCTCGTCGTCTTCGTGCGTCACCAACAAGCCGACCGCGACCTGACCCTGCCGGCCGAGGAGGGCTTGGAGGAGCTCGGCTACCTCTTCGGCAAGAGCCTCTTCCAGCTCCTGCGCGCCGAGGCCGCGGCCACAGCCCACGCGCTGGCCGAGGCGCGCCGACCCAACTACACGATCGTCCTCGAGCAGGTCGACGCCTACCACCTGGGCTGGCTGCTGCAACACCTGATGTGGCAGACCGCCTTTTTGGGCGAACTCTTCGACGTCAACGCCTTCGACCAGCCGGGGGTGGAGCTGGGCAAGCGCTACACCTACGCCCTCTTGGGACGGCCCGGTTACGAAGAGCTGGCCGCGGAGCTGGCGCGCGCGGGGGTGGAGCCGTGACCGATGCGGGGCTGGCCGCCAGCGCCGCGGCGCTGGCGGCGGGCTACCTGGGCGCCTCGCTGCAGCTGGTGGCCCGCCAGAGCCGGCCGCGGCGCGAGGCCACCGGGCTCTCGCCCGCCCTCTACGGGCTGGACTTCGCCGAGGTCAGGGTGAAGAGCCGCGACGGCCTCGAGCTGGCGGCCTGGTGGGTGCCCGGCAGGCGCGAGCCGGGGGCGGCGCTGCTGGTCCACGGCCTCAACGCCAGCAAGGGCAGCCCCTACGTGCTGCCGGCGCTGCCCGTCTACGCCCAGCTGGGGTTCGGGGTGCTGCTCGTGGACCTGCGCGCCCACGGCGCCTCGCCGGGCGCGCGCACCACCCTGGGGGCGCTCGAGGTGCGCGACGTGCTGGGCGGGCTCGACTGGCTGGCCCAGCGCGGCTACCCCCGCGAGGCGGTGGTGCTGCACGGCTGGAGCATGGGGGCGTCCACGGCGCTGCGGGTGGCCGCGGGCGAGTCCGTGCGCGCGGTGGTGGCCGACTCGGGCTACGCGCGGCTGAGCCGCCTGCTGCGGCAGCGCATGGGCCCCTGGCTCTACCCCGGGGCGGCGCTGGCGAGCCGCTGGCTGCTGGGGGTGAACCTTGCGGCCGTGGCCCCGGAGGAGGCGGCGGCGCGGCTGCGCGCGGCGGGCACACCGCTCTTCCTGCTGCACGGCGACGCCGACCGCACCGTGCCCTACGACCACGCCCGCAGGCTCGCCGCGGCCTACCCCGAGGCCCGGCTGTGGACCCTCGAGGGGTTCCCTCACGTCTCCGCCTGGCGCCACCCCGAGTACGCCGCCCGCCTGCACGCGTTCCTTTCCGGTCTAGGAGGTCGCTGGTGAAACTGCGCTTTCGCGAAGACGGACCGATCGTGATCGACCTGCCCGAAGGCAGCCGCTTCGTCCTCGACGGGGTGGAGCAGACCCTCGAGCGGCCGAAGCTGGCGCTCTGCCGCTGCGGCAACTCGGCGAAGAAACCCTTCTGCGACGGCACCCACAAGCGCACGGGCTTCCGCGCCCCGGCGGGGCGGCTCGAGGTGGAGGACTAGCCGAGCTCCTTGACGAGGCGCAGGTGCTCGACCGCCCGCCCCGTGTAGGGCTTCCAGAACGGCGAACGCCAGCGGGCGTGGACCCGGAAGCCGAACCGCCGGTAGAGCCGTAGCGCCGCCGCGTTGCGCTCGGTCGTGGCGAGTTGGACGCCCGGTACCCCGCGCGCCCGCAGACAGTCGAGGAAGCGCGCCATCAGGGCCGTGCCCACGCCGCGGCCGCGCGCCT
>JALSIA010000221.1 GCA_026981865.1 Thermaceae bacterium
CCGGATCGGCCACACCCCGATGCCCAGCACCCTCCCGGTCGGGGCCTCGATCCTGATCGGGCTCGAGCCCGGGCGCGACTGCCTCGCCGGCCCCGAGTGGCCCCCCGAGCAGGTGCGCTGGAAGGCCGTGCCCCCCGGCGAGGTCGCCCGCTACCGCTGCGATTGATCCCCGGCCCCGCCAAAGCACAGCGGCCGGCCCGAGGGCCGGCCGCTCCACGAGGCGTCGGGTTTACTGGCAGTCGGGGCAGAGCCCGCGCAGCTCGACCCGGGGGTCGCCCACGAACCAGCCGGTGCGCGACTCGACGGCGCGCGCCACCTTTTCGGCATCGAACTCGGGAAGCTCGTCCTCCATCACGTCTTCGATGCGGCCGCAGCTGGTGCAGAAGAGGTGGTGGTGCTTCTTGGTGAAGCCGTCGTAGCGGGTGTGCCCCTGCTGATCCTTGAACTCCCAGAGCAGACCGGCGTCGCGCAGCACCTGCAAGTTGAGGTAAACGGTCGAAAGGCCGATCGAATACCCCTTCTTCTTGAGGCCCTGGTAGAGCTCCTCGGGGGTCGGATGCACGTTCTTGCGGTCCAGGTAGGCGAGAATGCGCTCGCGGGGCAGGGTGTGGCGCAATCCAACGGCCTTTAATCGAGAGCGGTAGACTTCTTTTTCTTTTGTTTTAGCCATCCTTCATGCCTCCAATCTCGTCAATTGTAAGTATACCTTACACTGGTTCCACCTGCCAGTGTCAAGGGGAGGGCTTTCTTAATGAATGAAGATGCAATCCCCCGCATGCTCGCGGTTCCTTATAATGAGCGACGATGAAGCAAGGCATCGTCGGCCGCGTCCTCTACGTTCTCTTCGCCTTGGGAACGGCCCACCTGCTCCTGTTGGTGGGCGTGGAGGCCCAGCGCGGATGGGCGTTGCGGCAGGAGGTCCGCATCGTCGACGGCCAGCTGGAGGCGCTCGCCGCCGAAGTGGCGGCTTTGAAGAGCGAGCTCGCCCACGCCGACGACCCCGCCTACCTGGAGGCCAAGGCGCGCGCGCTTGGCTACGTCTACCCGGAAGAGGTGCTGCGTGCCCCATCCCGCTGAGGTCTTCTTCGAGGACGAAACCCTGACCGAGGGCCTGACCGACGACGAGGCCCGCGACCTGCTGGCCTGGCTGGTGGGGCTGGCCGACGAGATGGAGGGCGAGGACCCCGCCTACATCGAACAGCTCAAACGCCTGGGCCGGCACTTGGCGCGCCTGAGCGCCCGCTGGGGGGTGCCCGTGGGCGACCTGATCGACCTGGTGGAGATCGCCTGGGAGGACCCCGACCAGCCGCAGGGCCGCCCGCCGCGGCCGATGCGGGCCTAGGCTCACGCTGGGAAAGGGCACGAGGAATCCTCGCAGCGCTGCGACGAGGCCAGGCTTACCTGCAAGCCGTGCAGTGCGCAACTCAACGAAGTCCGCTGGTTGAGGCCTAACCACGCACGCTGCCGTCGCTTTGAACCAGCCGCCTTGTCTGCCTGCTGTACAATTAATCAAAGATTGAGACTGCGGCCAACGAGGTGCTAGTCATGGACATAAGACTAGGCGGTGCCCGGAACCCTCTCGAACAGTCACTGCTGCACGAGTTCGAGGAGCACCGCAAATCTCACCTGAAACGCCAGAAGGCTCTTCATTCAGAGGCCGTCTACACCGGTTCAAGAAGGCATGGCAGGCGCACGATCATGCCACCTCCATCGTCGTGTCACACAAGATCCCAGGCAACACCCCCAAGGAGGAGCCCTAGCTCCTCATGTGGTTCGACCAAGCAGTAACCAGGATGGGAGGAGAGTAATGCCTACAAAAACAGTCTTAGACTGGATTATAGATGCTAACACCTGTTTCCTAGTAGGCGCTGGCTGCAGCAAATGCGCGGGAAAGCCTTTAATCGGAGAACTAACCGAAGAAGTAAGGAAAGCCTTATCACGCCCAGCTAAAGCCATCCTTGAGGACTTGCGCGGCACCTACGGTCGTTCCGCCACGGTTGAGGATCTGATCAATCATCTCCTCCAGCTTCACAAGCTTTTATCCTCTAGAAAAAGTCAAGAACATGAAGACTGGACTCCCAAGAGTATTGAACAGGAGATTGCCACGATCCAAAGGGCAATAGTTGAAGCCATAGGAACTGAATGGGCAGGCAGCGATATCCACAAGAAATTTCTATTGCGCCTAACAGATCAGCGCGCCAGAAAAACCTGCGACATCTTTTGCCTTAACTATGACACCGTAATCGAAGCGAGTTTAGAAGAGCTAAGGCTTCCCTATACCGATGGTTTCCGCGGTGCGGAGAATGCGTATTTCGACCCATCTCTGTACGGTCAGATCCCAGGAAACGGCCCGTATTTCAGGGTGTTCAAACTGCACGGCTCGATTAATTGGATACGGGACGCAGATGAAACTGTTCGGCGCCGGCCTGCGACGGCTGTCGAAGATCGCCGTAGAGCTGTGGTCTACCCAGCAGAACAAAAGTACGTTCAGACTCAGTACGGCGTCTATGAAACATTACTGTCACTTTTTAGGGACCGCCTAAGAGAAGATCGCCCCAACAATAAACTCGTTGTAATTGGCTATAGTTTTAGTGATGAGCACATTAACGTGGCTATCGAGGATAGCATTCTCGCTGATGGCAGCAACTTAACAGTCTACGGTTTTGTCGGGCCAGAAGAGAACAAAGAGGAACAGGAAAAGCGTTTAAGGGAAATGGCGGCGCGCTGTGACGACCGGTTTAATGTCTTTATCGGACAACACGCATACATTAGCTCGTCCATCGAGCCTGATGAGTGGGAGGAGATTAAAAAGCTAGATCTCTGGAAGTTTGAGAACTTGGTCAACCTAATGGTTGGAGGTGGCCGATGAGTCAGAGCGTCTTGCGCATAGGCCGCGTAATCGAGGTGAATGGGTCTAGAACCATCGGTGAATTGGAGGCATCTGTAGACGATCTGTATCGAACATATAAAAGTCGCAAATATACGATAGGACAAGTTGGCTCAATTGTAAAAATTGAGTCTGGCGATCTCCTGATTTTCGGAATAGTCATCTCCTTGAGAATGGAGGAGACGGATTCCACGCAAGCCAACACAGCTGGTCGTACCGAATCATCAGCGAAATGGATAGAAATAGAGCTCTTTGGACAAGGTCACAAGACAGGGTTGGGAGAAGCAGAATTTCATTTCGAACGAGGCATTTCGACTTATCCATTGCCCGGCCAAGCGATTTACCTTGCGACCGTTGAGGAACTCCGTCGGATCTATGCCAAGCCGGACAGGCCAACCATTAAAGTGGGTAGTGTCGCTCAAGCGCGCGGGTTGCCTGTTCATCTGCTAACGAATGAGCTACTTGGGAAACATTTTGCGATACTTGGAACTACCGGTTCTGGAAAATCATGCGCCGTTGCGCTTCTCATACACAGTATTATCGAGGAATATCCGCACTCGCATATTATTCTCCTCGACCCCCACAATGAATACTACAGAGCCTTTCCAGAAAAGGCCGAGATAATTGATCCAACATCACTCGAAATACCGCACTGGCTGCTAACCCTCGAAGAGAGCATAGAGCTCTTCATAGGTAGAACTGAACATGCAGCAACACGCCAGACGAACATTCTTAAGGACGCCATTCTGCAGGCGCGGAAAGGTTTTCCTGATCAAGCCATGCCTATCGAGAAGATTACTGTAGATACACCAGTGCCATATAGGCTTGGAGATCTTGTCAGTAACATTAACGCGTCAAAGCCGTCACAAGCGTCAAAAGCCGAGTCGCATGAGAAAATCCTAGCAAAGATTGAAACGTTACAAGCAGACAAGCGGTTTGAGTTTCTTTTGCGTCCTGATGATAGCGTATCCGACAATCTTGCAGATCTATTATCACAGTTGTTCAGGATACCGGATAAAGGGAAGCCATTGACCATAATAGATTTGTCAGGTGTCCCATCAGATGTCGTGGATGTTGTGGTATCAGTCCTCTGTCGCACTATTTTTGACTTTGCTCTTTGGAACCCAAAGCGGTCTGAGATTCCATTATTTCTCGTATGCGAAGAGGCGCATCGTTACGCCCCGAGGAGCGAGGAGGCGTCCTTCCAGCCGACGAAGCGTGCGTTGGCGCGCATTGCGAAAGAAGGAAGGAAATATGGCGTTGGGCTCGCCCTAGTGACACAAAGACCATCCGAACTTTCAGAGAGTATACTTTCTCAATGTAACACGATTATCGCTCTTCGGATGAGCAATGAGCAGGATCAGCACTTTGTACGAAGAGCACTTCCAGATAGCGTTAGAAGTCTGGTTGATGCTCTTCCAGCACTGCGCACGCGGGAGGCGCTGGTAGTCGGTGAGGGAACAGCAGTTCCAGTACGGATGCTTTTTAACGAAATCCCGGAAGACAGGCGACCGCATAGCGCAGACGTTCCATACGCCGAAGCGTGGCAAAAGGAATGTGGTAATGAGGAAATGGTGAGGGATGTTGTGAAACGGTGGCGAGAGCAACAGCGATGAAGGAGACTTCAAGAGATTGTGCTCGGCCGGGGCCTAGTGGAGAAGTGAGCAACGATGACCCTGTCGGTGGAAAATGACAACTGGTACTACAGCCCCGAGCACGGGGAGCTCTGCCGGGTCATCGAGACCCAGACGCTCTGGGGCGAGACCTTCTGCCGTGTCTGGCTGCCGGTCTAGCGGGTCGTTGGTGTGCTTTTTGCTTCGTCCTTGTCCACAACCCCCTAGGGCAGGGTGCTATTTTACGCCGCAACTTTACGAAAGGCTTTGGCCGCCGCGAGGAGGCCGCATAAAAGCCTGTAGGCTACGCGCTACCTTCCTCCGGCCGCTGATACCTCCACCGCCACCAACGGCGTACCGCACAAGGCGTTCCCTCTACATCGTACCGTGCACCACGAACCACGCACCTTCTAGAAAGGCACCACCTCGGCCTGGCCCTCGCCGCCCAGCTTGCCCGCGAGCAGCGCTTCGCGATCGGGCAGCGAGCGCACCTCGAGCCCCTCCAGCTTTTCCAGCTCGGCGGTGACGCCGGGGTCGACGCGCACCTCGCGCGCCTCCAGAAGCGCCCATCCCCCGGGGCCGCGCACCTTCAGGTAAACGGGTACGACGCCCGGGTGCTCGTCAAGCAGGCTGCGCAGGTCGAGCAAACGCGCGTCGTCCATCAGGCTCAGGTCAAAGCCCAGCTCGAGCACCTGGGGCAGGCCGTCCAGTTCCTCGTAGAGGAAGACGTCCTGCACCATCACCCGCAGGCTCTCGCCGTCGGCGTCGGGCTCCACGTCGCAGACGGCGATGACCGGCATGTCCTCCTTGACCCGCGTCATCACCCGGTCGTAGGCGCGGCCGAAGACCACCACCTCGAGCGCGCCCGAGGCGTCGGCCAGGTTGAAGCGCGCCATCATCCCGCCCGAGCGCGTGGAGCGGCGTACGATCTGCTCGACCATCCCTGCGAGCAGCACCCGCACCCGCGACTTGGAGCCCGAGTTCTGCTCGTACCAGCGTGCCACCTCGGCGACCTGGCAGGTGGCCGCCTCGGCGAGGCCGGGGTAGTGCTCCAGCGGGTGCCCGGTCACGTAGATGCCCAGGGCCTCCTTCTCGAAGCGCAGCCGGATCACCTCCTCGAGCGGCGCGGTCTCGGGCAGCGGCGGCTCGGTGACGCCGTCGTCGAAAAGGCCGGTCAGGCCGCCCGCGGTCTTCTGCTGCTCGGCGGCGGCCCACTTGAGCAGGCCCTCCATGGCGTCGAGCATCTGCCCGCGCTCGCCGAAGGCGTCGAAGGCGCCGGCCTTGATGAGCGACTCGAGCGCGCGCTTGTTGACGTGGTGCAGGTCCACCCGCCGCAGGAAGTCGGGCAGGCTCCGGTAGGGCCCGCCCTTCTCGCGCTCGGCGAGAATGCTCTCCACCGCCCCCTCGCCCACGTTCTTGACCGCCGAGAGGCCGAAGAGGATCTCGCGCCCCACGACGCTAAAGTCGGCCCCCGAGCGGTTGATGTCGGGCGGCAGCACGTGGATGCCGCCGGCCTCGGCGTCGCGGATGTACTCGGCCACCTTGTCCGAGTTGCGGCGTTCCACCGTGAGCAGCGCGGCCATGAACTCGACCGGGAAGTGGGCCTTCACGTAGGCCGTCTGGTACGAGATCAGCGAGTAGGCCGCGGCGTGCGACTTGTTGAAGCCGTAGTTGGCGAAGGCCTCGAGCAGGTCGAAGATGCGGCTGGCCTCGTCGGGGGGGACGCCCCGCTTCTCGGCGCCGGTGATGAAGCGGTCGCGGTGGGCCTTCAGCTCTTCGACCTTCTTCTTGCCCATCGCGCGACGGAGCAGGTCGGCTTCGCCCAGGGTGTAGCCCGCCACCGCGCTGGCGATCTGCATGATCTGCTCCTGGTAGACGGGGATGCCGTAGGTCTCGGCCAGGATGGGCTCGAGCATCTCCGCGGCGTGGGGGAACTCGGCGTAGCTCACCGGCTCCTGCCCGTGGCGACGGCGCAGGTAGGTGGGGATGTTGTCCATCGGCCCCGGCCGGTAGAGCGAGACGATGGCGATGATGTCGTGCAGCCGCTCGGGTTTGAAGGCCTTGACCGTGTTCGTCATCCCCGTGCCCTCGAGCTGGAAGACGCCCTTGGTGTCGCCGCGGCCCAGCATCTCGAAGGTCTTGGGGTCGTCGAGGGGCAGGTTGTCGTAGTCGAGCTCCACGCCCGCGGATTCCCTCACGATGCGCTTCGCCTCGTCCAAAAACGAGAGCGTGCGCAGCCCCAGGAAGTCCATCTTGAGCAGGCCCAGCGCCTCCACCGACCCCATGTCGTACTGGGTGACGACGCCGTCGCCGCGGGTGTCGCGCATCAGCGGCACCAGGTCGGTGAGCGGCTCGTCGGCGATCACCACCCCCGCGGCGTGCACCGAAGCGTGGCGGTTCAGCCCCTCGAGCCGCTGGGCGATCTCCAGCACCTCGCGCACGGTCGCGTCCTGCTGCATCGCCGCCTTGAGCTCGGGGATCTGCTCCATCGCCCGCGCCAGCGGCAGCGGCTTGCCGAACTGCACCGGAATCAGCTTGGCCAGCTGCTCGGCGCGCTTGTACTCGAGCCCGTAGACCCGGGCCACGTCCTTGAGCGCCGCCTTGGAGGCCAGCGTCCCGAAGGTGGCGATCTGGGCCACCTTGTCCTCGCCGTAACGCTCGCGCACGTAGTCGATCACCTCGTCACGGCGCACGTCCGAGAAGTCGGTGTCGATGTCGGGCATGCTCACGCGCGCGGGGTTGAGGAAGCGCTCGAAGAGCAGGCCGAACTCGAGCGGGTCGATGTTGGTGATCCGGATCGCATAGGCCACCAGGCTGCCCGCGGCGCTGCCGCGCCCGGGCCCCACGCTGATGCCGTGGTCCTTGGCCCAGTTGATGTAGTCCTGGACGATCAGCAGGTAGCCGGGAAACCCCATCTGCTCGATCGTGCCCAGCTCGTACTCGGCCCGCGCCAGCACGCTCCAGCCGTCCCACTCGTGCACGTTGCGCACCTCGGGGAAGAAGTCCACCCGCTCCCGCGTTTCGCGGTCCAGCCGCGCGAGCTGCAGAATCAGGTCTTCTTCGCGCTCGGCCGGCTCGATCTCGAGCCGGGTCAGGTAGGCGCGGTAGAGCGCGGGGTTCACCCGGTCGGGGTAGCGCTCCAAGAGCCCCTTGAAGGTCAGCTCGCGCAGGTACTGGTTCTCGTCGCGCCCCTCGGGCAGCGGGTAGCGCGGGATGCGGTAGGTCATCTTGTCGCCCACCGGCAGCTCTACGTTGCACATCGCCGCGATCTCGGCGCTGTTGCTGAAGATCTCGTCGGGCCAGTCGGGGAGCGCCTGCTTCATCTCCTCGGGCGTCTTGACGTAGAACTCGTCGCAGGGGAACTTCCAGCGGTCCTCGTCGGCCAGCGTCGCCTTCGACTGGATGGCGAGCAGCACCTCGTGGGCGCGGGCGTCCTCCTGCTTGACGTAGTGGCCGTCGTTGGTGGCCACCATGCCCAGGCCGTACTTCTGTGCGAACTCGCGCAGCACCGCGTTGACCTTCTTCTGCTCCTCGAGCCCGTGGTCCTGGATCTCGATGAAGTAACGGTCGCCGAAGATCTCCAGGTACTCGTTCAACCGCTCCTCGGCCAGGTCTTCGCGGTCCGCCAGAATGAACTGGGGAATCTCCGCCCCCAAACAGCCCGAAAGCGCGATGATGCCCTCGTTGTGCTCGCGCAGGATCTCGCGGTCGATGCGCGGCTTCATGTAGAAGCCCTCGAGGTAGGCGCGGCTCGCCAGCCGCACCAGGTTCTGGTACCCGGTGAAGTCACGCGCCAGCAGGGTCAGGTGGAAGTAGCCGCCGTCGAGGCCCTTGCGCATCGTACGGTCGAAGCGGCTCTCGGCGGCTACGTAGGCCTCGTAGCCGATGATGGGCTTGACCCCCGCGGTCGTGGCCTTCTTGTAGAACTGCACCGCCCCAAAGAGGTTCCCGTGGTCCGTGGTCGCGAGTGCCGGATCTTCGGGCGTGGTCTGCTTGACCCACTGGATCAGCTCGTCCAGCTTGGCCGCGCCGTCGAGCAACGAGAACTGGGTGTGCTGGTGCAGGTGGGCGAACTTCATGGGGTCAGTTTACCGGCCCGGCCGTTTGCGTGGATGTGGAGCGTACGCGAACACGGGAGGCGCAGCGGGCACGCCTTTCTTCAACACCCCGACGCTGCTTTTCCGCCTCCGGTGATCGTGTTGCGAAAATCACCGAGACCCCGGATCTCGCCCCCCTACGGGACTCGTCCGGGGTTACGTGGGCCTTGCGAAGCAGACGTTCGCCTGTCCCCGCGAAAGCGGGGAACGTTCCGGACGAGGGAACTGCAGGTTGCCGCGATCCCCGGATCAAGTCCGGGGCGGGCTCGGAACCTCGCCGCGCGCGCCAAAGGAGTCAGAGGTCACGTACTAAGCCCGGAACAGATCCCGATCCTTGCTGTACTTACCATGAAACGAGCACCCGGAAAAACGTTGTACTCTACCAACTTTATCGCTCACGCAATCCAAGCCACCCGCGCGTCCCCCGGACCCCGCTCCGCTCGTCCGGGTGGACGAGGGAGGTGGAGGCGGGGGAAAAGACCTGCCAGACAAGAGAAAACTAGCCGTCGTTCCGGACGAGGGAACCGCAGGTTCCCGAGATCCGGAACCTCGCCGCGCGCGCCAAAGGAGCCAAAGATGGCGATCGTATTCAGCCCCCAGCAAACCCAAAACCTCACCGCGTACGCTGGAGCGCCGGGCTTGGCCACTTTCTCCGCCACCAGCGCAAGGGGCCGCCGCCACCAACGGCGGGTCGCTGCCGGCCGGGCCTCGCGCTGACCGGCTCCGAGGGTGAACAGGGTGAGTAGGGCCAAAAAAATAAGAAGGGGTTTCTTCCTCATGGCTGCCTCCGGTTGGGGGGCGGCTCGCCACCGCCCAGCGGGTTGTAGATCACTTGGCCAAGGGAAAGTTCGTAGTAGCGGGTGTCAATGTCCCCGCCGCAAGCTGCGGCAAAGGACCCGTACACGTTCTCGTAGAACCTTCCCCCCGCCGCCTCGCAGTGGGCCCGGGCCCAGTCGCGGGGGTACTGGAAGAGGTAAAAGGTGATGCCCTCGGGGCCGAAGCCCTTGATGGTGATGGCGACCCAGCCGGAGCCCTTTTGGGTGGGGTCGCCGGAGCGAACCTCGTAGGATCGGCAGGCCCATTCTCCATACATACCCGGACTGCCCTCTTCGGGGGGAAACCAGAAACAAATCTCGGTGAAGTGGTCGCTGTTCTCCACCGGGGCGACGGCGTTTTTGAGGCTGAGCTGGACCTCGGGCAGGAAGAAGTTCTGCCACTCCTCGGGGAAGGGGTGGCTCTGTTCGAAGCGGGCGGCGGCGATGAGCTGGACCTCGGGGGGCAGGGCGGGGCCGGGAAGGGGGGCGGTGAGGGGGAGGGAGGTGACCTTGAGCAGCAGGGGAACGGGGAAGGAAACGGGCTGGACGACGACGCGGGCCATGCGGTCGGGCGTCATCACCTGGCCGCCTTCGGGGCCGACGAGCTTGACGCTGCTCTTGGCGCTCACCGGCAGGCCCGGGAAGAAGGCGTAGAGCACGGCGAGGGCGAGCAGGAAGGCGCTGGCAAGGAGCATGCGCCGGCCCCAGGCGCGGGTGGCGGGACTGAGCAGGGCCAGGGCGAAGACGAGGTTCACGGTTAGCAGGGGCAGGCCCAAAACGACGTAGCGGGGAACGAAGGGGATCCAGGCGAGGGCGAAGAGGAGGAGCTGGTAGAGGAGGAAGAGGGGGAGGAGGGACCAAAACCTGCAGCTCTTCATTTCTTTGGACAGGGAGGCAGCTTGCCGCGAGCATCCCAAAGGGAGAGCCGCGTCGCCTGAAAACGTACGTAGTACCGACCGGTAAGATCGGCCGTCACCCTTGCCTCTTCGGTTTCGGGGACGGGGCGGCGTTCCGCGTCGAGCAGGACGCCCAGCGTGCCCTGAACCCAGATCCCCCGATCTTCGTCGAAAAAATACATGGGAACGTCGTAGCTTCCGTTTCCGGGCCGGGCGTCGCGTAAGTAGTAGCGGTGAGTCGATGGCAAAACGAAGAAGACGGTGACCGGCTCGACCGGCGGCCCCATTCCCTGGACGGAATCGCCTCTGGCCGCCACGAAAAGGAACCCGAGCGAACGGTAACCGTCGGCATCCTTGTAACGCCCCGGGAAGAAAGCGCGGTCGAACTCGGGGTCGAGCGCCCGTGCCCATACCTGCGCCAAGCTGCCAGCCTGTACCCGAATCTCGACCTCTCCGTCTTCGCTGCGCCAGGACAAGCCGGACCACGACAGCTCGGCGTCGCTCAAATTCACGAAGGAGAGGTCGGGAACGAATGCGTACCCACGCTCGTCAACCCCCACTCGCCTGCCGGTGGTCAGCGCTACCCCCGCCACCTTCAACCTCGCCCGTACGTACAGTTCGTCCCCCGGTGCCGCGTTCTCGAGGGTCAAACCGTACTGGCCCACCCGCCCGGTCGCGGTTCGCGCCAAAAGACGCCCGTCGTCGGAAAGCACCTCAACCCAGGCGCCCTCGGGGCGGATGTCGTCGGCCATGGGATCAGCGGCGCGCACGACGACCATGCCGCCCACTTTCACGGGCCCGGAGGACGCGCAGGCAAGGCCCGCGGCAGCCAAAACTACCACCAACGCAACCAGCTTCATTTGGGAGCATTCTAGTACAAGCATTCGGGCGTCACAACACGCGCCAAACGTTCCGGTGCGGTTCACAGCGGCACCCGCATCCCCGGCGACCTAGTCAGGCAGCCGGGTGCTGCGCAGCACGAACTTCCAGGGGATGGGGTAGGTCTGGTCCAGGTCGGGGTAGGTTTCCTGCACCCACGCCCACAAGCGCTCGATCGAAGGTCGGAAGACCTCGGGCGGAACCTGCCAGGTGTAGGAGTAAAGGCGCTCTTCCAGGATCTCCATCGTTTGCCTGGGGGTGCGTTCCTCCACCCACTCGGCCACCGCCTGGGTCTGGGGCTCGAGCCCCAGCTGCACGAGCGCCCGCTCCACCTCGTCGAGCCGGCGCGTGTGCGCGCCGCGCTTCAGCTCGTACCCCATCTCGCCCAGCAGCTCGCGCCAGCGCTCCTGGATGTTCCAGTCCTCACTGGGGCCGGTGGAGACGTCCCACCCCTCGTAGAGCACCCCTCCGGGGGCCAGGACCCGCAAGGCTTCGAGCAGGGCCCGCTGCCAGTCGGGGATCAGGTGCCACAGGTGCACCCCGATGACCGCGTGGAAGCTGTCCTTGGCGAAGGGCAGGCTGCGCGCGTCGGCCTCGACCAGGCGCACCTTGCGGGCCACCCCGGCGATTTTGTAGCGCATCACCTCGAGCATCGCCGGGCTCACGTCCACGCCCACGAACTTGTGCCCGCGCGCGATGATCGGTACGCCCACCCGGCCCGTACCCACGCCCAGCTCGAGAAAGACCGGCTCACGGAAACGGTCCTCCACCGGTGCGATGATCGCGGTGGCGATCCGCCCCGAAACCTCGGGCGGGTGGTAGCGGGTTCGGTCGTAGGCGTAGGCCACGCGGCCAAAGTTCAACGTCATCGAGCGAGCAGCACTTCCTCTCCGGGCCAGGCTTATGACAACCCCGACGTTCAAAATGTATGATATTAAGAATTAATACTTCTGTCCAGTAAACCCTCAAATTTTCCGTCGCCTGCGCGCCTTTCCCCATACCGCAATCCCGCTTCGCTGACGTCAGGCTCGGGACGGGCGTGGTAAAGTTAGGCGTTATGAAAAGAATATGGGTCTTGCTCCTGGTCCTTTTGGGCCTCACCGGCGTGATGGCGCAGAGCGCGCTCAAGGTTCGCATCGGCTTCAACCCCACCCAGAACTCCGACCAGCTCAGCCAGGCCGCGCAGGCCATCGCCGACTTCATCGAAGATCAGCTCGGCGGCGCGGTGGAGGTGGAGGTCTTCCTCCCCACCGAGTACCGCGGCTTGGTCGAGGCGATGCGCTCGGGCAACCTCGACTTTGCCTTCTTCCCGCCCGACGGCTACGTGATCGCCTCGCGCGAGGCCGGCGCGAAGGTGTTGCTCAAGAGCGTCCGCTTCGGCAACGCCTTCTACTGGAGCGCCATCATCGTTCGCAAGGACTCGGGCTACGGCACCATCGCCGACCTGGAGGGCAAGACCATCGCCTGGGTCGACCCCAACTCGGCCGCCGGCTACGTCTTCCCGCGCGCCGCGCTGCTGGCCGCGGGCATCAACCCCGACGAGTTCTTCGGTAAGCAGGTCTTCGCCGGCAAGCACGACGCCGCGGTGCTGGCGGTGCTGAACAAGTCGGTGGACGCCGCCGCGGTCTTCGCCAACGACGACCAGAACAAGTCGGGCGCCTGGACCCAGTTCCTCTCGCCCGAGGAGGCGGCGCAGATCCACGCGATCTTCTACACCAAGCCGATTCCGGGCGACACCTTCTCGGTCTCCAAGGAGTTCGCCCAGCAGTACCCGCAGCTCACCGAGAAGATCAAGGCCGCGATCATGACCTGCAAGGTGGGGGAAGGCTGCAACCTGCTCAAGAACCTTTACCGCATCGATTACATGGTGCCCGCCACCGACGCCGACTACGACGTAGTGCGCGAAGCCCGCAAGCTGCTGGGCCTCGACAAGTAGGAGGCGCGAAGGGTTCCATGATCGAAGCGAAGGGTCTCGGCGTCGTCTTTCCCAATGGAACCGAGGCGCTGCGGGACATCAACGTAACCATCGATGACGGCGAGTTCGTCGCCGTCATCGGCCTTTCGGGGGCGGGCAAGTCCACCTTCCTGCGCACGCTCAACGGTCTGGTGCGCCCCACGTCGGGAACGGTGCGCGTGGGCGGGGTCGAGGTGAACCGGCTCTCCGGCCGCTCGCTTGCGCAGTTCCGCCGCACCGTCGGCTTCATCTTCCAGCAGTTCAACCTGGTCACCCGGCTGACCGCGATCGAGAACGTGCTCCATGGCCGGCTGGGCTACCTGCCCACCTGGCGGGGGGTCCTGGGCCTCTACGGCGAACGCGACTACGAGCTGGCGGCGGGCTACCTCGACGAGGTGGGGCTCGCGGGCAAGGAGCACGTGCGGGTGGACAACCTCTCGGGGGGGCAGCAGCAGCGGGTGGCCATCGCCCGTGCGATGGCGCAGCAGCCCCAGCTGGTCCTCGCCGACGAGCCCATGGCCAGCCTGGACCCGCGGCTCTCGGACGTGATCCTGGGGCTGCTCAAGAGCTACAACGAGGCCCACGGGGTCACGGTGCTCGTCAACATCCACGTGCTCGAGCTGGCCCGCCGCTACGCCCGGCGCGTGCTCGCCTTCAACCAGGGCCGCCTCGTCTTCGACGGCCCCACCGAAACCCTGACCGACGACCTGGCCGCGCAGATCTACGCCGGCAGCCTGGAGGCGCTATGACCTGGGTCTTTCCCGCACTGGGCGTACTGGTTGCCGTGCTCACCTCGATCTCGCGCGGCTCGGCGCGCCGCTACCTCTACGCCTCGGGCCTCGGGCTGCTCGTGCTCTTCTTCGCCTTCCCCTTCTCCAGCGCGCTCGGCTACCTGAGCCGCGAGGCCGTTCACCCCACGCCCGTAGGGCTGCTGCCCAGCTGGCCGCCGCTGGCGCTGATCGCGGTGGCGGGGGCGCTGGCGCTGCTCCCCTGGCCGCGGCGGCTGCACGGCTGGGTGGGAGCCGCCTCGGGGCTCGCGGTCCTGGGGCTCGTCTACGCATGGTTGGGCCGGCCGGTCTTCCTGGCCCGGGTGGTCCCCCTCGCGGGCGTCATGGAGGGCGCGATCGCCCTGGGCCTGGCGTTGCTCGTGTTTCTGGCCGCGCGCCGCCGAGGAGCGCTCGTGGCCCTGCTGGCCGCCCTGCTGGTCGGGGGCGGCGGCTTTGCGCTGCTGGCGGGGCCCACGGGGCACACCTATTTCCCGCGCCTCGTGGGGTACTACAAGCTGCTCACCCCCGTCTCCGAACCGGACACCCGCGCGCTCGTCGAGCGCTACAACGCGGGGTTGGAGAAGGCCAACGCCCTCCGCGCCGAGATCGGCCTCAAGAAGCTCGAGCCCATCGGCTCGCTCGCCGACCTGCAGGGTGGCCTGCCCAAGGACCTCGCCCGCGAGGGGGTGCGCCTGGTACGCCCCGCGAGCCTGCGCTACGGCACCCTGGCCGCACTCTTCCTGGCCGGTCTGATGCTGGCGAGCGGTTTCTTCCTGGCCCGCAAACCCGAGCTGGCCGAGGAAGGCGACCCGACCGGCGGCCTAGTGGCCGCGGGCGTCTTCGCGGTGCTGGTGCCCTCGTTCTACGCCACCGAGTTCAGCCTGGCCAAGCTGGTGAAGGGCTGGCCCTTCTTCGTCAACTTCCTCGACCGCGCCTGGCCGCCGCGCCTCGCCGATCCGGCGCACAACGTCTTCCCGCTGCAGGAGGTGGCCAGCCAGATGGCGCTCACCGTGGAGATCGCCCTGGTGGGCACCTTCCTGGCCATGCTCTTCGCCGTGCCCACCAGCTTCCTGGCGGCGCGCAACCTCACCCGCGGCAGCGCCTTCACCCGCGCCATCTTCACGCTCACCCGCGCGTTCTACAACGTCGACCGCGGCGTCGACACCCTGATCCTGGCGCTCGTCTTCGTGGCCGCGGTGGGGCTGGGTCCGTTCGCGGGGGTGCTGGCCATGGCCATCCACTCGATCGCCGACCTGGGCAAACTCTACTCCGAGGCCATCGAGAACGTGGAGAAAGGGCCCATCGAGGCGCTCGAAGCCGTGGGCGCCTCGGGCACCGGCGTGGTGCGCTGGGCCATCCTGCCCCAGGTGCTGCCCCTCTTCGTCGCCTACACCCTCTACCGCTTCGAGATCAACTTCCGGGTTTCCATCGTCCTCGGCTTCGTGGGCGCAGGGGGCATCGGCTTCTTCATCCAGAACGCCATGGCCAGCGGGATGTACGACCAGATGATCATCGGCATCATCGCCATCGTCCTGGTGGTCAACCTGATCGACTTCGGCTCGTCCTGGCTGCGCAGCAAGCTGGTCTGAGCCGGACCGCAGCCAACCGCCGTGGCTTGGCCACGGCGGTTGGCACGTTCTCAGGACTAGCGGTTGGGCGAAGCCTCTTCCAGTTTGCGCAAATCCAGCAGAAAGTTGCCGTCGGTGGGCAGCATGATCGTCTTGATGTTGGGCGAAAGCTTTTCGGCCACGGTCAGCTGAATGACCTGAGGGTAACGCTTGAGGGCATCACCCCGCAGCTCGAGCGCCTTGGCCTCGCCCTCGGCCTTGAGGATGGCCGCATCGCGCTCGGCCTGGGCTTCGATGACCCGCCGTTGGGCGGCGATCTCGGCCTGGCGGCGACGGTTCTCTTCGATCTGTACCTGCTGCTCGGCGGTCTGTTTCTCTTCGATGACCCGCGCCACCGTATCGGGAATGCGGATCTCGCGCAGCAACACCGACTCGAGGACGATGTGCTTCTGTTCCAGCGCTTCGCGCAGGGCGGTGGTCACCGAACGCTCCAGGTCGCCGCGGCGGGTGCTGATCAGCTCCGCAGCGTTGAAGAGGCCGACGGCGTCGCGCACCTTGCTGCGGATCTGGGGCACGACCATCGTCTCGCGGTAGGCCGGGCCCACCTCCTTGTGCAAAAGCGGCGCCTTCGCCTTCTCGATGCGGTACTGCACGGTCACGTCCACCCCGATGTCCAGACCCTCCTTGCTGCGGGCCTGGATGGGGCCGAAGCCGACCCGGCGGGCGTTGGACTTCGAAAGGGTGACCTCCTGCAAACGCGCGTCGTAGAGCACGACCTCCTGCACGAGCGGCAGGACGAAGTGCAGCCCTTCGTCGAGGGCGTCGGGCTGGACCCCCGAGAAGACGTTGAAGACGACGCCCACGTGCCCTGCAGGGACGACCACGAAACTGCGCGAAACCACCCCGAGGAGCAACCCGGTCAGGATTAGCGCCGTGCCCAGGCTACGGCGCCCGGGCTGGGCCAGCAACCCGATGCCCAGCACCACGGCGACCAGCGCCACGATCAGCAAGATTCCCATGTGCCCACTCTAACCCAGGGGCACCGGTTGACATTGGGATACAAAACCACGTTTAATTTGTCTTAAAGCTTTATCATCATTGCACGGAGGTGAAAACTGAGCAACGCTGTGGTATCGACGATCGCAGGACCCTACTCGAATCGCAGGAGGAAAGAGGTGAGCGCATGAGGTTGAAACTATTCATTGGAGCACTGTTGATGTTGGTACTCGCCGCCTGCGGGGAGTTCGTGACCCCGAACGCCACGATCAGCGGCTACGTGGTGGACATGAAGGCCGGCGAACCCGTACAGGGCGTCAGCGTGACGATCGTCCAAACCGGCGAATCGGCCACGACGGACGCCCAAGGCTACTATTCGATCGACACCAAGCGAGGCCGCTACACTTTGGTCTTCACCAAGGCCGGCTTCGCGACCTCGAAGGTGACGGGGCTCCTGACGCTCGACGAGAAGACCCTGTACAGCACCATCCTTCGTCCGGTGTTCGATCCCCAAGCCACCGTCGACCCCCCTGAGCTGAACCTCGACATTCCCGATTGGTACGAGCCCGGCCAGGAGATCACGGTCACCGTCAGCGGATCGGTCGCCGACCCCGACACCAACGGCTTCCAGTTCCTGGACGTGGCCCTCGGGCAGCAGGGCGGCAGCTCGGGCTACCTGAACGGCTACGTGCGCCACCAGCGTTTCTTCGACTTCGACGGCAGCGACAAAGAGGTCACGATCGACACGACGGGCTACAACGACTTCGTCACCGTGCACGCGGTCGCCTACGACGTCAACGGCAACCGCACCGAAGCCATCGGCTACGTTTACCGCAGCCCCGACCTCACCGCCGCCGCTCCCGCGAACCCCACCGATCTGACGGCCCAGGCGGTCACCTTTGGCGACGTGGCCGTCTTTGGCACCTTGAGCGTTCCGGGCCTCACCGGTAACGCCATCGTCAACGCCATGAAGTCGGGCGAAGTTGCGACGCTGAAGCGGCTGGGCGAGGCGGTCCGCGAAGTCAGCGGCAAGGCCGGCGGGATTGCACCCCAAGGCAACAGCCTCGACAAGGCCATCACCTGGGTGGACCTCAGCTGGAGCTACGACCCCAACGCCACCGCGCCGGAAGCCTTCGAGATCTTCCGCAAGAACGGCGAGAACGGTACGTTCTACCGCATCGGCCGCATCGCCGCCGAGGACGCTCAGAACCTGGACGAAAACGGCGACCCGATCCCCGGTTCGTACAGCTTCCGCGACGCCACCCCCGGCACCCTTCCCGGCGTGCTGCTGACCTACCGCGTCGAAGCCGTGAACGGCGACAAGCGGGCCGCCTCGGGCGAGTACAGCGTGACGCCGCTCCCGGTCTTCAAGGTGCAGGCCGTGGCCCCCGGCGACAACGTGACCGACGTTGATTTGGCCCCGGGGTACGTGATCTCGGTGGAGAACTCCTCGACGATCAACTTTTTCATGGCCATCGTCCTCGACCGCGTGCAGGTGGACGGCTTCAACGTCGAGTACATGTCGCCGGTCTTTGTGGTTCCCGGTGCCGACGGCGAGTTCCACCCGTTCAACGGGTTCGTGGGCATCCCCCATGGCGTGATCGAAACGGCAAACGGCTACGGGCTCACCGGTGCTTCGCTGCAGCCCTTCCACACCTACGACTGGCAACCCTTCGCCGTGACTGCCCACATCAACGACAACGGGGAGATGGACGCGGTCTCGATCGGCTCCGACTTCTTCGCGCTTTGGGGCCCCTTCGGCGTGGAGGACGGTCCCGTGAACACCTTCGTCACCGGCAGCGGCGTCGTTGCAGCCGCAGCCGCGGAGGGGAGGTAGACCATGAAGAAGCTCTTCTATCTTGCTGGCCTGCTCCTGCTGCTTGCAGCCTGCAGCACCGGCGGCCTCTCCCCCAAGGCCGAAACCCCGGGAAGCAGCGACGGCGCCCCCGCCGTAGACCTGACCAAACGGTACGTCCTCGGTCAGGTGATCGTTGGCTACCGTGACGCGGCCGACCTTGGCACGATCCTCAACGCCCTCGGCGGAAGTCTGATCAGCGACTGGGCCCCGATCAAGGCCGCCCTGGTCGCACTGCCCGACGGCATGCCGGTGGAGAAGGCGCTCGGCCTCCTCGAGCGTCGCGGCGACGTGCGCTACGCCGTCCCCAACCGGCTCGTCAAGGAGCCCGAGCCGGTAGACACGGTCAACACGACCGGGATGGGCGTCGGCGCCCTGGCCGACTCGCCGTACTCGGACCCCGACTTCGACAAGCAGTGGATGCACCGGCAGATGAACACCCCGGCCGCCTGGAACGCGGGCATCACCGGTAGCGGCGTGCGCATCGCCATCCACGACGACTTCATCGACCACACCCACCCCGACCTGGCGGCCAACATCGCCTACCCGGGTTTCTACGGCACCACGGGTGAGCTGATCTGCCCCGACACCCCCCACAACGGCCTGGGCACCCACGGCACCAGCGTGGCCGGCACCGCCGCCGCCGTTGCCAACGACATCGGCGGCCGTGGCATCGCCTACGGCGCCAGCATCGTGCCCATCGCCATCGACCACCCGGTCGAGGGGTACCTGACGCTCTCGGGCATCGTCTATGGGGGCTTCTTCGCCGTCGACGGTCCGAGCGCGTTCGGCTTGACCGTTCCGGACGGCTGCGGCGACGGCTACTCCCCGCCGGCCGGCCGCCCCTACGTGGACGTGCTCAACATGTCCTGGGGCAGCGGCGCCTACGATCAGGTGATCAAGGACCTGATGGACTGGATGCTGATGAACGGCATCGTCCTGGTCACCTCGGCGGGCAACACCCCCACCACCGGCTTCGCCGAACCCGCCTGGCACCCCGGCCTGATCACCGTCGCCGCGACCCGTGCCGACGGCCAGCGGACCGACTTCTCGAACCGCGGCGTCCACCTCGACGTGGCCGCACCCGGCCAGAACATCTGGGTGCCCACGACCCGCCAGTGCATCCTCGACGACCCCACGGGCGCGGGTTGCACGGGCGACGAGAACGACTACACCTACATCGCCGGCACCTCGTTCTCCAGCCCCGCCACCGCGGGCGCGGTGGCCCTCATCCTCGAAGCCGCGGGCGGTCCCGGCAGCCTCGACGCGCGCCAGGTGCGCACCGTCCTGACCCAGACCGCCTGGGACGCCAACGCCGACACCCTTCCGGGCTTCGACGAGGACCTGGGCTGGGGCATCGTCGACGCCGGCGCGGCCGTGGCCAAGGCCCTGGCCATTGCCGGAGGCAGCGAACCTGCGCCCGAAGCAGGTGCAAATGTCTACGTCGATGTTTACGACGTCAACACGGGGACCCCGCTGCCGATGACGAGCGTCACGCTGGTTCCGGTCGATGCCAACGGCAACCCGCTGCCCGACCGCCCCATCCTGCCCACGCAAACCACGGGCACCGGCCTGTTCGACGACGGCACCGCGATGTTCCTGCAGATCGACCCCGGCTTCTACCGGGTCATGGTGGGCGGGCCGCATAAGAAAAGCGGCGTCGTCCCGGGAACGAACGAGGGCATCGTGCAGGTGGTCAGCGGCGACAACGCGTTCGCCATCCCGCTGGACATCCAGCTCCCCACCGACCTCTACGAACCCAACGACACCGTCGCCGATGCCACCCCCGTAAGTGCGGGTACGACCTACAAGGGCATTATCTACAACGCCAGCACCGGAAGCGACGTGGACTTCTACGCCCTCACCGTCACCGCGGGCACCGAATACGTGCTGAACACCGAGTCGCTCTCGGGCCAGATGGACCTCGCCATCACCGTCTATGCCAGCGACGGCACGACCGTCATCGCATCCAACGACAACAACCAGTCCTTCACCGACGATGCTTGGGTCAGCTTCACCGCCAGCGCCGACGGCACCGTCTACATCCTGGTCCAGGATCTAAACGGCTCCTCGAGCCCCTTCAACAGCTACGCCCTCGACATCGCCAGCCCCTTCGTGGCCGAGACCGAACCCAACGGCTCGGCGACCGTGAACGGCACCAACATCTCCAACGTCGACCTCACGAACGCCCAAGCCGTGGCGCTGGGATCGGCCGTGAACGCCGCGATCGACCCGCTCGGCGACGACGACATCTTCATGCTGACGCTCACCGCGGGCACCACCCTGGTCGCCGACGTCGAAACCGTGGACAGCGGCGCGCCCGACACTATGCTCGCTATCTACGACAGCATCGGAAACCAGGTTGCTTACAACGACGACTTCACCGGCCGCGAGTCGCGGCTCGAGTTCACCCCGACGGCCGACGGCACCTACTACGTGCTGGTCACCGCCTGGGACGGCGACGCCGGCGGCAGCACCACCGGCAGCTACGTCCTGAGCCTCACCCAACTCGACAACCCTGGACCGTAACGGTCGAGCCCGCATGCCCCGGCGACCCGATGGTCGCCGGGGCTTTTCATGCGGTTATTACACCGGGCGCTATACTTTATGAAGATGTCGGAGCGTCTGGGTCCATACGAAGCCTCACAGCAGGAGCGCCGCGAAGACTTCCTCACGGTGTGGCGCGCTCGAAGCCCGTCCGGTGCTGAGGGCCGCCTGTACTGGTTCGACGTCCGGGGCCCCGAGGCGCGCGCCGTCTTCTTCCGTTTCCGCAAGGCGCTCAAGGCCCTCTCCGCTCTGGGGGTGCTGCCCGGGGGCCTGGAAATCAGCGCCAAACCCGGGCAGTACTACGTCTTCTGGCCGTCCTGCGACGCCCCCTCGGCGCTGCCGGCCAAGGGCCGCAAGGTCGTGCGCGAGGTGGGCCGCATCCTGGAGGCGCTCAGGCCTCTGGGGTTCGCGCTGTCGGATCTGGATCTGCGTTTGCACGAAGAAGGGGTGCGGGTGGCCGCCCTCGATCCTCTGAGCGAGCACGACGAGACCGAGATCGAGCGCCTTGGCGGGCGCTTTCTGCGGGCCCTGCCCTCGGCGCGGTCGGGTCGCGGGAACCGTGCCGCCTCCTGGGTGCCGGGGCTGCTCCTGGCGGTGCTGGGGCTGTGGCTCTTCGTCGCCGGCAGCGCGCGCTACCTGAACCCCCCCGAGTTCACGATCCCCGACCTGCGCGGTCAAGACCCGCGCACCGCGCTGGAAGCGGTCAAGAACATGGGGCTCAAGGTCACCTTCACCATGGCCAGCGAGCCGGACCGGCCGCGCGACCTTATCCTGGAACAAAATCCACCCCCAGGAACCCGGGTCAAACCCGGACGCGCCCTCGAGCTCGTCCTCAACCGGCCCAAGGACGGCCGGGTACCGCCGCTCGCGGGGCGGCCGCTCAGCGACGCGCAACGCACGCTTGAGGAGGCCGGTTACCTGCCCGGGGCCGCGGCCACGGGATACAGCGAGGAGCCCGAGGGCACGGTGCTGGCCAGCGCGCCGCCTGCGGACGCGCCGCTGCCCCAGGGCGCCACGGTGCGCCTCCTCACCTCCGACGGCCCCGCGCCGCGCAAGACCGTGCTGCCCGAGCTCACCGGACTCAACCTGGAAGAGGCGCGCTACCTGATCTCGGTCGCGGAGCTGCGCCTGGGCGAAGTGCAGACCCTGCCCTCCCCACAGCCCGAGGGCACGGTGCTGGCCCAGTCCCCCCCCGCGGGTGTCGCCCTCGACGTGGGCAGCCCGGTGGTGGTGACCGTGTCCGGCCGGGGCGAGGTGCTGCTCCCCGAGCAGGGCTTCATGGCGCCGCCGGCCCCGCAGGAAACGCCCCCCGAAACCCCGGCGACGGATACCGAAGCATCGCCGCCGCCGCCCGACCTCGCCCCCGGGGAGCGCATCGTCCCCATCCGGGTGCCGCTACCCGCCAGCGGGACCCAGGCCCCCGTGCACGTGCGCCTCGTCGTTGCCGACGACGACGGCGAACGCACGCCCATCGACACCTTCGCCCAGGGCGGAACCACCCTCGAGGGCAGCGTCCGGGTGAAGGGCGACGCCCGCTTCAAGCTCTACCTCGACGGCTTCCTCTACCAGGAGTGGACGAGCCCGGCCCCCTGAACCTCAAAACGTAAGGACGGCCGCACCGCCCTAGACGAGCTCGACGTCCGCTCCCGCGTCCGCGGCTTCGGCGGCCGTTTCCAAAGCGTTCGCCAGGCGCCCCAGGTCGCCGTGGGTTTCGGTATCGGCCAGAACGACGACGGTCAGCTCCATGCCCCGTTGTACGGTGCACGCAGCATCGGCTGGCCTACACTGGGGGCATGGTCAACGAACGCGGGGTCATCGACCGGCTGCACCACACGGATGCCTGGCGCCTTTTCCGTATCCTCGCCGAGTTCGTGGACGGCTTCGAGTTGCTCTCGGGGATCGAGGTGCCGCTGGTCTCGGTCTTCGGGTCGGCGCGCTTCGGTCCCGATCACCCCTCGTACGCGCTGGGGGAGGAGCTGGGGCGCGAGCTTGCCAAGGCCGGCTTCGGGGTGGTCACCGGGGGCGGCCCCGGCATCATGGAGGCCGTCAACAAGGGGGCGTACGAAGCCGGAGGGGTGTCCGTGGGGCTGAACATCGAGTTGCCGCACGAGCAGCGTCCCAACCGCTACCAGACCCACAGCCTGCAGTTCCGCTACTTCTTCGTCCGCAAGGTGATGTTCGTACGCTATGCGGTGGGTTTCGTGGTGCTTCCGGGGGGGTTCGGAACCCTCGACGAGCTCACCGAAGTGCTCGTCCTGCTGCAGACGGGCAAGGTGCACCCCTTCCCGCTTTTCGCCATGGACCGCGGCTACTGGCGGGGGCTCGAGGCCTGGATCCACGACACGCTCGCCGAACGTCGGGCCGTGGGCCCGCAGGATTCTGGCCTGCTGCGGCTCGCCGACCGCCCCGAAGAAGTCATCGAAGTCTTCCAAAAGGAGCTCGAAGAGCGTCGCCGTGCTTGAGCAGGAGTTCTGGCGCCAGGGCCTGAGGGTCGCCGGGGTCGACGAAGCCGGCCGCGGGGCGCTCGCGGGACCCCTGGTGGCGGCCGCGGTGGTGCTTGCTCCGGGCCGCCACCCCTACCGCGATTCGAAGCGGCTGACGCCGCGGCGCCGCGAGCAGCTGCTCGAGCACCTGCGGCGCCAAGCGCTGGCCTGGGGGGTGGGCGCCTGCAGCGCGGCCGAGGTGGACCGGCTCGGGGTGCTGCGCGCCACCCACTGCGCCGCCCAGCGGGCGCTGGACCGTCTGCGCGTCCCACCCCAGGCGCTCGTCACCGACTTCCTCTTCCTGGAAACCGAGCTTCCGCTGCTGGCCCCCGCCCGCGCCGAGGCGCAAAGCCCCAGCGTGGCGGCCGCCTCGATCCTCGCCAAGGTGGTGCGCGACCGAATCATGGTCGGCCTGCACCGCCGCTACCCCGGCTACGGCTTCGCGCGGCACAAGGGCTACGGCACCCCCGAACACCTTGCCTGTCTGGCGCGGCTGGGCCCTTGCCCCCAGCACCGCCGCCGCTTCGCCCCGGTCGCCCAGGCGGGTTTGTGGGATCCGCCTTAAAACGCCTTAATCTTCCCGCCCGCGGCTTTCATCCGCAGCGGCTAGACTGGGACTGGGGAGGTGCCATGAAAAGGATGTTCTTGCTCTTGGGGCTCGGCGCCCTGCTGTCCGCGTGTACGATCACCCTCCGGCCCGGAGACGTCCAGGTGGGGGTCTCCGTCGAGTTCGGCCTGGCCGACGTGATCGCACGTTTTGAACCCGACCGCGGCCAGGGCGCCACCTACCGCGTCGGGGAGGAGGTGCAGTTCGTGGTCACGCTGCGCCGGCCCGGTTACGTCAGCCTCGTGGCCATCGATCCCGACGGCCGCACGTACGAGTTCGAGCACGGCGTCTACCTGCCCGCGGGCACCCACGTGCTGCCCCTGCCCAGCATGCGGCGCCGCTACGTCGTGGACTACCCCACCGGGAAGCAGCGGGTACGGGCGATCTACACCGACACCCGCCCGGGAAGCGTCTACTTCCGCGGCGTGTACAGCAGCGACGGGTTCAACGACCGCCTGCGGCTGTACTTCAAACAGAGCTACGCCCAGGTGCGCGACGTGAAGGAAACCTATTTCTACATTGCATACTAATTCTTTCCGACGCCGTCGCAGCCGGCCTTGCGCAGGTTTCGGCTGTGACCGTATAATCGAGCCGTAACAACGCAGTACCTAAAAGGAGGGCATGGAATGAAACGTCGTGATTTTATGAAGAAGGCAGCGGCCGGTGTCGCTGCGAGCACCGTCTTCGGTCCGGTCTTCGCCCAGACCAAGAAGAAGATCCGCTGGCGCATGGCCACCAGCTGGCCCAAGGCGCTGGACACCATTTACGGCGGCGCGGAAACGATCGCCGACCGCGTGCGCGCGATGACCGACGGCAACTTCGACATCCGCGTTTACGCAGGCGGCGAGATCGTGCACGGCCTCAAGGTCGTGGACGCCGTTCAGCAGGGCACCGTGCAGGCGGGCCACACCGCCGGGTACTACTACATCGGCAAGCACCCGGCCTTCGCCTTCGCGACGGCGCTGCCCTTCGGCCTCAACTTCCGTCAGCAGAACGCCTGGCTCTACGACGGCAACGGGAACAAGCTGCTGAACGAGCTCTTTGCCGACTTCAACATGATCGGCTTCCCCGCCGGCAACACCGGCGTGCAGATGGGCGGTTGGTTCCGTAAGGAGATCAACAGCGTCGCCGACCTCAAGGGCCTCAAGATGCGCATCCCCGGCTTGGGCGGCAAGGTGATGGCGCGCCTGGGCGTGACCGTGCAGGTGCTCGCGGGCGGCGAGATCTACCCGGCGCTCGAGCGCGGCGCCATCGACGCCACCGAGTGGGTCGGCCCCTACGACGACGAAAAGCAGGGCTTCTACAAGGTCGCCAAGTACTACTACTACCCCGGGTGGTGGGAACCGGGCCCCACGCTGCACACCTTCGTCAACCTCAAGGCCTGGAACGACCTGCCGAAGGAGTACCAGCAGATCTACATGACCGCGGCCGCCGAGGCCAACCAGCAGATGATGGTCGACTACGACTTCAAGAACCCGCCGGCCTTCAAGCGGCTGCTGGCCAAGGGCGTGAAGCTGCGCCGCTTCTCCAACGAGATCATGGACGCGGCCCGCAAGGAGGCCTTCGCCCTCTTCGACGAGCTGGCCGCCTCCGACAAGTTCTACGAGAAGGTCTACACCGACTGGAAGGCCTTCCGCGAGGACATCTACCGCTGGTACGGCACCGCCGAGTCCGCCTACCTGCAGTACGTCGCTTCGCGCTCCTAAAACCGGCGTCGCGCGAATTACGAGCGCACCCCCGGCCGCGGCCGGGGGTGCGTTTGATCGTGTGGGTCGGTGGGCCCAGACAACAGCCTTAGTAACCCGAGGAAGTCACCGTGAGCAGCCAGGTGGCGATGTGCGGGAAGACGATCATCAGGGTAAGGCCGATGATCTGAATGGCGATGAACGGCACCGCACCGCGGTAGATGTGCATCGTCGAGACCTCTGGGGGCGAGACGCCGCGCAGGTAGAAGAGCGAGAACCCGAAGGGCGGCGTGAGGAACGAGGTCTGCAGGTTCATGCCGATCATGATGCCGAACCAGACGAGCGCCAGGCGGGTGGGCTCGAGCGCCTCCGGGAAGAGCGGCGCGAGCAGCGTCGCCGCAGGCCCCGCAACCAGCGGGATGATGATGAAGGCGATCTCGAAGAAGTCGATGAAGAAGCCGAGGATGAAGATGATCAGGTTGACGGTGATCAAAAAGCCCACCTCGGCCCCGGGCAGGTTGAGCAGCAGGTCCTCGACCCAGATGTCGCCATAGAGGCCGCGGAAGACGAGCGAGAAGGCCGTGGAGCCCACCAGGATCAGCATCACCATGCTGGTCAGCTTGGCCGTGGCGTCCATGGTGTCGACGAGCGCCTTGAGGTTGAAGCTGCGGTAGAGCATGGCCAAGAAGATCGCGCCCAGAGCACCGAAGGCGCCGGCCTCGGTGGGGGTGGCCAGCCCGGCGAAGATGCTGCCCAGCACCAGCAGGATCAGCACCAGCGGCGGCATCATCACCAGCATGACTTCCTTGAACAGCGCCCAGCCGTGCAGATCGCGCTCCTCGGGCGGCAGTGCGGGCGCGGCCTTCGGCTTGAAGAGGGCCACGGCCACTACGTAGAGGATGTACATCACCGAGAGGCTGAGGCCGGGGATGAGCGAGCCCACGAAGAGGTCGCCCACCGAGACCTGCAGCTGGTCGGCAAGCACGATGAGCACGATCGAGGGCGGGATCACCTGCCCCAGCGTCCCCGAGGCGGCGATCACCCCGGTGGCCAGCTCCTTGGAGTAGCCGTAGCGCAGCATCACTGGCAGACTGATCAACCCCATGGCCACCACGGTGGCGCCGACCACGCCGGTAGCAGCGGCGAGCAGAGTGCCCACCACGACCACGCTGATGGCGAGCCCGCCGCGCAACGGGCCGAAAAGGATGCCCATCGTGCGCAGCAGGTTCTCGGCGAGCCCGGAGCGCTCCAGCATCGTGCCCATGAAGATGAAGAAGGGCACGGCCAGGAGGGTGTAGTTCTCGTAGATCGCGAAGATGCGTTCGGGCAGCGCCGACATCAGGCTGAAGCTCATGATGTCGTGCGAGATGCCGATCAGCATGAAGACGAGCGCGGTGCCCGCCAACGAGAACGCCACGGGGAAACCGGTGAAGATGAAGACGAAGGCCGCGGCGAACATCAAGGGGCCGAGCAGATCGGGGTTCATAGCGAGGGCTCCTCTTCGCTTCCGCTGGCGAGTGCGACCCGGTGACCGGTGAGCAGGGCAATGCGCTTGATCAGCTCGCTGAGGCCCTGCAGGAAGAGCAACACGAAAGCGACGATCAGCGCCGCCTTGATGGGGTAGCGCGGCAGCCCGCCGGGGTCGGGCGACATCTCGTGGATCTTCCAGGACTCGAAGACGATCGGCCCTGCGGTCCAGAGCACCACCGCGGTGAAAGGCAGCAGAAAGAGCACGGTGCCAAAGACGTCGACCCAGGCCTTACCGCGATCCGACAGGCGGGAATAGATAATGTCCACGCGGACGTGCGCGTTGTGCTTGAGGGTGTAGGCCGCGCCCCACATGAAGACGAGCGCGAACATGTACCATTGCAGCTCGATGTAGGTGTTCGAGCTCAGGTCCACGCCGATGGTCTGCGAAAGCTTTCGCGTGACCGCGTTGTACACGCCGATGACGACCATCAGGAGCGTCAGCCAGGACACCAAGCGGCCCACGGCCTCGTTGAGGGCGTCGATAAGGCGGGAAAAGCTTAATAGGAAATCCACTCGGGGCCTCCTTCCTCGCCAGCCCCCTAATGCTACCCGGGGTGTGCATGGATATTCAACCTAACGAACGCTGCGCACCTGACGAACCAGCACGGTCCCCAGCACGAACCCCGCCGCGGCCAGCAAGAACAGCGCAGTGTACCCGGAACCCGGCTGCGAACGGTTGAGCAGGTCCACCATGCCGCCCAGGGAGCCGGCCAGGATCTGGGGGAGGACGATCGAGGTCTGCCAGATCCCCATGTCGGTGGCGTGCGCCTCGGGTGCCCCCAGCACGTCGGTGGCCAGAGCCCAGTCCACGGCGGTGTAGGCGCCGTAGCCGAGGCCGAAGAGCAGGGCCACGAAGACGAGCACGTCGTAGCGCGGGACCAGCAGCAGGGGAAGGATCACGAAGGCCATCACCCCGCCCGCGAGGTAGATGGGCCGCTTGCGGCCCACCCGGTCGGACCAGCGGCCCGCGGGCACCGAGCTGAGCGCCGCCCCGGCGGAGATGACCAAGCCCAAGAGCGCCACCGCCTGGAAGGCCTGGGTCGCGACGCTCTTGCCCCAGAGCGTGAAGACGCGCACCACGTCGGCCAGGTAGTACTGCAGGTAGGTCTGCACCACGTACTGGCCGAACATCACCAGGAAGCGCGTGCCCCAGACCCAGCGGAAGTCGGGGTTCTTCCAGGGCGCCAGCATGCTTTCCACGAAGCCCTCACGCCGGCCGGGAACCCCCCGCGCTTCGCGGATGACCAGCAAGGTCCAGGCTGCGGCGACGAGGTTAAGCCCGGCGGTGATCCAGAAGAGCAGGGGCAGGTGGGCGACGGTAAAGCCCACCACTCCGGCGGCGATCTGCGCCGACACCTGCAGCGCCCCCATCCAGCCCGAGGCGGTGCCGCGGTGCTCGCGGGGCACCAGGTCGGGGATCAGCGCCGAGTACGGCCCGGTGGCCAGGTCGTCGGCCAGCTGCAGAACGATATAGGCAGCGAAGAGGCTCCAGTAGCTGGGGGCGTAGGCCATCCAGACGAGCCCCACGGCGGTGAGCAGCGCCCCCGCGCCCAGGTAAGGCATGCGGCGGCCCCAGCGGGAGGGGAAGCGGTCGGACAGGAAACCGAAGACCGGCGGCCCCACGAAGGCCATGACCGCGCCCACGGCGAACAGCCAGCCCAGCCGCGTGGCCTTCTCGGCCGGATCGACCAGCTCGGCCACCCGCGCCGGCAGCAGCACGAGCAGCACCAGGAACCACTTGAAGCTGGTGGCGAACCAGTACGCCGAAAGGCTCAGGTACCACGGGGTCGTATGGGGCCTCATTGGACCCAGTATAGCGTCTGTGCCAGGGCGCTAAAGGTGGGCGGCTTCCGGAACGACGAGGAGCGGCAGGTCGGCCTTGTACAGCAGACCGACCACGCTGCGGCCCAGGCGGGTCCAGTGGCTGCTCTTGGCCTTGGAGCCAAGCACCAGCAGGTCCACGCGGTGTTCGTGCGAGAGCTCGAGCAGCCCCTCGATCTCCTCGCCACGGGCGACGACGAGCGGCCCTTCGTACCCCAGCGCCTCGCGCAGCGCCGCCTCGGCGCGGCGGTCGAGGTCGGCGGCCTCGAGCGCCTCGGGCGGCAGGTACTGGGGCACGCAGCAGCTATGCGGCCCCACGCTGACGAGGTGAAAGGCCACCAGCTCGCCGCCCGCCCCCTCGGCGAGCCGCGACGCGACACGGAGCGCCGCCAGCGAGGCGCTGGAATCGTCGACGGCTACGCCCAAGCGGCCCAGGCGCTGGAGCGGACGGTCGGGCCGCACCGAGAGCACGGGCACCTCGCCGCGGTGCATCAGGTAACGCGAGACGCCACCGCGGGCCACCCGCTCGAGGGGCGTGCTCCCCTCGGAGGCCAGCACCGCCAACGCCTGTCGGCGCGCCTCCGCGGCCACCTCCTGGGTGGGGTTGCCGTGCGGCAGCTTTAGTTCGGCCCCTTCGGGGGCAAGGCGCTCGAGCTTCTTCCGCGCCAGCCGACCCAGGGACGCGCTGGCCCGCTCGAAGAGCGGTTCCAGCTCCGGCTCCCACACCTCGGCGAAGCGCCGCGGCGCCGAGCGCAGGTAGCCGTCGGCCACCACGTGCATGGCCACGAGCGGGCGCCCCAGCGCCCGCGCCAGCACCTCCGCGCTTGCGAGCACCGCTTCCGAACCCGAGCCCAGGTCCACGGCTGCGAGAACTCCGCTCATCAGGGCCTCCTTTCTTCCTGCCCCCAGCCTAGCGCAGGCGGCCGGGGACCGGTGCCCCGCGTATAATGCCGGGGTGAAACTGCAACTCCGCGGCCGCACCCTCGACCTCAGCCGCCCCCGGCTGATGGGGATCCTCAACGTCACCCCGGACTCCTTCTCCGACGGCGGACGCTACCTGGACGTGGAAGCCGCGCTCGCCCGGGCCCGAACCCTGAAGGCCCAAGGGGCCGACCTGATCGACCTCGGCGGCGAGTCCACCCGCCCCGGCGCGGCGCCGGTGAGCGCGAGCGAGGAGAAGCGGCGGGTGCTGCCGGTGCTCGAGGCCGTCCTCGAACTGGGCCTGCCCATCAGCATCGACACCCGCAAGCCCGAGGTGGCCGCCGAGGCGCTGTCGCTGGGGGCGCACCTGCTCAACGACGTGGGGGGGTTGCGCGACGGCCGCATGGTGCGGCTCGCCGCCGAGCACCAAACGCCGGTGGTGATCCTGCACAGCCCCGTGAACGACCCCCAGACGATGATGCAGCACGCCCGCTACACCGACGTGGTGCGCGAGGTCGCGGGCTTCCTGCGGCACCAGGCCGAAAACGCCCTCGCGGCCGGGGTGCCCGCGGTGGTGCTCGACCCCGGCTTCGGCTTCGGGAAGCGGCTCGAGCACAACCTCGAGCTGCTCAGGAGGTTGGACGAGCTCGTCGCCCTGGGGCACCCGCTGCTCGCGGGCCTTAGCCGCAAGCGCACGATCGGCGAGCTCACCGGGGTGGAAGCGCCCGAGCGCCGTGTTTGCGGCAGCGTGGCCGCCCACCTGGCGGCGGCACGTCGGGGGGCCCGGATTCTGCGGGTGCACGACGTGGCCGCCCATGCCGAGGCGCTGGCGGTCTGGAACGCAGTGGAGGGCTAGATGGGCAAGATCGCGCTGGTGGGGCTCGAGTTCTACGGGCGGCACGGCGTCAAACCCGAAGAAGGAGCGCTGGGCGCGCGCTTCATCGTCGACGTCGAGCTGGAGATCGCCTACGAGGGCCGGGGCGACCGGCTGGCGGCTACCGTGGACTACGCCGAGGTCCACCGGCTGGTGGCCGAAGTGGTCACGGGCGAGCGTTTCTACCTGATCGAGGCGCTCGCCGACACGCTGGCCGAGCGTCTGCTGCGCGCCTTCCCCAAGGTGGAGGCGCTGGTCGTGCGGGTGCACAAGCCCCACGCGCCGCTGCCGGGGGTCTTCCGCGACGTCTACGCCGAGGTGGCGAAGAAACGCCCTGCGGGCGAATGACCCTATATAATAAAACTTGAGCGCAGTACCCTAAGGGCTGGAGGTGTCGTTTATGCCGGACACCAAGAACGCCGCTCCTTTTCGCGTGGATGAGCTGAAAGGCCTTGACCCCGAGGAGCTGGCGCGTCGGCTGGCGACCTCGCTGGAAAAGGGCCTGACGGAAAGCGAGGCGCGGGCGCGGCTCGAGCGGTACGGCCCCAACGAGGTACCCGAAAAGGAAGAGAGCGCGTGGCTGCGGCTGCTACGGCGGTTTTGGGGGCCCATCCCCTGGATGATCGAGGTGGCCGCGCTGCTCTCGGCGCTCGTGGGCAAGTGGGAGGACTTCACGATCATCCTCGTCCTCCTCTTCGTCAACGCCGGGGTGGACTTCTGGCAGGAGTCGAAGGCGATCTCCGCCCTCAAGGTCCTGCAGCAGCGGCTGGCGCGCAAGGCGCGGGTGCTGCGCGACGGCCGCTGGCAGGAAGTCGACGTACGCGACCTCGTCCCCGGCGACGTGCTGCGGCTACGGATGGGCGACCTCGTTCCCGCCGACGCCGTGCTCGCAGACGGAACCTACCTGCAGGTGGACCAGTCGGCGCTTACCGGAGAGTCGCTGCCGGCCAGCAAGAAGGTCGGCGACCCCCTCTATTCCGGCAGCGTCATCAAGCAAGGGGAGGCGCGGGCCGTCGTCGTGGCCACCGGCACCCACACCTACTTCGGGCGCACCGTGGCGCTCGTCGCCAAGGCGGAGCGCGAAGAGCGCAGCCACTTCCAGCGCGCGGTCATCCAGATCGGCGACGCGCTGATCGTGATGACGATCGCGCTGGTGGTAATCATCCTGATCGTAGGGCTGTTCCGGCAGGAGAACCTGCTCGAGCTGCTGCGCTTCGCCCTGGTGCTGACCGTCGCCTCGATTCCGGTGGCGCTGCCCGCGGTGCTCACCGTGACCATGGCCGTTGGCGCACTCGCGTTGGCGCGCCGCCAGACGATCGTGCGCAAGCTCGCGGCGATCGAGGAACTGGCCGGAGTGGACGTACTCGCCGCGGACAAGACCGGGACCCTGACACGGAACCGCATGACGATCGAGCGCATCCGGCCCCACCCCCCCTTCCAGGCGGCCGACGTGATCTTCTACGCGCTGCTGGCTTCGCGCGAGGAAAACCACGACCCCATCGAGGAACCCATCTTCAGCGAGGCCAAGAAGCTCAGCCTCGACCGCCGCCTGGGCGGCTGTCAGGTCACCGACTTCGTCCCCTTCGACCCCGTGCGCAAGCGTACCGAAGCCACGGTGCGCTGCGATGGAAAGGAGCTGTGGGTGGCCAAGGGGGCGCCCCAGGTCATCCTGCAGCTCTGCGAGGAAAGCCTCGACGACGCCGACGCGGTCAACCAGGAGCTGGAGCGCCTCGCCGAAAACGGTTTCCGGGTGCTGGGCGTGGCCGTGCGCGAGGAGAACGGGAAGACGCGCTTCGTGGGCCTGATCCCCCTCTACGACCCTCCGCGTCCCGACTCCGCCGAGGTCGTGGCCCAGGCGCGCAAGCTGGGCCTCGAGGTCAAGATGATTACCGGCGACCACGTCGCCATCGCCCGCTACATCGCCCGGGTGCTGGGCATCGGGGAGCGAATCCTGGACGTGCGCGAGCTGCGCGAGGCGGGCATGAAGGAGTGGCAGGTCCTCGCCGAGGTGCTCACCCACGAACTCTTCGAGGCCTTCAAGCCCGACGCCGGCGAGGCCGAGGTGCGGCGCTTCACCCACCGGGTCGTCGAGGAGCTGACCCAGATTTTCGAAAAGGAACACCTGGGGACGGTACACCGCCACGAATCCGAGATCGTACGGCTGGTCGAGGAGGCCGACGGCTTCGCCCAGGTCTACCCCGAGGACAAATACTTCATCGTCGACAAGCTGCAGAAGGCCGGGCACTACGTGGCCATGACCGGCGACGGCGTGAACGACGCCCCCGCCCTCAAGAAGGCCGACTGCGGGATCGCCGTGCAAGGCGCCACCGACGCCGCCCGCGCCGCGGCCGACCTGGTGCTGCTGGCGCCGGGGCTGCGGGTCATGGTGGAGGCGGTGGAGCTGGCGCGCCAGATCTTCGAGCGCATGAAGAGCTACGCCATCTACCGCATCGCCGAGACCGTGCGCGTGGTGCTGTTGATGTGGGCCACGATCACCTTTTTCAACTTCTACCCCGTCACCGCGCTGATGATCATCATCCTGGCGCTGCTCAACGACCTGCCCATTCTCTCGATCGCCTACGACCACGCCAAGGTGGCCCGGAACCCGGTGCGCTGGAACATGCACGAGGTGCTCACGGTCGCGGGCTGGCTCGGCGTCGCGGGGCTGCTCTCCTCCTTCCTGCTCTTCTACCTCACCGTAGTGGTCTGGCAGCTGCCGCACGACCTGATCCAGACGATCTTCTTCCTCAAGCTGGTGGTCGCGGGCCACGGCACCATCTACAACACCCGCACCTACGACCGCTGGTTCTGGACGAAGCCCTACCCCTCGGCCGTCCTCTTCGGGGCCACCTTCTCGACCCGGGTCCTGGGCACCCTCATCGGGGTCTACGGCTGGTTCTTCGCGCCGGTCATGACGCCGGCCGGCTGGGGCTGGGGGCTGGGCATCTGGGCCTACTCCCTGGCCTGGTTCGTCTTTAACGACGTGGTCAAGGTTTCGGTCTACCGCTACCTCGAGCGTCGCGGTCTGGTGGAGCCCAGCTAGCGGTTAGGCTGGAAGCATGCAGCGCGTTTCCGCCCTGGTGGCGATGGGATCCAACCTGGGCGACCGCGCCGGCCACCTGCTCGGCGCGGTGACCGCGCTTGCGCGCCGGCCGGAGGTGCGGCTCGCGGGGCTCTCGCGCGTCTACGAAACCGAGCCCGTAGGTCCCCCGGGGCAGGGGCCCTACCTCAACGCGGTGGCGGCCCTGGAAACCGAGTGCGACCCCCAGGAACTGCTCGCGACGCTGCTCGCGATCGAGCGCGCCCACGGCCGGGTGCGGCGCGAGCGCTGGGGCCCCCGCACCCTTGACCTCGACCTGCTCGACTTCGGGGGGCGGGTGCTCGAGCGTCCGGGGCTCGTCCTGCCCCACCCGCGGCTGCACGAACGCCCCTTCGTGCTGGTGCCGCTCGAGGAGGTCGCCCCCGGCTGGCGCCATCCCGTCTTCGGCAGGACGGCGCAGGAGCTGCTGGAAGAACTCGATTCCAGCGGGGTAAAGCTCTGGCACCCCTCTAGCGGATGAATGCTTCGGGCGCGGGCCCAAAGCCGGGACGCGCGAGCGCCGCGATCAGGTAGAGGCTGCCGGCGACCACCACCAAGCCTCCCGGCGGACGCCCGGACCGTGCCTGCGCCAGCGCCCGCTGCGGGTCGGGCTCGAGGCGCGCTCCCGGAAAGAACTCCGCCAGCGCCGCGGGGGCGGACGAACGCGGCCCTGGGTAGCGCGTCAGCCAGACGTTTTTGAACCGGGACCGCAGCGCGGCGGCCATGGCCGCCGCGTTCTTGTCCCTGGCGACGGCGAAGACCAGCGTTTTGGGGGTGCCGGGAAAGTAGTCGGCGAGCGCGCGAACGAGGGTGCGGGCCCCCGCGGGGTTGTGGGCCCCGTCGAGGAGCAGGCGCTCCGCGGGCCGGTACTCCAGCCGACCCGGGTGCTGCACCCGCGCCAGCCCCGCGCGCGCCGCAGCCGCGCTCGCCCCCAGCTCCCGCGCCGCCCGCACCGCCAGCGCCAGGTTTTCGGCCTGGTGACGCCCCATCAACCCAGCGGCGTAGGTGCACCCGTCCAGCACGAAGCTCACGCCGTAGCCGTTCACCTCCACGTGGGTGGGTGCGACCCGCTCGAGGCGCACCCCGCGCTCCCGCGCCGCGGCCGTCAGGAAGGCCGCGCCCGCGCCGGTCGCCGCGGTGAGGGCGGACCGCCCCGGCCTCAGGATGCCGGCCTTCTCGCGGGCGACGTGGGCCAGCGTGGGCCCCAGCCAGTCCGTGTGGTCGAGGGCCACGTTGGTGACGATCGAGAGCGCCGGCTCGGTTGCGTTCACCGCGTCGAAGCGCCCGCCCAGCCCCACCTCGAGCACCGCGGTCGTGACCTTCTGCTCGGCGAAGTGGACGAGGGCCAGGGCCGCGAGGGCTTCGAAATAGCTGGCGCCGCTGGCCTCCAGCGGACCGGCGAGGCGGTCCAGGAGTTCGTCCAGGGCCTCGGGGGCGATCGCCGAGCCGTCCACCTCGATGCGCTCACGCACGTCCTGCAGGTGGGGGCTGGTGAACAGCCCCACCCGCTCGCCGGCGGCCTGCAGGATACGCGCCAGCGCCCGCGCGGTGCTGCCCTTGCCGTTGGTCCCGCCAACCAGAACCACGCGAAACGCCCGCTCCGGGTGATCCAGGCGGGCGAGCAGGGTGCGAATACGCTCGAGTCCGGGGGTCATCCCCCGGCGGGCCAGGCGCTCGAGCCGCTTCCGGCTCAAGACCGCAGCGTCTGGCGGCAGGCGGAGCAGAGCCCGCGAAACTCCACCTTGGCCTCGTGGACCTGTAGCTCCGGGTACGCCGCACGCGCGGGGGTGAGCAGGTCGGGCAGCTCGACCTCGAGGTCGACGATCTCGCCGCAGCGCTCGCAGATCAGGTGGTGGTGCGGCACCGGGTTGGCGTCGTAGCGGGTCGCCTCGCCGGCGCGCGCCAGCACCGCGATCTGGCCCTCCGAAACCAGGGCCTCGAGGGTGCGGTAGACGGTCCCCAGGCTGATGCTGGGCACGATCTTGCGCACCTCCTGGTAGATCCAGGCGGCGTCGGGGTGGTTGCGGGCCTTCTGCACCACGTCGAGCACGGCTTTGCGTTGGCGCGTCAGGCGCTTCATCGCCATAGTGCCCCCAGTATACGGGAAATTCTGATGGTTTTCAGTAATGCGTATGAGAACTAGTTGCCCGCCGCCTCGGTCAGCACCTCGCGGCCGCCGGCTTCGAGCACGTCGCGGGCCAGCTCCAACCCCAGCTCCCAGGCCTCCTCGGGGTCGCCCTCGATCTCCCCGCGGATCAGCGTCTGGCCGTCCAGCGAAAGGACCCCGGCGTCGAGCACCAGCACGTCGTCCTCGATCTGCGCCAGCGCCCCCACCGGCGCCAGGCAGCCCGCGCCCAGACCGTGCAGGAAGCCGCGCTCGGCCAGCACCCGCGCGCGTGTGGGGGCGTGGTTGAGGCTGTAGGCCAGCTCGTCGGCCATGTCGTCGCCCTCGCGCACCTCGAGCGCCAGCGCCCCCTGACCCGGGGCCGGCAGCAGGATCTCGGGGTCCACGAACTCGCCGATGCGGTTGCGCATCTCCAGGCGCAAGAGCCCCGCCGCGGCCAGGATGATGCCGTCCAGGTCGTCGCTCACCAACCGCTTCAGGCGCGTGTCCACGTTGCCGCGCAGCGGCACGATCTCCAGGTCGTCGCGCCAGGCGAGCAGCTGCGCCCGCCGCCGCACCGAGCTGGTGCCGATGCGCGCCCCCTTGGGCAGGTCCGCCATGCGGGCCACGCTGTTGCGCCCGATGAAGACGTCGCGCGGGTCCACCCGCCGGGGCACGCCGGCGATCACCAACCCCTCGGGCTGGGTGGTGGGCAGGTCCTTGAGCGAGTGCACGGCGATGTCGATCTCGCCGCGTCGGAGGGCCTCTTCCAGCTCCCCCACGAAGATGTTCTGCTCCCGCGGGTCGGCGCCGCGGTCGCCCTTGGTCTGGATCGTCTTGATCTTGAACTCGGTCTCGGGCCAGTTCTCCTTCAGCCGCTCGACCGCCCAGCGGGTTTGGGTAAGGGCAAGGAGGCTCCCGCGGGTGCCTACGACGATAACGCGCATACGCACCCCATCTTAACGGCCGCGGGTCGGGGGCGCAAAGGTCAACCCGACCATCCCACCAGCCAGACGAGCGCGTCGGGGGCGTCGATCACGTAGAGCAGGGCGCGCCTTCCGTCCATGGACTCGAAGACGTAGCGGGTGTGCCGCTCCGGGCCCACCTGGAAGGTCTTCTCCTCCGCCAGCAGGTAACCGGCGACGGCGAAGCCGGTGGCCAGCTGATGCACGTAGGCGTTCCGCAGGTTCCTGGCGATTCCCCGGGCCGCGTAGGCCTCCCAGTCGCCAAAGCCCTCGCGGCCGCGCACCTTGGTCACCAGGCGCGCCACCCCCTTCCCCAGCGCGCGGTAGGAACCGCTAGGGAGGCGGATCTGGCTGTCCAGCTTGAGCGCGGTCGCGGTGACGAGCTGCACCTCGACGAGGGTCTGGGCGAGTCTGGGCAGACCCCAGACCAGCC
>JALSIA010000222.1 GCA_026981865.1 Thermaceae bacterium
AGCATGGTCTTTGATCTCGCCGCCTTTGGCGACTACGCGACCCGTTACGCCGCGGACCTGGGGGCGGACTTCCAGCTCGACCTCTCGGCGTTTGGCAACCGCCTCGCCCTGGTCGACGCCGGAAGCACCGATCCTCAGGAGATGCTGCAGAACCCGATTGGGAACCTGCTGATCGTCCTCGAAACCAGGGACGCCCTCACCGCGGAGGTGACGCTCCTGAGCTGGATTCAGATGCTCGCGGGCTTCTCGACGCCCGAAGGTACCGGCGGCTTCACGGTCGAGGCCCTGGAGATCGCAGGGATGCCCGCCAAGAAAATCGGCGTGGGCATGCTGGGAACGCTCTACCTGGTCGCCGGCGAGGACCGCCTCTACCTGGCCACCTCCGAGCGCGCCGCGCGCCTGCTCGAAAGCCCGGATCAACTCGCCAACGACGCCGCCTACCGCCAGCTCGCCGAAACCTACCTGCCCGACCAATTCCACGGCGTGAGCTACACCAACAATCGTCGATCGCTCGAGCAGATGGCGCAGATGCTGCCGATGATGATGATGCAGACGATCGACGACCCCGACGCCCAGGCGCTGGTCTTTGAGCTCACGGACAAGTACGCCCAGTTCCTCAACTTCCTGGCGGAGCGGGTCGGCTCGAGCATCAGCTACCAGCAGGTGCAGGGCAACGACTTGGTCGGCTTCGGCTTCACGGAGGTGGCTTGGTAGGTTTCGGCCACCCCTACCTGCTGGTCCTCCTGCCCCTGGTCCTGGGCTGGATCTACTGGACCTACGCCCGCCGCCGACCGCCCGTGGTTCCGGCGGCGGGCGTCTGGCTGCTGCAGCGCGCATCGGCGCGGGGGCGGGCGCGGCGGCGGTTGGACCTGCGGCTCGCGCTGCTGCTGCTGGCGGGGGCGGCGATGCTGCTCGCCCTGGCCGCGCCGACGTGGCGCACGGGAAAACCGGAGCGGCTCGTCGTCGTCCTCGACGCCAGCGCTTCGATGACCGCCACCGACGCGGACGGGCGCTCCCGCTTCGACCGCGCTCGACAGCGTGCCGCCGTCTGGCTCGCGGGCGCGTCCAACGCGGTGCTGGTGCGCGCCGGACGGCAGCCGCAAGGCTTCGGGCCCGCCCGCGGGACCGGGCTGCTGGCCTCGCTGGAGACGCTGCGCGCCGGCGACGCCGGGGCCGACCTGGGGCGGGCGGTGGCGCTGGGGCGCCGCCTGCTGCCGGGGGCCGCGGTGCTGGTGATCGGCGACGCGCCGCCCCCCGCGGAACTGCGCGCCGCCTTCCTGGACGTGGCCGCGAACGAGCCCAACGCGGGCCTGACCGCGCTGGGGGCGCGCTTCGCCGCGGTCTACAACGCCGGACCCGGCAGCTGGAACGGCCGTCTCAGCAGTTCCGGGCGCAGCTGGGAGCTGAACCTGCCGCCGGGTCGCTTCGCGGCTATCGACCTCGAGGCCACGGAAACGCGACGAAGCGCCGTGCTGCACCCCGAAGACGCGATGGCGCTAGACCAGAAGGCCTACCTGCACGAGCGACCTCCCCGGGTCCGCCTGCAGATCGACGCGCCCAGCGTGGCGCGCGCACTGGCCGCCTTGGGGGCACGGCGGGCCGGCGCCGCCGACGCCGAGGCCGCGGTGCGGCCGGGACCGCCCCCGGAAAACCCCGAGCAACGGCCCACCCTCTACCTGGCCTCCACCGATGCGGCCCTGCCCGACGTCGTCTACGACGTCGACCCCACGCACCCCTTCACCCGCGGAGTCGAGCTGGTGGGCTACCGCCTGCCGGCACCCCCGCCGCCCCCGGGCGGCGGCTGGCGCATCCTGGCCGCACGCGCCGACGGGCTGGGGGTGGTCTACGCCCGCGGCGGCGAGCTCTACCTTCCGCGCCCCGAGGCGCTGCGCGACCTGCCCGCCTTCGTGGTGCTGCTGTACAACTGGCTCGAGCCCGTGGGCGCCTCCTACCGCCCCCTGGGGTGGAACGGCGTCCTGGAGCCGGGGGTCCGGGACGGCTTCGCCGTCAACCTTCTCGACTACGCGGAAACCCGGCTGCCGCGCCCCTCGGGGGACCGGCTGGAGCCGGTCGACCGGCGGCGTCCCGTCGCTGCCTGGCTGGCGCTGCTGGCGGCGCTGCTGCTGGTCCTGCAGGAGCCGCGGCGAAGGTCCGAGGCGGTAGGCTAGGAACATGCACTTCCGCTTCCTCGAAGAACCCGACTTCGCCGAGCTGCAGGCGCTGGAGCGCCGCGTCTTCCCGGACCGCCCCGAGGCCTTCTACCGAACCGCCCCTGCGGCGCTGCGCTACTACGCGCGCAGCGGGCACAGCTTCGCAGCCGTCGATGGGGAGCGCATCCTGGGCTTCGTACTCGCCCAGGCGGTCTGGCAGGGCGACCGCGCCACCGTGCTGGTTACCCGCATCGCCGCCGAAAGCGCCAAGGTCTACACCGGCCTGCTGCGGGCGCTCATCAAGTCGGCGTACGACGCGAACGCCTACGAGGTGGCCCTCCTGGCCGAGTCTGGCGACCGCCCCGAGCTCGACCGCGCGCTCGCAGACGCGCAGCTCGTCGACAGCGGCCGCCGCCTGCATACCCGAGTGCTGGGCGGCCGCGGGGCCCGGGGGGAAACCGGGGGCGTCCTGGAGTAGGCTTCGCGTAGAATGAACCTATGATGAACCGGATCATGCTGGGCATTCAAGGGGTGCAGAGCGACGACCAGATGGAGAAGGTGGTGGCCGCGCTAGCGCGCCAGAAGGGCGTGCTCAAGACCGAGGTGCAGCAGCTGGGCCAGGTCACGGTCGAATACGACCCCCACCGCCTCACCGTCATGGACCTGATCCGCGCCGTGCGCGAAGAGGGGTTCCTGGCCGGCATGCTATAGTAAGGATTGCTGAGCGGGGCGCACCCGGTTCGGTACAACACCACCCCACAAACGAACCACCCGAAGACCGCGTGCCATACGCGGGAAAGGAGCGCACATGGCGTACAAGGACCTGTTCGGAACGAAAAAGACGCTGGACACCGCGGCGGGCAAGGTGCAGTACTTCGACTTCACCGAGCTGGAGAAGCAGGGGCTTGGAACGATCCGCAAGCTGCCCTTCTCGATCAAGATCCTGCTCGAAAGCGTGCTGCGCAACGCCGGAACCTACGGCGTAAGCGAGGAGGACGTTAAGAACCTGGCGGCCTGGAAACCGGAGCCGGGCGAGATCGCCGTACCGCTGAAGCTGGCGCGGGTGGTGCTGCAGGACTTCACCGGCGTGCCCGCGGTGGTCGACCTGGCCGCAATGCGCAGCGCCATGGAGCGCTTCGGCAAGGACCCGGCCAAGATCAACCCCCAGGTCCGCTCCGACCTGATCATCGACCACTCGGTGCAGATCGACTTCTTCGGCACCTCTTACGCGCTCGAAGCCAACGTGGACAAGGAGTACGAGCGCAACACCGAGCGCTACACTCTGCTCAAGTGGGGGCAGACCTCGCTCGACGGCTTCCACGTCGTGCCGCCGGGGCAGGGCATCATCCACCAGGTCAACCTCGAGTACCTGGGGCAGGTGGTCATGCGCCAGCAGTCGGACGGCGAAACCTACGCCTTCCCCGACAGCCTGGTGGGTACGGACAGCCACACGGTGATGATCAACGGCCTGGGCATCCTCGGCTGGGGTGTTGGCGGCATCGAGGCCGAGGCGGTGATGCTGGGCCAGCCCTACTACATGCTCGCCCCCAAGGTGGTCGGCTTCAAGCTGACCGGTGAGCTGCCCGAAGGGGCGACGGCCACCGACCTGGTCCTCACGGTCACCGAAAAGCTGCGCAAGCACGGCGTGGTGGGCAAGTTCGTGGAGTTCTACGGTCCGGGCGTGGGCAAGCTCAGCCTCGCCGACCGCGCCACCATCGCCAACATGGCGCCCGAGTACGGCGCCACCATGGGCTTCTTCCCGGTGGACGAGGAGACCCTGACCTACCTGCGCCTCACCGGCCGCCCCGCGGACCTGGTCGACCTGGTGGAGCGCTACACCCGCGCCGTGGGCCTCTTCCGCGAGGACGGGGTGGAGCCCGAGTTCTCCGAGTACGTGGAGCTCGACATGGGCACGGTCGAGCCCAGCCTGGCCGGCCCCAAGCGGCCCCAGGACCGCATTCCCCTGGGGCGCATGAAGGAGCAGTTCAAAGAAGACCTGACCAAGCCCGCCACCGAGCGCGGCTTCGGCCTCAAGGCGGGCGAGCTGGACCGCAGCGTGGAGGTGAAGCGCGAGGACGAGGAGTTCGAGATCAAGCACGGTTCGGTCGTCATCGCCTCGATCACCAGCTGCACCAACACCTCCAACCCCTCGGTGCTCATCGGCGCCGGCCTGCTGGCCAAGAAAGCCGTCGAGGCGGGGCTGAACGTCGAGCCCTGGGTCAAGACCAGCCTGGCCCCGGGAAGCCGCGTGGTGACCGACTACCTGAACGCCTCGGGGCTGATGCCCTTCCTGGAGGCGCTGCGCTTCCACGTGGTGGGCTACGGCTGCACCACCTGCATCGGCAACTCGGGCCCGCTGCCGCCCGACATCGCCGAGGCGATCGAAAAGGGCGACCTGGTGGCGGCGAGCGTCCTCTCGGGCAACCGTAACTTCGAGGGCCGCGTCAACCCCCACGTCAAGGCCAACTACCTGGCGAGCCCCATGCTGGTCGTCGCCTTCGCGCTCGCGGGCCGGGTCGACATCGACCTGAACAACGAACCCCTGGGCCACGACCCCAACGGCCGGCCCGTCTTCCTGCGCGACATCTGGCCCAGCCAGGAGGAGATCCAAAAGACCATTCGCGCGACCCTGGACCCCGAGATGTTCACCCGTGAATACGCCGGCGTCTTCGAGGGCGACGAGCGCTGGCAGGCCCTGCCCGCGCCGGTCGGGAAGATCTACGCCTGGGATCCCGACTCCACCTACATCCAGGAGCCGCCCTTCTTCCAGGCGATGCCGCTCGAACCCGAGCCACCGCGCGACATCCGGGGCGCCCGGGTGCTGCTCAAGCTGGGCGACAGCGTGACCACCGACCACATCTCCCCCGCCGGCGCCATCCCGGTGGACTCGCCCGCGGGCCGCTACCTGATCGAACACGGCGTCGAGCCGAGGGACTTCAACTCCTACGGTTCCCGGCGCGGCAACCACGAGGTGATGATGCGCGGCACCTTCGCCAACATCCGCATCAAGAACCTGATGCTCGACGGCGTCGAGGGCGGCTACACCAAGAAGCTGCCGGAAGGCGAGCAGATGTTCGTCTTCGACGCGGCGATGAAGTACAAGGAAGAGGGCACCCCGTTGATCGTGATCGGCGGCAAGGAGTACGGCACCGGCTCGAGCCGCGACTGGGCGGCCAAGGGGCCGGCGCTGCTCGGCGTGAAAGCCGTCATCGCCGAGAGCTTCGAGCGCATCCACCGCTCCAACCTGGTGGGGATGGGCGTGCTGCCGCTCGAGTTCACCGACGGCCAGAACGCGGACCGTCTGGGCCTCACCGGCTACGAGACCTACGACATCCTCGGCCTCGAGGAAGGGCTCGAGCCCCACAAGGTCCTCACCGTGCGCGCCACCCGCGAGGACGGCTCCAGCGTCGAATTCAAAGCCAAGGCCCGCCTCGACAGCGAGGTGGACGTGGACTACTACACGAACGGCGGCATCCTGCAAACGGTGCTGCGCAAGCTGGTGGCCGAGGGCTGACCCGGCCCCGGACGGCCCGGCGGCCTTCGGGCCGCCGGGTTTCTTTTGTAAGCTGGGGAACGTGATCCTGCGCGCTTCCCTGCTGCACGCGGTCGGCGAAGGCCCGCTCACGGCCCGGCTCGAGGCGCTGAGCGACGGCGGCCTCCGGATCGAGGGCGGTCGCATCGCCGACGTGGGGCCGTTTGCCGAGGTGCGCGACCGCCACCCCGGTGCGCCGGTCCGCCGGCTCGAGGGCGGCCTGCTCCTGCCCGGCTTCGTGGACGCCCACGTCCACTACCCCCAGACGGGCGTGATCGGGGCGCTGGGACTCGACCTGCTCGACTGGCTCGAGCGGGTCACCCTGCCCGCCGAGGCGCGCTTCGCCGATGCGGGCTTCGCCCGCCGGGAGGCGCGAACCTTCCTGCGGGCGCTTGTGCAGAGCGGAACCACCCGCGCCCTCGTCTTCGGCAGCCACTTTCCCGCGGCGCAGGCCGCACTCTTCGAGGAGGCGGCGGCGCTGGGTTTTCCGCTCACCAGCGGCCTCGTCACCGGCGACCGCAACCTGCGCGCAGAGCTGCACACCGCCCCCGAGCGCGCCTACGCGGAAAACCGGGCGCTCATCGAGCGGTTCCACGGAAAGAACGGTCTGCGCTACGCGGTGATGCCCCGCTTCGCCCTCGCCGCCAGCGAAGCGCTTTTGCAAGTGAGCGGGGCGTTGCTGCGGGAGCACCCCGACCTGCACTTCCAGACCCACCTCAACGAAAACCCCAGCGAGGTCGCGGCGGTGGCCCGGCTCTTCCCGTCAGCCCGCGACTACCTGGACGTCTACGACCGCTTCGGCCTGGTGGGGCCGGGCGCGGTCTTCGCCCACGACGTACACCCGAACCCGCGCGAGCTGGCGCGCCTGGCCGCGGCCTCCGCCTGGGTGGCCCACTGCCCCAGCTCGAACGCCTTTCTGGGCTCGGGCCTCTTCCCGATGCGCGCCCACCTGGAAGCCGGCGTGCGCTTCGCCCTGGGCAGCGACGTGGGCGCGGGCACCCGCTTTTCGCTCCTCGGCGAGGCCATGGACGCCTACAAGACCCAAAGGGTACACCCCGAGGGGGTGCACCTGGATCCCGCAGCGTTGCTCTGGCTCGCCACCCGCGCGGGGGCGGCGGCGCTGGGGCAGGCGGACGAAGCCGGCGGCCTGGAGGCGGGGCGGAGCGCCGACCTGGTCTGGCTGCGGCCGCCGCCGGGCTCGACGCTCGAAGCGGTGCTGTCCCACGCCGGGAGCGTCGAGCACGCCCTCGGCGCGGCCTTCGCCCTCGCCCGTGAGGACGCCGTGGCCGCGGTCTGGATCCGGGGCCGCCCGGTCTTCGAGCGCGGTATGCTGCAAGCGGAATGAAGACCTACGTCGGCGTCTTCACCGCGCGCCTCGAGACCCCCTGGGTAAAGAGCCTCAAGGAGAAACGCGCCGTCATCCGGCCGGTAATGGAGCGCATCAAGGCGCGCTTTCCGGTCTCGGCGGCGCGCATTTCCGGCCTGGACGAGCACGGCTGGGAGCAGGTGGGCTTCAGCGTCGTCGGCAACGACCCGGAGTGGGTCAGCGGCACCCTCGACGCCGTGGAGCGGTTCCTGAACGGAAACGGCGAGTACCGGGTGGTCGTCCTGATGCGCGAGGTCTTGGTGTTCGACGGCACCATGCCCCCCGACACCGAGCGGTAAGCTTGGGGACATGGCGAATCTGGATCCCGAACTGCGCAAACGGGTACTCCGCAAGGTCCTGAACGGTGTCCACGTCATGACGGCGCACCACGAAGGGCGCTACAGCGCCGCGCTGGTGACCTTCGTGACCCAGGTCTCGATCGAGCCCCCGCTCTACGCGGTAGGGGTGCGCAAGGACTCGGGGTTGTACG
>JALSIA010000223.1 GCA_026981865.1 Thermaceae bacterium
GGGCCTCGTCTCCGGCTACGTCGGCGGCCGGCTCGACGACCTGCTCATGCGCCTGGGCGACATCCAGCTCTCCCTGCCCTTCATCCTGCTCGTCATCGCCATCATCGCTGCGCTGGGCCCAAGCCTAACGAACACGATCCTTACCCTGGGCGTCACCAGCTGGGTCGTCTACGCTCGGGTGGTGCGGGGCTCGGTGCTCTCGCTCAAGGAACAGGACTTCGTGCAAGCGGCGCGCGCCCTGGGGGCGCCGACCGCGCGCATCCTTGCGCGCCACCTTCTCCCCAACGCCGCGGGCCCGCTGATCGTGGTGGCGACGCTCGAGCTGGCGCGCATCATCGTCAGCGAGGCGGCGCTCAGCTTCCTGGGCCTCTCGGGCGTCCCCCCCGAAGTGCCTAGCTGGGGCCAGATGCTGGCCGATGGCCGCGAGGTGCTCTACTTCGGCGGCTGGTGGGTGGCCACCTTCCCCGGCGTGGCCATCAGCCTGGTGGTGCTGGGCATCAACCTGCTCGGCGACGCCCTGGGCGAGGTGCTGGACCCGAGGAGCAGGTGAGTGGGTACGTAGTGCGTGGTGAACTAAGAAATTGCGCCCGTAGCTTGTAGCCTGTGGCCCGTAGTCTGTGGTTCGTCGCGACAGAAGCCTCCGGTCGGGTAACGGCAAAGAAAAACCCCCTCCCCTTGGGGAGGGCCGGGAGGGGGTTATGGGTGCTGGTGAGGTCGAAGGTTCGCCTTCGCTATCGTTAAAACCTACACCCCACACCCCACTTCCCACACGCCAATTTGCCCGCGATCGTGTGCGGGCCCGTCGCCCGTCCTCACCCGCTACGATAGAGGCATGCAAACCTACAAGGGCACCTTCCTCGATCCTGTCGAGCTCGAACCCTTCGAGGGCTACCTGAGCGTGGAGGACGGCCGCATCGCGGGCCTGGACCGGCGCGCCCCGGCCGGGGCCGCGGTGACGCCGCTGCCGGGCGTGGTGGTGCCGGGGCTGATCGACGCCCACGTGCACCTGACGATGTCGGGCGGCCTCGACCCCACGGCCGACCTGGAAAAGAGGAGCGACGCCTTCCTGCTGGCGCGGGCGGCGGGGTACCTGCGGCGCTACCTGGCCGCGGGGGTGACCGCGGTGCGCGACCTGGGCTCGCGCGCGGGCGGGGCGGTCGGACTCGCCCAAGCGGTCGCGGAAGGGCTTCTGGAAGGGCCGCGCATCGTCGCCGCGGGGCCGGTGATCACCCCTACGGGCGGCCACGGCTGGAAGTTCGGGTTCGAGGCCGACGGTCCCGAGGGCGTACGCACCGCCGCCCGAACGGTCTTCAAGCAGGGGGCCGGGGCGATCAAGTTCATGGCCACCGGCGGGGTGATGACCCCCGGGGTCAAGGCGGGGGCCGAGATGTTCGACGAGGAGGAGATGCGCGCCGGAGTGCGCGAGGCCGAGAAGCGCGGGGCGGTGAGCGCCGCCCACGCCCAGGGGCTCAGTGGCATCAAGAACGCCGTACGCGCCGGGGTGCGCACCATCGAGCACGGCGCCTTCGACGCCTGGGACGAGGAGGTCTTCGAGCTGATGAAGCGCCAGGGCACCGTGCTGGTGCCCACGCTGGCCGCCCCCGACGGCATCCTCCAGGGCGAGGGCCGCGTCCCCGCCTTCATGGTGGAGAAGACCCGCCCCATCGCCGAGCGGCACCGCGCGAACACCTACGAGGCCTACCGCGCGGGGGTTCCCATCGCCGCCGGCACCGACGCCGGCACCCCCCTGAACGGCCACCCCAACCTGGCCCGCGAGCTCGAGCTGCTCGCCGAGGTGGGGGTCGAACCTCCCGACGTGTTAAAGGCCGCCACCGTCGTGGCCGCCCGGGCGTTGGGGCTGGAGAGCGAAATTGGCCGCCTCGCCCCTGGGTACGCCGCCGACCTGGTGGCCCTGGGTGGCGACCCGCTCGAAAGCGCCGCGGCCTACGCCCAGCCGCTGGCCACGGTGGCCCGCGGCCGCCTCGCCCTCTAGCGGGTCGCGGCGAAACGGGCCAGCCGGCCGATCGAGAGGCCCTGGACCAGCACGCTGAAGACGACGACGCCGTAGGTCATGGCCAGGATCAGCTCGCGCTCGGGCCCCGGCGGCAGACCCAACGCCAGCGCCACCGAGATGCCGCCGCGCAGGCCGCCCCAGGTCATGAGCCGCACCGTGTAGCCGGCGAAGGGGCGCACCAACCGCAGGGCTCCGATGGGCAGGCCCACGCTCAGAAAGCGCGCGCCCAGCACCAGCGGCACCGCCAGCGCCGCCATCTCCAGGTAGCCCGGGGTGTAGCGCACGAGCAGCACCTCCAGACCGATCAGCACGAAGAGCAGGGCGTTGAGGATCTCGTCGGTCATCTCCCAGAAGGTGTCGAGGTGTTCGCGGGTGCGCTCGCTCATGGCCAGCGCCCGGCCGTGGTTGCCGATCAGCAGGCCCGCCACCACCATGGCCAGCGGCCCCGAGGTGTGCAGGTTCGCCGCCAGCGCGTAGCCGCCGCTGACCAGCGCCAGGGTGATCAGCACCTCGACCGAGTAGTCGTCGGTGCGCCGCAGCATGTAGAAGGCCACCAACCCCAGCCCCAGGCCGAGGGCCAGCCCGCCCAGCGCCTCCTGGACGAAAAAGCCGGCCACCGCCGCCACGCCCGCCTCGGCGTGGCCGCCGTGGGCCGAGGCCAGGCTGAGGATGACCGCGAAGACGACGACCCCCACGCCGTCGTTGAAGAGCGACTCGCCCGAGATCAGGGTTTCCAGGTCCTTGGGAACGCCGGCCTTCTTGAGCAGCCCCAGCACCGCGATCGGGTCGGTGGGCGAGATCAGCGCCCCGAAGAGGAGGGCGTAGACGTAGGGCAGCGCGAGCCCCAGCCACGCGGCCAGGTAGTAGACGCCGCTCCCTACCGCGAAGGTGCTCACCAGCACCCCCAGGGTGGCGAGCGTGAGGATCGAAACCCAGCGCCGCCGCAGGTCCTCCAGGTTGACGTGCAATGCGCCGGCAAAGAGCAGGAAGGCCAGCATCCCCTGCATCAGCACCTCTTCGAAGGGCACCGAAGCCACCAGCCCCTGCGCCCAGGCCTCCGCCGGCCCGCCGACGAGGAGCAGCCCCAGCGACAGCAAGAGCCCCGCAAGCATCACCCCGATCGGCGTGGGCAGCCGAATGTACTGGTAGTTCAGGTAGGCGAAGACCGCGGTGAGGGTGAAGAGCGCCCCCATGGCGTCGAAGAAGCCCATGGGGTTCAGTTTACCGGCCGCCCTGCGCCCGCCGCCGCAACGGACCTCGCACCCGCCGGACGTCGTTGGGCTGCCGCTATGATGCCAACGCGAAAGGGAGCCGAAACCGGCTCCCTTGTTCTATGTCGTCCTGGACGAAAAATGTTTGGTGCCGAGGGGCGGAATTGAACCGCCGACACTGCGATTTTCAGTCGCATGCTCTACCAACTGAGCTACCTCGGCACCTCTGGCGGCCCCGACGGGACTCGAACCCGCGATCTCCCACGTGACAGGCGGGTGTGTTAACCGACTACACCACGGGGCCAGACGTTGTACTGCCGGCCGCGGCCGGAGCAGCGGAATTCATCATAAAGAAGCGCCTGGGCCATGTCAAGGCGGTTTTTCCGCGTGGACACGCGCCATCTTGTACGATGGGCACGTGGCCGATACCGTCTTTTTCGACGTGGGGGGCACGCTCATCCTCGCCCACCCGCTCCACTGGCTGAGGCCCATCCTCGACCGCTGGGGGGTGGCCGCCGACTGGAGCCGTCTCGCCGAGGCCGCGCCTCCGGCGTTCGAGTTCTACAACGCCCACCACCTTCAGGCGCGCACCTTCGAGGAGGCCCTGGAGCTGTGGCGCACCACCGACCGCACGATCCTGGAAGGCCTGGGCGTGGAGGGCGCCGGGGAGGTGGCGGACCGGCTGGTGGCCGCCTGGGACGACCCGACCACCTGGCCGCTGGCCCCGCACGCCCACGAGGTGCTGGAGGCCCTGAAGGCGCGCGGCAAGAAGCTGGTCGTCGTCTCCAACTGGGACGGGCTGCTGCCGCGGGTGCTCGAGGTGGTGGGCCTCGCCCCCTACTTCGACGCCGTCGTGGTTTCGGCGCTGGTGGGGGCGGCCAAACCCGACGCCCGCATCTTCCACGAGGCGCTCGCACGCGCCGGGGCCCGGCCCGAGCAAACCCTGCACGTGGGCGACAGCCCCGAGGCCGACGCCGGGGGCGCGGCGGCGGTGGGAATCGCCTCGCTGCTCGTCGACCCCGTAAACCCCGAGCGCGACCTGCGCACGGTGCTGGAGGTGGCATGAGCGTTCGCAAGAAGATCTGGGGCGAGCACGCCGAGAAGATCGCCCGGAGGCTCGAGGCCATCGACCCCGACCTGGCGCGCTACATCCAGGACTTCGCCTACGAGGAGGTGATGGCGCGGCCGGGGCTGGACCTGAAGACCCGCGAGCTGCTGGCCGTCACCGCGCTCATCGCCTTGGGCAACCCGGACGAATTGAAAACCCACCTGCGCGGTGCGCTCGCCAGCGGCGCGACCGAGCGCGAGGTGCGCGAGACGATCATCCACAGCGCGCTGTACCTGGGCTTCCCGCGGGCGCTGGGTGCGATGAAGGTCTTCAGCGAACTCCTGGAGCGCGGAAGAGGGGGCGGCGCCTGAGCCCGGTTCGCGCGCCCTCCGGGGCCAAAAGGAGCGTGAAGCAGGTTTAGGAACCGAAACGTTCGAGCACCTCGACGACCAGGGCCGCCCCGATCAGGTTGGCCCCCAGCTCGCGGCGGATGCGCTCGGCGCGGTAGAGCCGCTCGACCTGCTCGCGGGTGAAGTACCACTCGCCGGCGATCACCACCGGCTCGACGAAGCCGATCTCCACGTAGGCCTCCAGCGCGGAAAACGCCAGCCCCTCGCGCGCGAGCAGCTCCGCCGGATAGCGTTCGTGCAGCACCAGCGCGGTCACGCGACCACCCCCCGTTTCTTGAGCAGCTCGGCCAGCTCACGGTAGAGCCGCTCCTCTTCGGGCGTGGGGTGCTCGGGGATCACCACGCGCACCTCGGCGTACTGGTCCCCGCGGCCGCCGCCCCGCTTGGGCCAGCCCTTGCCGCGCAGGCGCAGCTTGCGCCCCGCCTGGGTGCGCGGGGGGATGGTGAGCTCGACGAAGCCGTCGAGCGTCGGCACCTTGACCTTGCCCCCCACCACGGCGACCGGCGCGGGCACGTCGATCGTGGTGTAGACGTCGTCGCCCTCGAGCCGGAAGGTGGGGCTGGACGCGAGGCGCACGGTCAGGTAGAGGTCGCCCGGAGGCTGGCCAGGGCCGCCCTTGCCGGGCAGACGGATCCGCTGCCCCGGCCGCACGCCCGCCGGGATCGTCACGGTCAGGCGCTCGCCGTTCAGCTGGATCGTCTGCTCGCCCCCGTGGTAGGCCACCTCCAGGGGAAGGGCGATCTCCGCCTCGTAGTCGCGCCCGCGCCGCGGTCCCCGCGCCGCGCGCCGGCTACCGGCGCCGAAGAGGTCGCCCAACCCGCCGCCGAAGAGGGCCTGGAAGAAGTCGGAGAAGTCCTCCACGTTGCCCTCGACGTGCCAGCCGCCGGGGGGCGGGGGCGGGGGGGCCTGGGTGGTGCCGTACTGGTCGTAGATCTTGCGTTTCTCGGGGTCCGAGAGCACCGCGTAGGCCTCGCCGATCTCCTTGAACTTCTCCTCGGCCCCCGGGTCCTTGTTGACGTCGGGGTGGTACTTGCGCGCCAGCTTGCGGTAGGCCCGCTTGATCTCCTCTTCGCTGGCCGTGCGCGGTACTCCGAGGATGGCGTAGTAGTCCTTGTAGTCCATGGCTATCCGGGTGTGGGGCGTGGGAGGTGGGGTGTGGGAAAAAGCCTACCCCCTACTTCCCACCTCCCACCTCCTTCTTCTTCGTCACCGCCACCCGCGCCGGGCGGATCAGCTGCTCGCCGTAGCGGTAGCCCTTCTGGTAGACCTCGGCCACCTTCTCGTCCTCCTCGCCCTCGACGATGCCGACGGCCTCGTGAACGCTGGGGTTGAAGGGTTCGCCCTCGCCGGGCACCGGCTCCACCCCCAGGCCGCTGAGGATGCGCTGGAACCCCTGGTGCACCGCGCGCACCCCTTCGGCGATCGTCTCGGGCTTGGCGCCGGCGTGCTCGAGCGCCCGTTCCAGGTCGTCGAGCACCGGCAGCAGGGCGCGAATGGCCTTGATCTCGCCGTCCCTGCGCGCCGACTCCACCTCGGCCTGCATGCGCTTGCGGTAGTTGTCGAAGTCGGCCAGAAGCCGCATGTACTTGTCTTTCAAGATCTCGATCTCTTTCCGGGCCTTCGCGAGCTCGCCCTCGGCGCGCTCCAGTTCGGCGGCCACCTTCTCGGCTTCGCGGGCCACCTCGCGCTCTTCGGCCTCAACGCGCGCGTTCAGGTCGTTCTCGGGCTTCGGGGTCTGCTCCTTCGCCATGGTTCACCCCCAGGGCCGGCCGGGCGCGGACCCCCGCGCCCGGCCCCCGCGGATCACTCCGCGGGCTTGAAGTCGGCGTCGATCACGTCCTCGCCCTCGGGACCCTTGGCCTCTCCGCCCGCCTGCGCGGCGGCCGCACCCGCCGCCTGCTCGTAGGCCTGCACGGCCGCGAGTAGCTCCTCGGTGGCGGACTTGAGCTCCTCGTCGGGCGCGTCCTTCTCCACCAGCTCCTTGGCCTTGGCGATGGCCGCCTCGAGCCGGGTCTTGGGCTCGCCCTCGGCCTTCTTCTCCTCGAGCAGGCGCTCCGCCTGGATGCGGGCGGTGTCGAGGTTGTTCTTCAGCTCGATGTGCGCCTTGCGCCGCTTGTCCTCCTCGGCGTGGGCCTCGGCCTCCTTGACCATCCGCTCGATCTCCTCCTCGGAGAGCGTGGTGGTGTTCTCGATCTTGATCGAGGCCTCCTTGCCGGTCGTCTTCTCCTTCGCCGTCACGTGCAGGATGCCGTTGGCGTCGATGTCGAAGCAGACGTCGATCTGCGGCACCCCCGCGGGCATCGGCGGGATGCCCTCGAGCTTGAAGCGGCCCAGCGACTTGTTGTCCGCGGCCATCGGGCGCTCGCCCTGGAGCACGTGGATCTCGACCGCGGTCTGGTTGTGCTCGGCCGTCGTGAAGGTCTCGCACTTGCGGGTGGGGATGGTGGTGTTGCGCGGGATGAGCACCGTCATCACGCCGCCCTTGGTCTCGACGCCAAGGCTGAGCGGGGTGACATCGAGGAGCACCACGTCCTCCACCTCACCGGTGAGCACGCCCGCCTGGATGGCCGCACCCTGGGCCACCGCCTCGTCGGGGTTGACCTGCTGGTTGGGCTCCTTGCCCAGCATCTCCTTCACGATCCGCTGCACCGCCGGCACGCGGGTGGCGCCGCCCACGAGGATCACCTCGTCGAGCTGGCCGGCGCTCAGGCCGGCGTCCTTGAGCGCCTGCTCCACCGGCCCGCGCACGCGCTTCAGCAGGTCCTGAATGAGCTCCTCGAACTGCGCCCGGGTCAGCTTCTTCTCCAGGTGCAGCGGGGTCTTG
>JALSIA010000224.1 GCA_026981865.1 Thermaceae bacterium
CTACCTGGGCCAGCTCTTCTTCGGGCCTCACCCTTCGTTCGTCATCCCCAGCTTCGAAACGCCGTACTTCGAACTCACGAACCCCTGGCTGCTCTTCGCCTACCTGGGGCTGGGGCTGCTCGCGGGTCTCGCCTCCGCACTCTACATTCGCACCATCTACGGCTTCGAAGATTTCTTCAATCGCCGTTTCCGCCGCCGCCCCTACCTGCGGCATGCGGTGGGGATGGCGCTGGTGGGCGCCATCTTCGTCCTGCTGGCACGGTTTACCGGCCACTACTACACCCAGGGGGTGGGCTACGCGGCCGTGCAGGACGTGCTGATGGGCAGCCTGAACGGCTGGGGCTTCTTGCTGTTGCTTTTCGTCCTCAAGCTGGTATCCACCGGCCTGACCCTGGGGTCGGGTGCATCGGGCGGCATCTTCTCGCCGGGGCTGTTCATAGGGGCCACCCTCGGCGGCGCCTACGGTCTGATCCTGGCGCAGGTCTTCCCGGCCCTGAACATCAGTCCGCCGGCCTTTGCGGTGGCGGGCATGGCCGGCCTCATCGGCGGCGCCACCGGCGCGGCGGTGACCGCGATCGTAATCATCTTCGAGATGACGCTGGACTACAGCGCCGTGTTGCCCATGGCGATTACCGTGGCCGCCAGCTACGGACTGCGCAAAGCGCTGCTCGCCGAGAGCATCTACACGATGAAGCTCGAGCGTCGCGGCCACCCCATGCCCGACGCGCTGCAGACCAACTTCGCCTACATGCAACCGGTGGCCCAGATTATGGAGCGGCGGGTCGTGCGGATCCAGGCCGACCTTCGGGTGGCGGCGTTCCTGGAAACGCACCGTGACCGGCTGGCGACGCACTGGTTCGTGGCCTACGAAGGCGGACGGCCGCAAGGCTACCTGCGCCCGCAGGACGCGCTTAGCCTGGCGCTCGGGGCCGACCCCAAGGAGCGGGTCGCCGCCCACCTGGCGCGCGACTTCGTGCTGGTGGGCGAGCGCCGCCGGCTGTTCAACCTCGTGCCCACGATGCGCCGCCACGGCGCCGCGGCGGCGCTCGTTCTGGGCGGCACGAACGGCGGCGTGGTGGGGGTGGTCTCCGCCGCCGAGCTGGGCCAGCTGACGCTCGACGTCAGCGAGCTCTACGTTTGACGCAGGCCGCGCACGCGGTCACGCCCGCGGACGGCGCTCGAGCTCGTCGACGAGCTGCCAGAGGAAGCGTTCGAAGTCCTCCGGCGTCAAGGTAACGCCGTAGACGCGCCGCACCCGCCGTACGATCTCCCCCCGATCGGTGACCTCGTTGACGAAATCCCGCAGCGCGCTGCGGTCGCTCACCCAAGCCACGGGGTAGCCAATGGCGTCGAGCAGGCGGCCGACCTGCGGTGCCCGCCGGTCCACCTCGTAGGTTTCGGGTTCGATAAAAGCGCCTTCCCACTCCTTCATGCACCCTTACGGTAGCAGCGTTTCCACCGCCTCCTTGTTCGGCAACGAGGGTTGGGCCCCGGGACGGGTGGCCGCCAGCGCCCCGGCGGCGCTGGCGAAGCGCAAGGCCGGCTGCAGAGGTTCGCCGGCGGCCAGCGCCGCCGCCAAGCCGCCCACGAAGGCGTCGCCCGCCGCAGTGGTGTCCACCGCCCGGACTTCGAAGGCCGGGAGGACGCCCTCACCCTCGACCCCGGCCCAGACCAGGCCGCGCGCGCCGAGGGTGACGACCGCGACCGGCACCCGGCGCGCCAGTTCCCGGGCCAGCGCGAGCGCCTCTTCCGGACCTTCGGGTTCGCGCGCGCCGGCCACCTGGGCGGCTTCGAACTCGTTGACGACCAACAGGTCGACGGCTTTCAGCAACCCCTCGGGCAAGGCCTGCGCCGGTGCGGCGTTGAGCAGCACCCGCGCCCCCGCCGCCCGGCCCAGTTCGGCAGCGCGGCGCACGGTCGCCAGCGGCGTCTCCAGTTGCAAGACGGCGACCCCGGCCCCCGCGAACCGCTCGGGGGCCAAGTCTTCGGGCCGCAGACGGGCGTTGGCCCCGGGGGAAACGACGATGGCGTTCTGGCCGTCCTCGCTCACGCCGATCAGGGCCACGCCGGTGGGCGCGTCCAGTTCGGCCACGTCCGCGGTCTCGATGCCCTCGGCTTCCAGCCCGCGCTTAAGCTCGGTGCCGTAGGCGTCGGCTCCGACCCGCCCGATCATCCGCACCCGCGCCCCCAGCCGCGCCGCGGCCACCGCCTGGTTGGCCCCCTTGCCGCCTGGGAAACGCCGCAGGTCGCCGCCGACGACGGTCTCCCCGGGTTTGGGGTGGCGCGGCACCGGCACCACCAGGTCCATGTTGAGGCTGCCGACCACCAACACGCTCGCGGGTTCCATGCCCCATGGTACGCAGAAACGGCCCCCGCGGGGGCCGTTTCGGAAGCGTGCGGCTCAGCGCCAGCGCAGATCGAAGCGGTCGAGGTTCATCACCTTGTCCCAGGCGCGCACGAAGTCGCGGACGAACTTTTCCTTCTTGTCGTCCTCGGCGTAGAACTCGGCCTGGGCCCGCAGCTGCGAGTTGGAGGCGAAGACCAGGTCGACCCGGGTGGCCGTCCACTTGAGCGCCCCGCTGGCGCGGTCGTGACCGGTGAAGACCTGGCCGTCCTCGTCCGCCGGCTTCCACTCGAGCCCCAGGTCGAGTAGGTTGACGAAGAAGTCGTTGGAAAGCGTACCGGGCCGCTCGGTGAAGTAGCCGTGCGGGTTGTCTTGGTAGGTCGCCCCCAGGACGCGCATGCCGCCCACAAGCACGGTCATCTCGGGCACGGTCAGCGTGAGCAGCTGCGCCTTGTCGACGAGGGCCTGCTCGGCCGGGAGCTTGCACGCGGGGTGGAGGTAGTTGCGGAAGCCGTCGGCCACCGGCTCCAGGTAGCCGAAGGACTCGACGTCGGTCTGCTCCTGGCTCGCGTCGCTGCGGCCGGGGGTGAAGGGCACTTCGACCTCGAAGCCGGCGTCCCGGGCGGCCTTTTCGATCGCCGCCGCCCCGCCGAGGACGATCAGGTCGGCGAGCGAGACCCGCTTGCCGTTCTTCTGCTCGCCGTTGAAGGCCTGCTGGATGCCCTCGAGGACCTCGAGCACCCGCGCCAACCGCTCCGGCCGGTTGACCTCCCAGCCGCGCTGGGGCTCGAGCCGCAGCCGGCCGCCGTTGGCCCCGCCGCGCTTGTCGGAGTCGCGGTAGGTGGAGGCCGCGGACCAGGCGGTGTAGACGAGCTCGGGCACGCTCAGGCCGGATGCGAGGAGGCGCTTCTTCAGCTCGGCGACGTCGGAGGCGTCGATCAACTCGTGCTCCACCGGCGGGATCGGGTCCTGCCAGATCAGCTCCTCCTCGGGCACCTCGGGCCCCAGGTAGCGCGACCGCGGCCCCATGTCGCGGTGGGTCAGCTTGAACCAGGCGCGGGCGAAGGCGTCGGCGAACTCGTCCGGATGCTCCAGGAAGCGGCGCGAGATCCGGCCGTACTCGGGGTCCATGCGCAGCGCCAGGTCGGTGGTGAGCATGAAGGGCTTGTGCTTCTTCTCGGGGTCGTGGGCGTCGGGAACCATGTCCTCGGGGTCGGGGTCGACGGCCACCCACTGCCAGGCACCGGCCGGGCTCTTCTCCAGGTTCCAGTCGTACTTGAAGAGGAGTTCGAGGAAGCTGTTGTCCCACTTCGTGGGGGTGGGCGTCCAGGCGCCCTCGAGGCCGCTGGTGATGGTGTCGGGGCCCTTGCCCGTACCGAAGCTGTTCTTCCAGCCCAGCCCCACCTCCTCCAGCGGCGCGGCCTCGGGCTCGGGGCCCAGGTGGTCGGTGCTGGCGGCGCCGTGGCTCTTGCCGAAGGTGTGCCCGCCGGCGATCAGCGCCACGGTCTCCTCGTCGTTCATGCCCATGCGGCGGAAGCTCTCGCGGATGTGCTTTGCCGACTCGAGCACGTTGGGCTCGCCGCCCGGCCCCTCGGGGTTGACGTAGATCAGGCCCATATGGTCGGCGGCGAGGGGTTTCTCGAGCTCACCGCCGGGGTGGCGCTCGTCGGCCAGCCACTCGGACTCGGGGCCCCAGTAGACGTCCTCCTCGGGCTCCCAGATGTCCACGCGGCCGCCGCCGAAGCCAAAGGTCTTGAACCCCATCGACTCGAGGGCGACGTTGCCCGCGAGGATCATCAGGTCGGCCCAGGAGATGGCGTCGCCGTACTTCTTCTTGACGGGCCAGAGCAGCCGGCGCGCCTTGTCGAGGTTGACGTTGTCGGGCCAGCTGTTCACCGGGGCAAACCGCTGGTTGCCGGTGTTGCCGCCGCCGCGGCCGTCGAAGACGCGGTAGGTTCCCGCGGAGTGCCAGGCCATGCGGATGAAGAGCGGGCCGTAGTGGCCGTAGTCGGCGGGCCACCAGTCCTGCGAGGTCGTCATCAGCTCGCGCAGGTCCTGCTTGACGGCCTCGAGGTCGAGCTTGGAAAAGGCCTCGGCGTAGTCGAAGTCCGGGTCCGTGGGCCGGAGCTCGGCCGGGTTCTGGTGCAGGATCTTCAGGTTGAGCTGGTTCGGCCACCAGTTGCGAACCAGGCTGCCCCCCAGGGTGGTGTGCTTGTAGGCGTCGCCCGTGACCGGGCACTTGCTTTCCGCTTCGCTAGCCATCGTGTCCTCCTTCTGCACATATTCATTACCGCTATGAATATGTGACCTCACTATATTCTTCCGCGCGCCACGAAAGTGTGACCAGGGTCTCTTTTGTTAAAGCGGCGGCTCAGGCGCTGCGGCTCGCCGCCGGCCCGGTGCGCCAGAGCACGGCCACCCCCAGCAGCGCGGCGGTTACCGAGGCCGAGAGGATGGCCAGCTTGGCCTCGTCGAGCTGCACGGGGCCGAAGGCCAAGCCGGCGATGAAGAGGGCCATGGTGAAGCCGATGCCCGCAACCAGGCCCACGCCGGCGATCGCCTGCCAGCCGACCCCCTCGGGCAACCGCGCCAGGCCCAAGCGCACCGCCAGGAAGGAAAAGAGCAAGATACCCACGGGCTTGCCGATCAAGAGGCCCAGGAAGATGCCCACGGCCACGGCGCCCACTTGGGCGCCCTCGAGCGCCACCCCGGCGTTGAAGAAGGCGAAGACGGGCATGATGAAGTAGGCCACGTAGGGATGGAGCAGGTGTTCGAGACGGTGGAGCGGCGACTGGGCTTCGCGCGCCGCGTCCTCCAGGTGCTCGAGCCGGGCCTCCTGCAGCTCCGGATCGGCGGCGGCGCCGTCGTCGTGGGCGGGCAGCGGCCGGCTGCGGCCAATGGGCACGGCAAAGGCCAGCAAAACCCCGGCGATGGTGGCGTGCACCCCCGAGAGCAGCACGAAGTACCAGAGCACGAGGCCCACGAGCAGGTACGCCGGCAGCGAGCGCACCCGCATCGCCCCCAGCAGCAGGGCAACGCCAAAGACCAGTGCGGCCACGGCCAGTGCGCCGGTATCGAGGTTGCTGGTGTAAAAGACCGCGATCACCAACACCGCGCCCAGGTCGTCCACGATCGCCAGGGCGGTCAGGAAGACCTTGAGCGACAGCGGCACCCGCTTGCCCAAAAGCGAGAGGACCCCCAGAGCGAAGGCAATGTCGGTGGCCATGGGCACGCCCCAGCCGGCCGCGCCCTCGCCGCCGAGGTTGAAGGCGGTGTAGATGAGCGCAGGGGTGACCATCCCGCCCAGCGCCGCGGCCACGGCGAGCCCCGCCTGACGCGGGTTCTTCAGCTCGCCCTGCAGGATCTCGCGCTTGAGCTCGAGCCCCACCAACAGGAAAAAGAAGGCCATCAGGAAGTCGTTGACGAAGTGCAGCAGGCTCTTCTTCAGCACCCAGTCGCCCACCTGCAGCTTGAGGTAGACGTCGCGCAGGTCGAAGTAGGCCTGGGCCCAGGGGGAGTTGCTAATCAGAAAAGCGATCAGGGCGGTGGTGAACAGCAGGATCCCGCCCTTGGCCTCGCTTTCCAGGAATTGTTCAACCAGTCGTTTGATTGGACGCATAGGTATAGATTACCCCGCAGGTCGACGGAAACCGGACGTCGCCGGGCTCACGCGGTGCGTTTTTCTTCGTGGGCCATCTTGGCCCGGCAGGCGGGGCAGACCCCGTGGAACTCGAGGTGCACGTCGCCCACGTTCCAGGCCGCGACCTCGTCTTCCTCTTCCTCGAAGAGCGCCGTGGGACGCAGCCGCTCGAGCGGCCCCTCGACCCCCACGTCGACCATGCGTCCACAGATCTTGCAGACCAGGTGGTGGTGGGGCTCGGTGTTGACGTCGTAACGGGTATGGCCGTCGGGCCCCACGAAACGGGAGATCAGGCCCGCCTCGGCCAGCTTGGCCAGGTTCTGGTAGAGGGTCGCGATCGAGAGCGGCTTGCCGCGCTCGCGCAGCGCCTCCAGCATCTCCTCGGGGGTGTAGTGCTCGTGGGTTTCGTGCAGGAGCTCGAGGATGCGGCAACGCGCCTCGGTGGCCCGAAGGTGCCTCTGCTCGATGAGTTGGGTCAACTGCTCACGGTTACAGGCCATAAACACTTCCATTATGACAAAACGGGGGCCCCACAATGGAAGCCCCCTTTCTTTTCACGGTCCCTACTCCGGGAAGCCCTCGAGCAGCTTGGCAACCTCTTCCTTGTGGTGGGTCTCGTCCACGATCATGTCGTGCAGCTGCGCCACCAGGGCCAGCTCCCCGGCCTCCTCGGCCTGGGCCATGCGGCGGGTGTAGCGCTCGATCGTCTCGGTCTCGGCGGCGAGCACCGCCTCCAGCATCGCGCGCGCGGTCGTGGCCTTGGCCACCGGGGCCGGCTCGGCCGTGGGCACCCCTCCGAGGGCCGAGATCTTGTCGGCCAGCACCTGGGCGTGCTTCAGCTCGTCGGCCGCTTCCGCGAGGAAGAAGTCGCGCAGCGCCGGGCGGAAGGGGCCCGCCACCTCGGCGGCGTAGACCGTGTAGGCGATCACGGCTTGGTACTCGTGGGCCAGGTCCTGGTTGAGTCCTTCGATCAGTTCATGCTTCATGCTCATCCTCAATCACCTCACATATAATCATAACGGTTATGTCTCTGTTTTGCAAGCCTCAAGCTTCCTCCTCCGGGTCAAGCCGGTTCCAGCGCAGCCGCAGGTAGGCAAGGAAGCCCTCGAGTTCGGCAAAATAGCGCGACCTGCCTTCGGCATCGCGAACCTCGATACGCGCTGCCGCCGAGGCTTCCCGCACGAAACGAACCAGGTAGACCTGGGTTTCCCCTTCCATACCGCCTCCTCAAACCAGCCTTGCCCGAGGGCCGTTGCGCGGGCGTTGCGCCCGGCCGCCGCGTGTGAAGGTGCAACGCGGCTGCAACGCCCCGCCCCCTAGCCTGCGATCCAGGGAGGTGAACCATGCGACGGACGATCGGGCTGCTGGTGCTGGTGCTGCTCCTGGCCGCCTGCGGCGGC
>JALSIA010000225.1 GCA_026981865.1 Thermaceae bacterium
CGTGTACTCGCCGCTGGTAATGCCGTCGACGCACCCCGCAAGGGTGTTGCAAAAGCCCGCGAGCGCTCCGCTGCCCTGCGCCTGGACGTAGACGACGTCGCCGTTTTGCAGGTCGGTGAACTCCTCACCCGGCTCAAGGATCGTCTGGGTGTCGAAGCCGCGCACGACCTTGGCCCGGGCGTGTACGGTGGTGCCGCCCACGAGCTCGAGCGTGGCCGGCCCGGCCCCGGTGTAGGTCCAGGTATCGAGCTGACCCAGGAAGAGCAAAGCGCCGGTATCGGTGGCGTTGAAGGTGTAGGCGTTGTTCTTTTCGATGCCGTCCTGTCGGGTTACCGCAGCCACCCGAACCACCGTGGGGTCGGCGCTCAGGTTCGTGACCTCAACGTAGGCCTTGCCAAAGTTCGCGGGCAGGTTGACCGAGTAGACCCCGTTCGGGGTGATGCCGAGCCCAACCGCGCCCAGCACTTCGGGCTGCGGCGCCGTGAAGTACTGGCGGCTGACCGTTTGTGCGTAGACGGCGTTGTTGGCGTCGAAGACGCGCAGGCGCAGCGAGCCGGCGGCGCCGTTGCTCGCGTCGGTGGCGTCGATGCGCACCGGATCCGTGCCCACCAGCAGCTCGAAGCGCGCGGACTCGCCCTCGCCCAGCACCCCCGATTCGACCGCCGGGCCGTCCACGACGACGCTCGTCCCCGGCAGGATGATGTTGATGTTGCAGGCGGACAAGAGCCCCAGGAGCAACGCCCCCAGCATCCACTTCTTCATCGAACCCCTCCTTCGTTCCATTCTAGCGCAGTCCCCGAGGCCTTCCTTTGGAAAGGATTAAGAAAACCTAAACGCGGCGACGGCCTCACTCGAGCACCGCCAGGTAGTCGTAGAGGTCCGGCCCGCCGGGGTGCACCTCGACGTCCAGGTCCTCGTAGGCGGACTCGATCTTCGCCACCAGCGCCCGCACCTGCTCCTCGGGGACCGCAGGGCTGTGGAAGAGGGTGAGGATCTCGTAGTCGTCCGCGCCGTCCAGCGTCAGTTTGAGCAGGTTCAAAAGCGCCTCGTCGGGGTCGTCGGCCACCACCGCGAGCTTGCCGTCGCGCAGCCCGATCACCTGCCCCTCGCTGACCTCGCCCACCTCCTCGACGACGGCGTCGCGGCTGGCGCGGGTCACCTCGAAGGTGACGGCGTGCGCGGCCGCCTCCTTCATCTCTTCCACCAGGCCCGCAGCGTCCGACTCGGGGGCGTAGAGCACCGCCGCGGCCAGACCCTGGCCCAGGGTGCGGGTGGGCACGACGTGCACCTTCTTGCCCTCCTTCTCGGCCAGCTCGGCGGCCTTTTCGGCGGCGAGGATCACGTTCTTGTTGTTGGGCAGGACGATCACCTCGGGGTTGGGCAGGCTCTTGATGGCGTCGAGGATGTCCTGCACGCTGGGGTTCTGGGTCTGCCCCCCGGCGACGATGCGCGCGCCCAGACCGCGGAAGGCCTTGATGACGCCCCAGCCGCTGGCCACGGCGACGAGTCCCGTGGGCGGCGGGGCCTCGTCGGCCGCCCCCACCGCCGAAAGGATCTCCGAGTGCTGCTCGGACATGTCCTCCACCTTGGTGCGCTTCATCCTGCCGTAGCGCGCCACGGTGGCCAGCAGGGCGTCGGGCTCGTTGGTGTGGATGTGCCCCTTGACGAACCCCTCGGCCCCGACGACGAGGAGCGAGTCGCCAAAGGGCTTGACGAGTTCGCGGATCTTCTCGATGGGTTCCTTGACGTCCTCCATCAGGAACTCGGTGCAGTAGCCGTACTCTTCTTCTTCGAACGCCTCCTGGGCGTACTTCTCGATCTTGGGAGGCTCGGGCAGCGGCTTTTCCAGCACGTACCCCTCGAGCCCCTCGACGAGGTAGAGGTAGCCCTTGCCGCCGGCGTCGACGACGCCCGCGGTCTTGAGCACCGGCAGCATCTCCGGGGTCTGCTCGAGCAACTCGCGGCCGCGCGCGATCGCGCCCGCAAGCACCGCCTCCAAGCTGTCGGCCCCCTCCTTCACGGCCGCGGCCGCGCCCTCGGCCACGCCCCGGGCCACGGTGAGGATGGTGCCCTCGACGGGCTTCATCACCGCGCGGTAGGCCGACTGCGCCCCGGCCTCGAGCGCCTCGGCGAGCAGCTCGGGCGTCACCGCCGGGCTGCCCTTGATCGTCTCGGAAAAGCCCTTGAGCAGCTGCGAGAGGATGACGCCCGAATTGCCGCGCGCGCCGAGCAGGCTGCCGTAGGCGAGCGCCCGCGCCACCTCGCGCATCTTGGTGTTGTCGCACAGGTCGAGCTCGCGCCGCACCGACTGCAGGGTGAGGTGCATGTTGGTGCCGGTGTCGCCGTCGGGCACGGGGTAGACGTTGAGCGCGTTGACCTCTTCGACGTAGACGGCGAACCAGTCGGTGGCGAAGCGGAAGGCGCTGGCCAACCGCTCGGGGGTCCAGCTATCCACGGCTGACCCCCACGACGTGGACGTGCACGCGCTCGAGCTTCACCCCGGCCAGCTTCTCGGCCGCCCATTCGGCGCGCTCGGCGATGCCCTCGACCACGGTCGGCACCTTGACCCCAAAGGCCACGACGACGTAGAGGTCGGCCTGGTAGTGGCCCGGCTTGGCGGGGTCGGCCTTGATGACGACCCCCTGGCTGGCCTCGCTGCGGCCCAAGATGCGGCTGAGGCCGTCGCGTATGCCCACCGGGCTCATGCCCACCACGCCCGGGACCTCGTGGGCCGCCAGCCCCACGATGGCCGCCAGGGCCTGTTCGGTTACGGTGATGTTCCCCTTCATGGCGTCTCCTTCCCCGTTGGCTTCAACGGATGCGTTCCACCCGGACGAGCTCGGCGGAGAGTCCGCCCCACGGTTGCCCGAAAAAGATTCGAAGAGGCCAGCGCGCTTCGTTGCGCCCGTACCACACCTCGATGCGCGCCCCCTCGCCTTCGAAAAGGTAGCCCTCGGCCTCGATCCGGCCGACGGGCGACGGGAGCCGCCGCACCCCCAGGGGCTCGAGCGGCGCCCGAACCAAACGGGGGTAGTTGATCAACCAAAGCGGCTTCGGCTCGGGGTGCACCCTGACATAATACAGGACCGACAAATCGTCCAGCACGTCGGTCTGCGGCTCGCGGAAGGTGTACACCTGGCCCGTGACCCAGACGAAACGCACCGCGGTTTCCTGCCCCACCACGGCGGTGAGGACGCGCCGCCCCTCCCCGGGCACGGTGAGGTCGCGCTGGAAACGGCGGGTGAAGAGGTCGCGCCGGGCGTACGAATCCGAAACCAGGTCGAAGCCCACGAGCTGCGCCAGTCCGCCGCCGCGGACGCGTCCGGCATAGTGCCAGCCGCTCCCGGTGCGAACGGCTTCGATGGCTTGGTGCCCCACGACCAGCCCCTTCCAACGCAACACGTAGACGAGCCGCTCGCCGTTGGGCCAGGGGACGGGCGGGGACTCGGGCAGGTCGGACCCCGCGAAGGCGAAGGCGGCCAGCGCGAGCGCCAGCCCCAGCGCGGTACGGCGCATACCCCCACTCTAACGGGGGCGTCCCGGCGCCGCGGCGCCGGGACGGTGGGGAGGGGGAGGCGTCAGGCGTTCAGCGCGTCTTCGGGCGGGACGTACGGCAGGCCAAAGGCCTCGGCCACGGCGGCGTAGGTAAGCCGGCCGTGGTAGGTGTTGAGGCCCTTCAGAAGGGCGGCGTCTTCTCCAAGCGCCTCCAGGCCCTTCTCGGCCAGCTCGAGCACGTAGGGCAGGGTCTGGTTGGTCAGCGCGAAGGTGCTGGTGCGCGGCACCGCCCCGGGCATGTTGGCCACGCCGTAGTGCACCACCCCGTCGATCACGTAGGTGGGCTCGGCGTGGGTGGTGGGCCGGATCGTCTCCACGCAGCCCCCCTGGTCCACGGCGACGTCCACGATCACCGAACCCTCCTTCATCGTGGGAATCATCTCGCGGGTGACCAGGTGCGGCGCCTTGGCCCCGGGGATGAGCACCGCACCGATCAGCACGTCGGCGTAGCGGATCGCCTTCTTGATGTTGGCCTCGGTGGAGGTCAGCGTGGTCAGCCGCCCCGCGAAGACGTCGTCCAGGTACTGCAGGCGCGCGTGGTTGACGTCGAGGACGGTCACGTGCGCCCCCATGCCCACGGCGATCTTGGCGGCGTTGATGCCCACGGTGCCGCCGCCCAGGATCACCACGTCGGCGGGGGCGACGCCGGGCACGCCGCCCAGCAGCACCCCTCGGCCCCCGAACGACTTCTCCAGGTACTTCGCGCCTTCCTGGGTGGCCATGCGTCCGGCCACCTCGCTCATGGGAACGAGCAGCGGCAGCGCGCCGTCCGGCGTCTGCACCGTTTCGTAGGCGATGCCGACGACCCCGGACTCGAGCATCGCCCGGGTCAGCTCCTCGCTGGCGGCCAGGTGCAGGTAGGTGAAGAGGATCAGGTCGGAGCGCAGGTACTTGTACTCCTCGGGCAGCGGCTCCTTGACCTTGACCACCATCTCGGCGCTCCAGGCCTCTTCGGCGCTCACGAGCCGGGCCCCGGCGGCCTCGTACTCGGCGTCGGCCAGCCCCGAGCCCACGCCCGCGCCGCGCTCCACCCAGACCTCGTGACCCCGCTTGGTCAGGCTTTCCACACCGCCGGGCGTCATGGCCACGCGGTTTTCCAGTGTCTTGATCTCCTTGGGGACTCCGATCTTCATGGCGGCCTCCTTGATCTGAGGCTACGCCAAGCGGTTTCGCAAAGGGAAGGGGAGATCAAAGGTACATGGGGCATTTGAATTTCGGTTCTTAAGGCATAATGCGGCTATGACTTCGAAAAAGAAAAGTCCAATCGACCGGGTGGACCTGGCCATCCTCACCGAGCTCCAGGCGGACGCCCGCATCTCCATCAGCGAGCTGGCCCGGCGCGTCGGCCGCAGCGCCCCGGCGGTGGCCGAGCGGGTGCGCAAACTCGAGGAAGCCGGAATCATCGAGGGCTACCGCGCCCAGATCAACCCGGCGGCGCTGGGCTATTCGGTGATCGCGCTGATCGAGCTGACCACCACCCCCGCCCACTACGACGAGGTGAACCGTTACGCGGCGCGCACCCCCGAGGTGCAGGAGTGCCACTTCGTCACCGGCGGGGCCTCGTTCATCGTGCGCGTGGCCTGCCGCTCCATCGACAACCTGCGGCGGGTCATCGAGGAGCTGAGCATGTACGGCAGCACCCGCACCTCGGTGGCGCTGGCCTCCCCCATCATCAAGACCCGCTTCGACCTCGAGGCCCTGGCCGCGCGCGAAACCTAGAAGCGCGGCGGGCGCTTCTCGAAGAAGGCGTCGAGGCCTTCCTTCAGGTCCTCGCTCTGGCGGATCCAGGCGCCCGCGATGGCGGCGTAGCGCAACGCGTCCTCAAGGCCCATGCCGTAGTAGGAGGCGATCAGCTCCTTGGTGAGGGCGAGCGAGCTGGGGGCGTTTCCGGCCGTGCGCTCGGCGAGCTCGAGCGCCCCCTCCACGCTCTCCCCCGCGGGCGCAATGCGGTTGACCAAGCCCATCCGGTAGGCCGTGGCGGCGTCGACCAGGTCGCCCGTGAGCAGCAGCTCGCGGGCGTGCTTCTCGCCCACCGCGCGCACCAGCAGCACCCCGACCAGCGCGGCCACGAAGCCGATCTTCACCTCGGTGAAGCCGATGCGCGCCGCCTCGTCCATCACCACCAGGTCGCAGGCTACGGCCAACCCCGCCCCGCCCGCCACCGCCGGGCCGTTCACCGCCGCCACGATGGGCTTGGGAAAGGTGTAGACACGCAGGAAGAGCTCGGCAAGCCTCCGGGAGTGGGCCAGGTTGGCTTCGGCGGCCTCGCTGCGCACCCGTTTCAGAAAGGCCAGGTCGGCCCCCGCGGAGAAGGCCTTGCCGGCGCCGGTCAGCACCACGGCCCGCACCTCGGGTTCACGCTCGGCGGCTTCGAGTTCGGACGCGAGGGCGTCCGCCAGCGGATCGGAAAGCGGGTTGCGGCGTTCGGGATCGTTGAGCACGAGCACCCGGACGCGGCCGTGGTCGCGGCGGAGAACCAGGCTTTCGCTCATGACCCTAGCCTAACCGGAGCTAACGTCGCCTGCACCCGGTCGGCAGGAGCTCCTCCGACCAAGCTTCGAGCGGAACGGGCTCCGGCTTCACCGCAAAACGCACGCCGTTCTTTTCGCCCCAACCGCTGGCGAACTCGACCAGGCAGAGCAGGCCGCCGTCCGCACCGGAGCTGCCGTAACGGCTGTATCGGTAGGCCACGACCCACAACCGGCCGCCGCGCCAGGCCACGTCGAACACCACCTCCCAAGGCTCGCGACCCGCGGCCCGGTTGCCCGAGATCACCGCAAAGCCGCGGGCGGCCGTTCTCAGCTCGGGAAAGCTCCCCCACCCGTCCCCGCTCCAGGCCGCCCCGGGAAGGACCTGCGGCGCTTGCCCGGAGAGGAAGACGAAAAGATCTACCCTCGGATCTTCCACACGGGGCCGCCAGAGCACCGCGCGGTCCACCTCCCCGTCTTCGTTCCAGTCCCCCGCGAGCACGTCCAGCACGCCCGCCAGCACGCGTTCCGGCTGCGTCGCCTCCGCGTCGGCGAGCGCCAGCGTCGCGGCCGCAAGGACGGCCAGGAGCCTACTCCACACGTATCTGGATACGGTCATAACTCACCTCCGGATACCGGGGATTCATGGCTTCGAGCGCCTCCACGAGCACGCTCGCGACGATCAGGTTGCGCTGCCACTTGCGGTCGGCGGGCACCGCGTACCAGGGCGCGTATGTGCTGCTGGTGCGCGCGAGGGCGTCGGCATAGGCGGCCATGTAGTCGTCCCAGCGCTTGCGCTCGGCCAGGTCGGCGGGGTTGAACTTCCAGTTCTTGCGCGGGTTTTCCAGCCGGGCCTCGAGGCGTTTTCGCTGCTCCTCGCGGGAGATGTGCAAAAAGAACTTGACGATCTGCGTGCCCTCGTCGCTGAGGAGCTTTTCGAAGGCGTTGATGTGATCGTAACGCCGACCCCAGACCTCCGGCGGCACCAGTTCGTGCACCCGCACGACCAGCACGTCCTCGTAGTGGCTGCGGTTGAAGATGCCGATCTCGCCCCGAGCCGGCGTGTGCCGGTGCACGCGCCAGAGGTAGTCGTGGGCCAGCTCGAGTGCGGTCGGCTTCTTAAACGAGGTGACCCGCACCCCCTGCGGATTGACCGCTCGGAAGACGTGGCGGATGGTGCTGTCCTTACCCGCGGTGTCCATCCCCTGGAGCACGATCAAGAGGGCCTGCCGCCCCTCGGCGTAGAGCCGGGCCTGCAGCTCGCCCAGGCGCTCCGAGAGGCGCGCCAGCTCCTTGCGGGCCTGCTTCTTGCCGCCGCCGAAATCGTCGCCCTCGCGGGTGGGCCAGGCGGCGGGG
>JALSIA010000226.1 GCA_026981865.1 Thermaceae bacterium
GGGCGCTCGCCCCAGGCGAGACCAAGCTGCTGGCCCAGGTGCGCCAGCTGCACGAGGTGAACCCCATGCTCGGCTTTCGCGGGGTGCGGCTCTTGCTGGTGCGGCCCGAGATCCTGCGGATGCAGGTGGAAGCCTTGCTGAGCGCCACGCGGGTGCTGCGCGAGCAGGGGAGGGACCCCCGTCCGGAACTGATGATCCCCCTCGTTTCCACCGCCGAGGAGGTGGAGCAGGCGCTGGCGGTGGTGCGCGAGGTCTTCGCCGAGTTCGATCTGAGTTTGCCCGTGGGTACGATGATCGAGACCCCGCGGGCGGCGCTGGTGGCGGGGGCGATCGCCCCGCTCGTCGACTTCTTCAGCTTTGGCACCAACGACCTGACCCAGCTCACCTTCGGCATCAGCCGCGACGACGCCGGCCACTTCCTGCCCCGCTACCTCGACGCCCGCACCTTCCCCACAGATCCCACCGAGCGGCTCGACGCCGAGGCGGTGGGGCGGCTCCTTGAGATCGCGGTACGCGAGGGCCGCGCCGCCAACCCCGGGCTCAAGCTGGGCCTCTGCGGCGAGCACGGCGGCGAGGCGCAGTCGGTGCACCTGGCCCACGCGCTGGGGCTCGACTACGTTTCGGCCTCGCCCTTCCGGGTGCTCACCGCCCGCCTGGCCGCGGCCCAGGCGGCGCTGCAGCTCACCGAGCCGCAGGATCGCAGTAGCGCTGGCTGAAGTGCACCGCGGAAACGATCACGATCCGCGAGCGACCTTCGCCGGATACGGGGTAGTTGACCGTGATCCGAAGGGGAAACGCGGCAAAGAGGTTGTGCGCCCCCGCGTCCAGTTCGTAGACGTTGCGGCTTCCCAGGGGTACCAGGAACACCCCGTCGCTGCGGAAGATGTCGCGGACCTCCTGCGCGGCGTTGGTGCAGCCGGGCAGGGTGCGCCACTGCCAGGGTCGCGTGGGCAGGACCATCAGCTCGTCCCGGGCCGCGGGCAGCGCGTGTGCCTTCCGCAAGAGCTCGGCAAAGGGGGTGTGCAGCGACCGGCTGCCCTCGCGGCAGGGCAGGAGCAGGTGGTCGTTGCTGCCGGGTTGCTGCCAGGCGCGCACGCCCAGGTAACCGACGCAACCGCCCTTCCGGTCTTCTATGGTGAACAGCTGGAGCGGGCTGTACTCGATCAAGGCGTCGCTCCAGTACCAGCGCAGCGCACCCTGAAATAGGCGCCGACCTGTTAAGGAGCGTTCGTTGTACCCCAGCCTACGCACGTGGCTGCGGGCGAGGAAGCGCAGGTACTTTCCCGGGCGGGTATCCGCGCGGGGCGGGGGCGCATCGGGGTTGAGAAAGGACTCCGCCAGGGTGTAGGAGCCCAGGAAGGCCACCTTTCCAAGCGGGGTCGTCCCCACGGCCTCGCTCCATGGGGCTGCGATTCCCTGCGCGCGGTAGGCCGCCCTGAGGTCCGCGACGGTCAGGGTGTCGAAGAGTGTACGCGCCTGCCGGAAGAGCTCCGCGGTCGTGCGGACGACGATCCCCGCACCGCGTAGATCTTCAGGGTCCGACGGCGGCCCGGCCACTGCGGGCGGGCCGGGCAACACCAGCAGCACGAGCAGCGCAAGCACGGCTCGGTTCTTAGTATGAGTATACCCATTCCAGGGAACGTTCTGCGCGGGTACCGGAGGCGGCCTCCCGCGCTCAAGGCGTGCATCCGGAGAGGGGCTCGAGCCTGAGCGGTAGAAAGGCTCCTAGGTAGGTTTCCGTGCTGCCGTCCATGACCACGTCGGCCGCCTGCAGGTAGGGCGCGGGCGGGTTGCGCAGCCAGTCTTTGCCCCGCGGCAGGATGCGGTAGACGTGGCCGCTGAAGGCGTGGACCGCCCAGCGACCGTCGCTCCAGAAGGGCCCCTGGAAGAGGAGCGCGTCGCATCCGCGGTAGCGTCCGTCCTGACGGGTGGGCAGGCGCACGAGCTCCAGGGGGCGAGCCGGGAAGGCTCCCAGTTCGCGCAGGCGAGCACGCGCTTCTTCCTTGTCGATCGGTCCGGCCCGCGAAGGGCACTCCATTAAGGCGTAGCCGCCGCCCGCATTTTCGGACTCGCGCAACGCCGAAACGGCGAGCAGGGCCAGGCAGCGCTTGCTCTCGGGATCGCGCAGCGGAACGTAGAACTCCGGGCCGGTCTGGATGCGCAGCGCGTTCCACACCTGCGCGCGCGCCCGATCGAGCGAAAGCTCCACCCCGTACTGAGCGAAGAGCCGTTGCCGGCTCGTGGCGGCCTGGTCCACGAGCCGCCGGTCGAGGCCCGCTTCGGGCGGGCGCTCGGGCAGACGCACCGGTGAGCCCGCGCGCAGCGGCGGGCCCACCTCGAGCGCCTCGAGCGCGGGCGTTTCGGGGGCGTGGATTTCGAGCCGTGCGAGGCTCACGGCGTCCCGGACGACCCTGCGCAGGCTCTGGATCGTGAGCGAAGAACCCCACAGCTGGCGCAGCCAGGGCAGGAGGTCTTCCTCGGCGATGGGCTCAAGCTCGGCTGACTGGCGCGGCATCCAGGCGATGGCCCCTTCGAGCGGCAGTGGTTCGTCGGGCGCGGCGACGGGCTCGAGGGGTGCGTCCGGTACCGCATCGGTGCAGAACAGCGGCTCGAGCGTGTAGGGCGCGGCGACCCGGAGCGGACCGTCTCCGCGGCGGTCGTTCGGGGTCGCCACGGGCGGTTCGGTTGCGGCCTTCGGGTCGAAGTGGGGTTGGACGCGGTAGGTCGTTCCGTGGCGCAGGTCCACCGCGTACCGCCCGTCGGTCCATACGCCCAGGTCGGGGTCGAGGGCGAACGCGCGTTCGTAACACGTGCGCGGCACCCCCGTCTTGCGGGGCGTGCTCAGGCCCCGCAGCAGCCGCAGCGGGTTCGCGGGGTCAAGGCCGAAGCCCTCCAGCAGCCGCCGCGCGGCGGCCTGCGTCAGGTAGCCCCGTTCGGGGCAGGCGCCCAGCGAAAAGCTCGCTCCGCCTTCGTGCCACCACGCCGCGTATTCGAACAGGGCCACGCACGCTCCGGCGGCGTTCACGATGGGCACGAGGTACCGCGGCCCGGATTCCCGCAGGGCGTCTTGCCAGTACCACCGCTTTAGCTGCTCGAGCCAGCGGCCGCGCTCGGGGTCGCTTGCCTCGATCTTCCATTCGCGCAGCTTGCGCACGGCCAGGCGGTCGAGGGCGCCGGCCAGGGGACCGCCTGCGGGCACGGGGGCGTCGGGGCCGAAGGGCGCGCCGACGTGGAGCGGGTGGGCGAGGCGAAAGGCTTCGCTGGCCGGGCTCGAGGGTTCGAGCCCGGTGAAGCGGCCGCCCGCCGGCTCCGGGCCGCCTTCGTAGAGCTGGACGAACTCGCTTACGCGTGCCGTTTCCAAAAAGGTTTGCGCTTCCGACAGCACGTAGGCCTCGGAGACCGCGCGCAGGCCGGCGGCGTTGATGCGGGCGAGGTCGTCCAGACGCGCGGGCGGCGGCCCGTAGGCGGCGGCCGGGGCGAGCAGGGCCCCGAGCGCGGCGCCCAGCAGGGCGGTGCGGAGCCGCATCACCGAACCCTCTCCGAAGCGCAGCGGACGGGCTCGAGCCGTACGGGCAGGTAGAAGATCAAGAACTCCAGGCCGGCCTCGTCCTCATCCGATCGCTCAATCCACGGGTAGGGTTCGGGTGCCTGGGTCAGGTAGTTAAGGCCCTCGGGGAGGATGCGGTAAAGGTTGCCGCTCTGCCCGTTCAGGGCGTAGCGTCCGTCGCTCCAGTAGGGGACGAGCAGGGCGTCCTCGTCGCCCGGGCAGGTTGGGGTACGGGGATCGGGGCGATGGAAGAGCAACACGGCCTCAAGGGGACCCTGGGGTTCGACGCCGGCGCTGCGGAAGCGGGCCGCAGCGCCGGCGGCCTCCTGCACCGGGTAAGGGTTGCGGCAGGCCGCCAGCATTTCCCCGAAATCGCCTTCCTCGTCCTGTGGGGGAACGCTCGCCATGAGGACGCACCGTCCATTTTCGTCAACGAACTCGGTGTAATAGCGCGAGCCGTGGAGGCTTCGGGTGAACGTCCAGACCCGCTTCCGGGCCTCTTCGAGCGTAGGGGCGGGGGTGCCCAGAGGGACGCGCATCCGATCCCGGGCGACGGCGTCGAGGGCCAGATGCACGAGCGGGTCGCTCGGCGGGTTCTCGGGCAGGCGCACCAACGAACGCACGAAGTAGGGCTCGCGCATCTGCAGGACGTCCATCACCGGAGTTTCCTCGGGAAGGGCCGCCAGCGTCTCGAGCGCCCAGGGCGACAGGCGTTCGCCGAAGATCGAGCGCAGCGTGCCCACGTCACTGTGAAAAAGAAAGCCGTCCACGAATCGCCGGCGCGGCGCTTCGGGCGCCGGGCGGTCCGGCCCGCTCGTCGCCAGCTGCCGCTCGAGAAGGTCGCTGCGTCGTCGTGCCGGCATCGCCGAAAGGGGCAGGCGCGCGAGCGGCCGGGTCCCCTCGTAGTCGTTGCGGTTGGGGTCGCCGCAGCCCACGAGTTCGAAGAAACCCGGGTAGACCGGCGCGATCCGCCGCGGGTCCTCGTCGGGTGCCTGCACGTACTGCACGGCGTAGCGCAGCCTTTCCGCAAGCCGCTTCAGATCGTCGAACGGTTGGGTGAGCCGGTAAACGTTGCCGCTGGCCACGCCGACGGCGTGCACCCCATCGGTCCAGACGCCCAGGCGTCCGTCGCCGTAGGTATTGGCCGCGTCGCAGACGCCCAAGGGCCGGAGGTTGGCTGGACCGGGCAGGAAGGCGGCCACGAGGCCGCGGACGGGTTCGAGACCTTCCTCGGCCAGCCGTTTGCGGGCGTCGTCTTGGTTGAGGTAGGGGTAGTTGCGTTGGCAGGTCGTCACTATGCTGTCGATGCTGCCCGGATGCTTCCAGGCAGGCACGACGACCGTGCCCATGCACTCCCCGCGGGCGTTGAAGAGCGGCACCACATAGCGCGGGCCCGCCTGGGTGAGCACGTCCCTCCAGTACCAGGTCTTGGCCAGCTCGAGCCAGCGGTCGTAGTCCGCGTTCCCCGCGTCGACGCCGTTGCGCGCCAGAAAGCGTTTGGCCTTGTCGATGAGCAGGCGGCGGATGCGGGCGTTAGGCGGCGGGGGCGTGTCCCTGCGGAAGGGCGTTTCCACGTAGAGCGGCTCACCGGGCCTGAGGCGCGGCTCGTCCTCCCGCACCGGGCCAAGGTTCTCGAAGCGGTCCAGGTAGGACTGCGGCAGCTCCGCGAACAATGCCGCCAGGTCCTCGACGTCAACGTCCAACGCCAGGCCCAGGGCGTCTTCGCGGGAGCGCGGCTCGATTCCTTGGAGGGCGCTCTGTTCGAGCACCTCGAGGCCCCATGGGTCGTTGGCGAGGGCCAAGGAGAATACGAGGCCAGCCCATAGAAGCAAAAGCAACTTGGTTGTTTTCATGCCAGTATGCTACCACATCGTTCCCGATCGACCGGGGCACGTGCGGACCAAGGTACGCCCCCGCGTCAGCGGACGCGGGGGCGCGGCGGGCGACCGGACGCTACCCTTCGGAACGCTGCTTTTCTTCCTCTTCCTTGCGCAGCATCCTCCTGAGAATCTTCCCCACCGCCGTCTTCGGCAGGTCGTCCCTGAACTCCCAGAGCTTGGGCACCTTGTAGGCGGCCAGCCGTTCCTTGGCAAAGGCGCGCAGGTCCTCCTCGCTCACCTGGCCTTCGTACCCTTCCTTGAGCACCACGAAGGCCTTCACCGTCTCGCCCCGGTAGGCGTCGGGCACCCCCACCACCGCGGCCTCCTTGACCGCCGGGTGCTGGTAGAGCACCTCCTCCACCTCGCGCGGGTAGATGTTGTACCCGCCGGCGATGATCATGTCCTTCTTGCGGTCGACGATGTAGAAGTACCCCTCCTCGTCCATCCGCGCCACGTCGCCCGTGAACAGCCAGCCGTCCTTCAGCGTCTGCGCCGTCTCCTCGGGCCGGTTCCAGTACCCCTTCATCACGTTGGGCCCCTTGACCACAAGCTCGCCCACCTCGCCCGGAGGTAGGGGGTCGCCGTCGGGGCCGGCGCAGTAGGCGTCGACCGAGGGGAAGGGCAGGCCAATCGAGCCCACCTTGCGCTCGCCGTAGAGCGGGTTGCAGTGGGTCACCGGAGCCGCCTCGGTGAGGCCGTAGCCTTCCACCAGCTTGGCGCCGGTCAGTTCCTCGAACTTGGTCGCCACCTCGACGGGCAGCGGCGCCGCGCCCGAGAGGCAGACCTTGATGGTACGGATGTTGCGCTTTTCGATGCCCGGGAAGGTGTTGAAGGCCACGTACATCGTGGGCACGCCAGGGAAGTGGGTCACCCGGTGTTTCTCGATCGCCGCCACCACCTCGGCGATCTCGAAGCGCGGCAGGAGGACCATCTTCATGCCCCGCATCACCGAGTAGTTCATGCTCACCGTCATGCCGTAGACGTGGAAGAAGGGAATCACGCTGAGCATGACGCCGTTCTTCCAAACCTGCCCCGGCTCCCAGGCGTCGACCTGGTAGACGTTGCTGATCAGGTTGCGGTGGGTGAGCATCGCGCCCTTGGAAACCCCGGTGGTGCCGCCGGTGTACTGCAGCAGCGCCAGGTCGTCGGTTTCGATCGGGTGCGCCTCGGGGCTGGGCGGGGCCTGGAGCAGCCGTTTCCAGTCGTGGCGCTTCGGGTCGCGCGGCAGGTTCACCCAGCGGCCTTCCTTCTTGGCCCTGAGCGGGAAGAGCCAGTTTTTGGGGAAGGGCAGGTAGTCCTGCAGGCCGGTGGTCACCACGCGCTTCACCGGAACCTCGTCGGCCACCTCCGCGTAGCGGGGCCAGAGCAGGTCGAGGATCACGAGCGTTTCCGCGCCCGAGTCGCGCAGCTGGTGCGAGAGCTCGCGCGGGGTGTAGAGCGGGTTGGTGTTCACGGCCACGGCGCCGGCCAGCAACGCGCCGTAGAAAGCGATGACGAACTGCGGGGTGTTGGGCAGCATGATGGCCACGCGGTCGCCCGGCTGGACCCCGAGGTCCTGGAGGGCGCGCGCGAACCGGCGCGTCTCCTCCCATAGCTGGCCGTAACTCATTCGTCGGCCCAGGAAGTCGAGGGCTTGTTGGTCGGGGTTCGCCTCCGCGGTCCTGCGCATCAGCTCGTAGAGGGGAACCTCGGGGTAGTCCACTTCGCGTGGCACCCCTTCGTCGTAATGGGCGTACCAGGGTCGTTCCATGTTGCGCCTCCAGTTTTCTTAGCCTTCAGTATACCGGGCGGGCGCGCAAAGGTCGATCGCGCCCCTGGTTACTTCAGCATCCTCCTGAGAATCTTCCCCACCGCCGTCTTCGGCAGGTCGTCCCTGAACTCCCAGAGCTTGGGCACCTTGTAGGCGGCCAGCCGTTCCTTGGCAAAGGCGCGCA
>JALSIA010000227.1 GCA_026981865.1 Thermaceae bacterium
AAGTTGAACGGCGGGAAGGCACCCTCGGTGCCGATCAGGATCTTCCCGCTTTGCTTGATCTCCGGGAAGGTGCGGAACTTCTGCGCCATTCCCAAAGAGCCTAGGACCAATACTAGCGAAGCCAACCATAGAATTCTCTTCATGTGCATACCTCCTTAAACCACGGTATGATTATACGGGTTCGCGTCCTCAACGCAAATCGCGTAGACTGCAAGGTCATGGATCTGGAAGCCGTCATCGAAAAACTCGTTCCCGGTGGTTTCGGCCTGGCCCGCACCCACGAGGGGGTACTGCTGGTGCGCGGCGCCCTGCCCGGGGAACGCGTGCGGGTGCGCGCGGAGCGCAAGAAAAACCACCTCGAGGGCAAGGTGCTGGCGGTGATCGAGCCCTCGCCCGACCGCGAGGACCCGGGCCTGCCCCCGGGCGCGGACCTGCCGCTCGCCTACGAGGCCCAGCGGCCCGTCAAGGAGGGCTTCGTGCGCGAGTCGCTGGCGCGGGTCGCCCGCCTGGAAGCGGAGGTCCATCCCATCCGCCCCTCCCCCGCCCCGCTGGGCTACCGCACCGCCGCCCAGTTCGCGCTGCACCCCCTCGGCGGCCTGGCCTACCGGATCCCCGGCTCGGGCGAGCTCGTGCGGGTGGAGGACGACCCGCTGCTGGCGGAGCCGCTGCGGGAGGCCCTGAGGCTTTTGAACTCCTGGCCGCTGGTGGGCCTCGAGGAGGTGGCCCTGCGCGGCAGCCTGCACACCGGCGAGGTGCAGCTGGGCCTCGTCGGCGGCAAGACACGCCACTTTCGCAAGGCCGCTGAGGGGCTGGTGGAGGCCGGCATCGCCGGGGTCTGGTGGGGAGCGGCCGACCCACGCGGCCGATTCCGCGGGCCGACGCGGTTGCTCGCGGGCAAGGAGACGCTGCTCGAGCGCTACGGCGAACTGGAGGTGCAGATCGACGTGGTCAGCTTCGCCCAGGTGAACCCAGGGGCTGCCGCCGCGCTCTACGCCGAGGCGGCCCGGCTGGCCGGCTCCGGGGGAAGCGCGCTCGAGCTCTACGGCGGCTCGGGGGTGCTGGGCTTCTTTCTGGCCCGACACTACGCTCGGGTCACCATCACCGACCTGAACCGGCGCAGCATCGAAAAAGGGCGCGCCGACGCCGCACGGCTGGGGCTCGAAAACGTCCGCTTCGCCCGCGCCGACGCCCGCGAAGCGGCCCGTTTCGGCCCCGCCGAGCTGGTGGCCGTGGACCCGCCGCGTTCGGGGCTGGCGAAGGAGACGCTGGCGGCGCTGGTGGAGCTAAGGCCGGAAAGGATCGTCTACATCGCCTGCGATCCCGCCACCTGGGCGCGCGACGTGGCCCGGCTTGCGGAGCGCGGTTACCGCCTCGACTTCGTGCGCCCCTACGACTTCTTCCCCTACACCCACCACGTCGAGGTTCTCAGTTACTTGACCATGTCTACTTGACCAAGTTAAACTGCAGGCATGAAGCGGGTCGTCAACGTCGCCGAGGCCAAGGCCAAGCTCTCCGAGCTGCTGGAAGCGGCCCTGCGGGGGGAGGAGATCGTGCTGGCGAAACGGGGCAAACCGGTCGCCAAGCTCGTGCCACTATCCGGACGCAAGCGCGAACTCGGCTTCCTGGCGGGGCGCGTACCCGACAGCTTCTTCGAACCCTTGCCCGAAGAGGAGCTCGAGGCGTGGGAACCGACTTCCTCGTAGACACGCACGTTCTGCTCTTTTCCTTTTACGAACCCCACCGGCTTTCTCCTGCGGCACGCAAAGCCATCGAAAACCTCGACCACGCGCTTTACGTATCCAGCGCCTCGGCCTGGGAGATCGCCACTAAGCACCGGATCGGAAAACTCAACTACCCCGATTTGAACGTAGAGGAGCTGCTTCTCGAATACCCGGCGCATCTGGCACGCTTTGGTGCGGTCGAGCTCGCCATCCTCAGCACCCACGCCCTTTACGCGGGAAGCATGAAGGCTCCCCACAAGGATCCCTTCGACCGCATCCTCGCCGCCCAGGCGCGGCTGGAGAACCTGACCGTCATCAGCGCCGACCCCGGCTTCGACGCGCTGGGGGTTCGCCGGCTCTGGTAGAATCGCCTCCGTGCTGGCGCGTCGCATCGTCCCCTGCCTCGACGTCCACGAGGGCCGCGTGGTCAAGGGCGTCAACTTCGTCAACCTGGTCGACGCCGGCGACCCGGTCGAAGCGGCCGTGGCGTACGACCGAAGCGGCGCCGACGAACTCGTCTTCCTCGACATCACCGCCACCCACGAGAACCGGCCGCTGGTGCTGGAAATGGTGCGCCGGGTGGCCGAGCGCGTCTTCATCCCCTTCACCGTCGGCGGCGGGGTGCGCAGCCTCGAGGACGCGCGGGCCCTCTTGCTCGCGGGCGCCGACAAGGTGAGCGTGAACTCGGCGGCGGTAGCGCGGCCCGGGTTGATCCGCGATCTGGCCGACCATTTCGGCTCGCAGGCGGTGGTGCTGGCCATCGACGCCAAGCGCGTCGGGCCCGGGCGCTGGCAGGTCTACGTCGCCGGCGGGCGCCAGCCCACGGGCCTGGACGCGGTGGCCTGGGCGCGCGAGGGCGAGCGGCTGGGCGCGGGCGAGGTCCTGCTCACCAGCATGGACGCCGACGGCACCAAGGCCGGCTACGACCTCGAGCTCACCCGCGCGGTGGCCGAGGCGGTCGGGATTCCCGTCATCGCCTCGGGCGGCGCGGGCGCGCCCGAGCACTTCGCCGAGGTCTTCGAGCGGGCGAAGGCCGACGCCGCGCTGGCGGCGAGCGTCTTCCACTTCGGCGAGATCCCCATCCCCGAGCTCAAGCGCTACCTGGCCCAGCGCGGCATCCCCATGCGGGAGGACATCGAATGAACCTGGACGCGGTCAAGTTCGACGAACGCGGGCTCGTGCCCGTCGTCATTCAGGACGCCGAATCGGGCGAGGTGCTCACCCTGGCGTGGGCGAACCGCGAGGCGCTCGAGCGCACCCTCGAAACCGGCCAAACCCACCTCTACTCGCGCAGCCGCCAGCGGCTCTGGAAAAAGGGGGAAACCTCGGGCCACGTCCAGGACCTGGTGGAGATGCGGCTCGACTGCGACGGCGACGCCGTGCTCTACCGGGTGCACCCGCACGGCCCCGCCTGCCACACCGGCAAGCGCAGCTGCTTCCACAACCCGGTGACCGCAGAGGCCGCGCCGCCACTGGGCTGGGTGCTCGAGCAGGTCTGGCGCACGATCCGGGACCGCCTCGAAACGATGCCTGAGGGCTCCTACGTCGCCAAGATGCACGCCGCCGGCCTCGACCGCATCCTCAAGAAGATCGGCGAGGAGGCGGGCGAGGTGATCATCGCCGCCAAGAACCCGGACGATGGGGAGCTTGCCTGGGAGGCCAGCGACCTGCTCTTCCACCTGCTGCTTACCCTGGCCGAACGCGGCCTGGAACCGGCCGACCTGGCGCGCGTGCTCGCCGAACGGCACCAACCCGCAGAAGACGCCTGAAACCCTCGCCCGGCGCTGCGTACCTTTGTTAGGCTGAGGGCATGAGCATCGAGAACAAGCTGGTCCTCGAGGTCGTCCGCGTCACCGAACAGGCCGCCCTGGCGGCCTCGCGTTTTTCGGGCAAGGGCGACAAGCACGCCGTGGACGAAGCCGGCACCGAAGCCATGCGCAAGCAGCTGAACGAGATGGAGATCAGCGGCACGGTGGTGATCGGCGAAGGCGAGATGGACGAGGCCCCCATGCTCTACATCGGCGAGCAGCTGGGCAAGGGCGGCGTCGAGGTGGACATCGCCGTGGACCCGGTCGAGGGCACCAACATCACCGCCAAGGGCCTGCCCAACTCGGTCACGGTGATCGCCATCAGCGAGAAGGGCGGGCTCTTCCACGCCCCCGACATGTACATGGACAAATTGATCGTCGGGCCGCCCGCCGCCGGCAAGGTCGACCTCAGCTGGCCCGTGAGCGCCAACCTGAAGGCGATCGCCCTATCGATGAACCGCAACGTCGAGGACCTGGTCGTCGTCGTTCTCGACCGACCGCGCCACGAACGGCTGATCCGCGAGATCCGCGAGGCCGGCGCCCGCGTCAAGCTGATCGGCGACGGCGACGTGATCGCGGCCCTGGCGGCGGCGATCCGCGGCACAGGCGTGCACGCGGTCATGGGCTCCGGCGGAGCGCCCGAAGGGGTGCTGGCCGCTGCCGCGCTCAAGTGCCTGGGCGGGGAGATCCAGGCCCGCTTCCTTCCCGAAGACGACGAACAGCGCGAGCGCTTGCACGCGATGGGAGGCGACGAAAACAAGATCTACCGCACCCACGAGCTCGCCCCGGGCGACGAGATCGTCTTCGCCGCCACCGGCATCACCGACGGCGACATCCTCGAGGGCGTGCGCTTCTTCGGCGGCGGCGCCCGCACCCACACGATCGCCATGGGTCACAAGACCCGGGTGGTGCGCTTCATCGACACGATTCACCTGATGGACGAAGGCGCGCGCGTCATCATCCGCGTCTGAGGCGCGCGTAGCGCTCCGCCAGTCCCCTTAGCCGCTCGGCCAGCCGGGAGGTGAGGTCCTGGGCGGAGTAGCGCCAGGCCCAGTTCCCCTCGGGTCGCGAGGGGAAGTTCATCCGCGCCTCCGACCCCAGTTCCAGCGGATCCTGCAGCGGAAAGACGGCCATCCGGCAGCGGCTCGCGAGCGCCAGCTCGATCAGCGCCCAGGGAGCGTCCCGGCAGCCGCGGTAGGCGATCCCGCGGGCTTCCAGGTAGCGGCGCATGAAGTCGAGTTCCGCGTCCGGGGCGTGTTCGCACCAGCCGCGGGTGGTGTCGTTGTCGTGGGTCCCGGTGTAGACCACGCAGTTGCCCGACTCCGGATAGTTGTGGGGCAGGAAGGGGTTGTCCTCGCCCGTGAAAGCGAACTGCAGCACCTTCATGCCGGGCAGCCCGAACCGGTCGCGCAGGGCTTCCACCTCGGGGGTGATCAGCCCCAGGTCTTCGGCCAGGATGGGGACCGAACCGAAGGTCGCCTCGACCTGGCGGAAGA
>JALSIA010000228.1 GCA_026981865.1 Thermaceae bacterium
CGGTCGGGGACCTGCCCTTCGTCTGGCACGAGTGGGGGCTGTTCGAGCTCGACCACGGGGACCTGATCCGCGCCGAGGCGCTGCTGCGCAAGGTCGCGAGCGACGAGGCCTACCCCCACCGCTCGCACGCCCTCGCCGACCTGGCCGAGGCCTATTACCGACTGGGCGACGGCGCGGCGGCCGACGACGCGGCGCGGCGGGCGCTCGAGCTGGGCACGGTGCCGGCCGCCCACCTGATCCTTGGCAACCGTGCCTACGACGTGGGGGCCTGGGACGAGGCGCTGGCGCACTACCGCGCCGCCGCGGCGGCGGCGCGCGAGGGCGACCGCGACTGGGTGACGGCCACCGAGATGATCGTGGACGTGCTCGCCCAGACGGGCTACCCCAACCCCACCGAGGTGGCCGAGCTGGCCGAACGCCTGCTACCCTACCTGCCGCCTTCCGACGAGTGGCGCGAGACGCTGCGCGGCTACGCCGACCGCGCCCGCGAGCTGGCGCTCAAAGGGCGGCTGCTCAACTGAACCGCGGCGGGAGCTTCGTTGACAAGGGTTTGGCCCCCGGCTAAACTAAGGGACGCTGCGGGGCGTAGCGCAGCCAGGAAGCGCACCTGAATGGGGTTCAGGTGGTCGGAGGTTCAAATCCTCTCGCCCCGACCAGGAGGAGCAGGCCCTTTGGGGCCTGCTCCGCTTCGTGCGGGTGCTAAAGTCGGATATGGCCAAGATCCTGGTGCTCATCAACAGCGGACCGGCCGAAAAGCTCAAGGTGCGTTCGGGCCTGACCTTCGCCCGGGTCGCTCACGACCGCGGGGCGGAGGTGCGGGTGATCTTCTTCGCCGACGGGGTGCGGGTGCCGCTCGCGAGGGACCCCGACTTCGGCGAGGTCCTGAGCGCCCTGTCCGAACGCGGGATCGTGCCCCTCGTCTGTCGGCGGATCCTGGAGACCACCGGGGGGCCGCTCGAGCTGGCGGGGTTCGAGGTAACCTACATCGGTGCCGACCTGGTCGAGGCCGTGGACGAAGGCTTTCAGGTCGTCAGCTTCTAGCCGCGGCCGCCAACGCCCCGCTTCCGGGTTCGGTGGACGGATGCGAACCCGAGGCATGACGCGCCTTTGGCTGCCCGCTTTCCCCGCAGCCCCGGTCCGGGCAGCGCCGTCGGGCGCCTGCCCGAGCGCGAAAAGAAGGGTTGGGCCGTGCTAGAATCGGGCTTGCGGGCGCCCGTAGCTCAGTCGGATAGAGCAAGCGCCTCCTAAGCGCTAGGTCGCAGGTTCGATTCCTGCCGGGCGCACCATCGAGCGGGCTGCGGCCCGCTTTTCGTTTTTATCCTTCCCGGGGCGGTTCCGGCGCTTTCTCATGCCCTGGCTGCCTATAATTTTTTCGTGCTCCAGCGCTACCTGCTGCGCGAGATCCTGACGCCCTACCTGCTGGGAACCCTGCTCTTCATCGGGCTCGTGACCACCGATCTGCTCTCGTCGCTTTCGGGGGTCTTCCTCAGCCGCGGCACGACCTGGACCCAGGTCGGAGAGCTGGTGCTCTACCGCATGCCCTACACCCTGGGGGTGGCGCTGCCGCTGGGCCTCGTCTTCGCGGTGCTGGTGGCGCTGGCCCGCTGGATACGCGACTCCGAGCTCAAGGCCGTCTACGCCGCGGGCATCGCGCCCGTTCGGCTGCTCGCGCCCGTGCTGGGCCTGGCGGTCTTCGTGGCGGGAATCGCCTGGGTCAACGCCGGCTGGGTCAAGCCCGAGGCCCAGGCGCGCTACGACGACCTGATCTACGAGATCTACTACGGGCACGCCCCCAGCGGCGTCCTTACCAACGCGGCCTACGCCCCTCAGGGGCTCGGGGTCTACTACGCCCGCCGCGTCTACCCCGACGACGCCGGGGGCGGCCGCCTTCAGGGGGTGCGCGTGGTGACCCCCGACGGCGTGGTCTGGAGCGCCGACGAAGGGGTCTGGAAGGACGCCAACTGGGTGCTCAAGAACGCTTGGAAGACGGTCCCGGGGGCGCGCCCTGAGTTCTGGGACACGATCCCGCTGCCCTTTCCCTCACGTTTCGTCGAGAAGAAGACCACCTACGAGTCGCTGCCCATGGCCGAGCTGCGTGAGCTCGCCAAGGTGGACCCCCAGGCCCGTTTCCCGCTGCAGCGCCGGCACGCCGACGCCGTGGGGGTGATCGCGCTCGCCTGGCTGGCGGCGGTGGTGGGGCTTTCGTTGCGTGAAGCCGCCTGGGCCTTCGTGGCCGTGGTGCTGCTGATCTTCGGTTACTACGTGCTCTGGACGCTGGCGGCGCAGCTGGCGCGGTTCGCGGTGGTGGGGCCCTACGGCGCCTGGCTGGCCGACGCGGTCTACTTCGCGCTGGCCCTCGCAGGCACACGGAGGCTGCTGTGAACACCCTCGGCCGCTACCTGCTGCGCGAGGTGGGGGCCTACCTGCTCGGCGGGCTGGCCGTGGTCGTCCTCCTGCTGCTCGGCGGGGTGCTCTTCGAGGTGCTGGCGCCACTTTTGGCACGCGGCGCCGACCCCCTTTCGATCGGGCAGTACTTGGCCCACCGGGTGCCTGAGGCGCTGGTGCGGGGCCTGCCCATCGCCTACCTGTTCGCGTTGCTGCTGGCGCTTAGCCGCATGGCCGAGGATTCGGAGCTCAAAGTGCTGCTCGCTTCGGGCATCCCCCGGGAGCGGGTGTTGGGCGTGCTCGTCGGTTTCGGGGCGTTGCTGGCGCTCGTGGGCTTCGTGGCCGGGGAGAGCTGGGTGCCGCGCGAGTTGCAACGGGCCAATCAGGTGCTGCGGGAGGCGATCCTGGCCAAGCCGCGGGCGCTGCTGCAGCCGGGGACCTTCTTCCGCGACGCCTACGGGCGCACGATCTACGTGGGGCAGGTGGACGGGCAGGGGTTCGGCGACGTGCGGGTGCTCTCGGAGGGTGAGGTGTTGACGGCCAAGCGCGGGCGTTTCGAGCCGGGGCGGCTGGTGCTCGACGCGGGAATGCGCGTAACCTTCGACGGTTCCCGGCCGCGCACGATCACCGAGTTCGAGCGGGGGCTGCTGCCGCTCGAGGACCTGGCGGTGAGCCCGCCGACCAAACCCGCGGATCTGCCGTTGGCCGAACTGCGCCGCCGCATTGCCGAGTACAAGAAGTTCGGCCGCCCCTACCACGCCGAGGCCACGGCCTACTGGCGCAAGTGGGCCGAACCGGCGGCGAGCGTGGCCTTCGCGCTCTTCGCGGTGGCCCTGGCGTTTTGGATGCTGGGCGGCAGCCGCAGCCTGGGCATGGTGGGCGTGGTGACGCTGACCTTCTTCTACTACGCGACCTGGAGTGTCTTCCGGATCATGGGCGAGCAAGGGGTGCTCGCCCCCTGGTTCGCCGCCTGGGGACCGGACCTGCTCTACGCGGGGGTGGCGGGCCTGCTCTTGCTTGGAGGCAAACGGTGAGGGCAGGCGTCTGGATGCTGGTCGCGCTGCTCGCAGGGTGGGCGCTGGCGGGGCGGATCGAGGTGACCCAGGCCGACCGGCTCGAGCTGCGCAAGGTAGGCGACAGCGAGTTGGTGGTGCTCGTGGGCGAGCCGGTGATCCTCAAGCTGGAAAAAGGCGAGGAGGTGCGCGCCGACCGGGTGGAGTACGACCGTTCGGCGCGCCGCCTGATCCTGATCGGCCAGGTCTTCTACCAGGACGCGGAGGGGCGGGTTACCGAAGCCGACTACCTCGAGCTCTACCTCGACGACGAGAGCCTCGACGCCCTGGAGGTGCACATCCAAAGCGGCGGCATCGACCTGTGGGGCCCCGAAGCGACCCGCGTGATGGGCCAGATCCTCCTGACCCAGGGGGAGTTCACCCCCTGTGCGCGCTGCGGCCAGGACCCCTACGACTACAGCTTCAAAGCGCGCAAGGTGATCCTCTACCCCGGCGACCGCTTGGTGGCCTACGACGTGACCGTTTACACCCGGGGCCAAGTGACCTTCTACTCGCCGGTGCTGCTGCTGCACTTCTCCGAACGGCGGCCCCGGGTCGAGGTGGGCAGCGACCCCACCGACGGCTGGTTCGTCAGTGCCGACCTGCCCTACGTGACCCGAAACGGCCTGGGCTTCACGCTGCTGCGCTGGTTCGAGAACCGCGGCTGGGGTCTGGGGGTGGACCACTGGGGGGCGGGCGCGGCCTACGAGCACTACCGCGCCCTCTACCTTCCGCCCGAGGTGGGCGCGGCGCGGGGCACCCTCGAGGCACAGCTCGACTACCGCATGGGCGACAAGAACCTGCGCGACCTGCCCTTCTACCAGGCCACCGCCTTCAAGTGGAAGAGCGCCGCCCAGGCCGCGGACCCGCCGCGGTGGAGCCTCAAGGCCGAGTACCGGCTCAAGGAGGACGGCTGGCGGCACGAGTTCAGCCTGGAGCGGCGCGAGAACACCGCCTCGGGACGGGTGCGCCTCAAGCTGAGCAGCCGCGCCCTGGGGCGGGAGGAACCGCGCGCCGAGTTCCGGTTGCAGACCTACCTCGACCTGGGGGCGGCGGGGCCGCCGGCGGCGCGGACCGTCCCCGAGATGGTGCTGCGCTGGACGCGGGGCTGGAGCGGCGGCGGATTCAGCGTCAAGGGCAGCCTCTACGCAGGCGGGTACTTCGACCGCACCAACGAGCTCAACCGCTCGGCGCGCGCCGCCGGGGTCTGGGCCAGCGCCGGGCGAATCTACGTGGACCACCTCGACGTCTTCCGGCCCTCACCGCCGTGGAAAGGGTTCCGCCTGAGCGCGGAGAACCGTTTCAAGGGTTGGTACTACGACACCGGCGAACGCCAGGTCGACTGGCGCAGTATCCTGCGGGCGTCGCAAACGCTCGGGGGGCTGCGGGTGGAAGCGCGGCTCGAGCGGCGGGTGGCGGAGGGCGAGGCCTTCTTCGCCCGCGACTACATCCGCCCTGAACGCAAGCTCGACTTCAAGGCCAGCTCGCGCTGGAGCGTGCTGCCTGGGCTCGTGCTCACCGCTTCGGGAGGGCGCGACCTCGAGCAGGCCGTCTACGCGCCCCTTAAGGCCGGGCTCGAGGCGCGGCCGGGGCCGCTGGCCCTGAAGCTTGACCACCTCTACGACCCCCAGGAGGGGCGGCACCGCACCACCAGCGGCCGCCTCAGCCTGCGCCTTGGTGATCTGGCCGCGAGCGCGCAGACCGGCTACCGTTACCTCGACGCCGCTTACGACGACCTGCTGCTGCGCGCGAGCTACGCGCTCCCTGGCGGCAACCTCAGCCTGACCCACAAACGCGACCTCAACCAGGGTCGGCCGCGGGAGACCCGCGCCGCCTTCGAGTTGCGCCCTGGAAGCGCGCGCTACAGCCTGAGCGAGACCTACGACCACGACGGCCGGCGCCTGAACGGGCGGATCGGCGCCGGCTGGGGCCCCTTCTCGGTGCGGCTCGACCACACCTCGTTCTTCACCGAGGATCCCGGGGACCCCAACTTCCGCGACCACCAGCTCACCCTCACCGCGGCCTGGAAGGAGCACCGCCTCACCCTTTTGGAGCGCTGGGACGGGGCGCAGGGGCGCTTCGGCCCGGGCTCCCTGCGGTTCGGTTCCCGCTTCGCCGACCTGAGGAGCACCTGGAACGTGAGCGCCGCTTGGCACCTCCCGGAGACCGGCGACGAGGTGGTCTACCTCGAAGAGGCTTCGATCAAAGGGGGGTTCGACGTCTGGTCCGGGGGCGACACCTGGCCGGCGCTGAGCGTGCAGGGCGGGTTCGAGTACGCCCGCTACGCCGCGGACGACCGCAAGCTTTCGTTCAAGGATTTTGGGTTCACCCTGGGCTGGCGCGGTGAGGAGAACACCCGCCTCTACCTGAGCGCGCTGCTGACCCAGGAGGTGCGCACCTCGGAGGGCTGGCCGCCGCTGGAGCCCCGCTTCGTCGTCACCCTCGACCGCTGCTGCTGGGCGCTGCGCTTCACCTTGGACGCGGCGGCGCCCTCGGCGCGGATCGCCTTCCTCTACGGCGACCAGAGCGCGCGTTTCCTCTTCGACGAAAGCGGCATCCGCATGCCCTGGGAGGGAGGATTGTGAAGCGACTTTGGGGACTTGCCGCGTTGGTGCTGCTGATCGCCGCCTGCACCGGCACCCAGGAGCCCCCGCTCGAGCTGCTGCTTGCGGTGGGCGAGGGGGAGCAGGTCGTGTTTTACCCCGCGGGCACCGAGCCCGCCGCGGCCCTGGGGTCGTGGGACCTGGGCGCGACGGTGCTGGACCTGGCGCGGCCGGCGGGGGAGACCCGGTTGTGGGTGCTGGCTCCGGAGGCGCTGCGGGCCTACCCGCTCGCGGGGGCGGACGTGGACCAGGCCCCGCCGCCGGCTCCACCGACGGTGGACCTGGCGCTCGGGACCGTCTGCGGGGCGGGCACGCTGCAGGAGGGCGAGAACCACCTGCTCGTCGACTGCGGAGCCTCCGGCGTCTGGACGGTGGCGCTGGCCGACCCGGCGCTCGAGCCCGTGGACCGCAGCGGCGACCCCGAGGGCACCCGCTACCTGCTGGGCGAAGGCGACCGCGTGGTGCGGCTGCGCCCCGCAACGGACGGATTTAGCCTCGTTTACCCCAATCCTCCCGGCGATCCGCTCGAGCTCGTGGTCGGCGGCCTGGTTACCGTAGAGGCGCTGGCGGCCGACTGGGACCGGCAGCAGCGCCTGGGCATCGCCGTCGACCGCCTTTCGGACGTCGTGCTCTACACCTGGGAGGCCGGCAGCCGCGACGCCCCGGTTTACCGCGGGCCCGCGCTCGCGCTCACGGGCTTGCGCTGGATCCGTCCCCTTCCCTCAGGCTGGCTGGTGGCGGCGGATTCGGGCTACGCGCTGCGGCGCAGCGGCCAGGACGACCTGCTGCGCAACGGCGATTTCCGCGACGCGGTCATTACCCCCGACGACTACGCCTACCTCGTCGGGCCGGGCCGGCTGCTGGTGCTCGACCTGCTCGATCCCAACCTGGCCGAGCACAACCGGCTGGCGGGCGGCCAGGCGGGATCGGTCGTCTACCTGCCGGCGAGCCCCTGAACCGGCCCCGCCCCGTGGAAGAAACGCCACACCTCCTCCACCGCCTCGATGTCGTGGTTTTGGTGACCAAAGTAGCGTTCGAAGAGCTCCGAGTAGCGCTCGCGCAGGCTCGGGGCGGCGTGCCCGCCGCCGCCCACGGTGTAGAGCCGCACCCAGACGCGCCCGCCGCCGGCATAATCGTTGCGGGTGACCGTGCCGCCGTCGTCGGGGTCCAGGTCGGGGTAGCGCACCGGCGCCTCGGCGCGGGCCCCCGCGAGTTCGCTCCAGAGCCGCACCGAGTCGGGGGTGCTCATCGCCGTT